>NZ_JBEZCZ010000001.1:0-365412 GCF_040647875.1 Micromonospora sp. NPDC049230
GATGGCGCCGCCGGTGAAGGCGAGGCCAGCGGCGGTCAGGGCGGTCTTGCGGATCAGATCGGTACGCATGATGGCGTGCTCCTCTGCATCGGGGGAAAGCGCACGGCACACGTGTGCGGGGGGTGTTGTGCCGTGCGGGGAAGTTCGCGACGACGCCGGCGATCCGGGGGGGACCTGCTCGGGCGTTCGGGGGTGTAACCATCCGGGGCGGCGGGGTATTTCGCCACGCTGATCCGGGGGTGGCCCTGCCACCTCGACCCGGGCGCTGCCACTTGGGGGGCCGGGGGTGTAACCGTGGCATCCCGGCGGGTGTTCCCGGGGGCTGCCGCACACCAGAGCCCGGAGGCTACGGCGGCATGCCAGGTATAACGACCCCGCCCGGCCCCCCATTCCGTCCCCGGAGTGGCCGCGACCACCCGACACCGGCGGTTAAACCCGACAAACCGCCCACCGCGCCCACTCGGCCACGCCGACACGGCGGACGAGGCGGTGTGATCGACTCGGGTTCACGGAAATCGCGGTGTCCGGATGCCGGGGACACCCCGACATCCGGAAAGCCGAGACGATCACGCCGGTCTGCGGCGACCACGCGCCCGGGCGGGGGTCAGAGGTCGGCGGTTTCGGTGTGCGTCGTGTCGCGCTGGGTGGGAATGGTCGGGGTGTTCGGCCAGGGGACCTCGGGCGCGCGGTGGAAGGTGATCCCGGCCCTCTCCCAGCGCGGGCCCTGACCGGCCAGTCGATGACGGAAGTCGGCCCAGTCATGGGTCGCCCGGGGTGACCATCCCAGCTCGGCGATGGCGGGGAGTCGGGGCAGGAGCAGCAGCTCGATGTCGGCCAGCGAGGTGACCGACTCGGTCCAGAGCGGGGCCTCCACCCCGAGGACAGCCGTGGTGGGCACGTCGGAGACGTGTGCGCCCGGATCCCAGTCGTACGCCTTGCGCACGTCGATGAGGCCAGCCCAGTCGTGCCCGATGGGGGTGTCCGGCGCGTACTTCATGTCCAGGTAGGCGTGGTTGCCGGGGGACACGATGAGTCGGGCGCCCCGCCGGACCGCGTCGGCAGTGGTGGGGTCGTCGGCGTTCGTGCCCCACCACTGCAGCACCCGCCCGTCGACGTGCCCGGCCGGTGCGAGCTGGTGCCAGCCGACGACGGTCTTGCCGACACCGGCCACGATGCGCTGCACCCGCTCGACGAAACCGGTGTAGACCTCGCCCTTGACCTTGAACGCCTCGTCGCCGCCGATGTGCAGCCACGGCCCCGGGGTGAGCGCGGCCACCTCGCCCAGCACGTCGGTGATGAAGTCGTACGTGCGCTCGTCGGCCGGGTCGACGTAGCTGAAACCGACCTCGGTGCCGGTGTACGGCGGTGGTGCGATCTTGTCCGGTGCCAGTTCCGGGTACGCGACGAGCGCCGAGTTGGTGTGCCCGGGAAGGTCGATCTCCGGGACGACTGTGATGTGGCGGGCGGCGGCGTAGGAGACGATCCGCCGGTAGTCGGCCTTCGTGTAGTGCCCGCCGGGGCCGCCGCCGACCTCGGTCGCCCCACCGACGGAGGTCAGCCTCGGCCAGGAGTCGACGGCGATCCGCCAGCCCTGGTCGTCGGTGAGGTGCAGATGCAGATGGTTGAGCTTGTAGCGGGCCAGGTGGTCCACGACGCGCAGGATGTCCTCGACGGTGAAGAAATGCCGTGCGACGTCGAGCATCGCGCCCCGGTAGGGGAAACGGGGAGTGTCGGTGATGGTCCCGCCGGGCAACGCCCAGCGTTCGGCGACCGGGGTCGGGCTTTCGATGGCCGGTGGCAGCAGTTGGCGCAGGGTCTGCACGCCGTGGAAGAGGCCGGTGGCGGTGACGGCGGTGAGGCGGACTCCGTCGCGGGCGACGTCGAGCCGGTAGCCCTCCGGGCCGAGGTCGGCGGCCTCGTCCAGCACCAACGCGATGCCACCGGCCGGCTCCGGCCCGGCAGCGCCACCGGTCGGCACCGGACGGGCGGGTGAGTCGGCGGTCGGCGCCGGGTGGGCGGTGGCGTGGGTGACCGGCAGCGGGTAGCCGGTGGCGGGCCGGAGCAGCTCGGCGAGTTGCGTGGCGACGGCCAGTGCGGCGGGGTCGGCGCTGGTCACGATGACCGCTTCGGCCGGCAGCACCCAGTCGTCGGCCGGGACCGGCTGGACCTGCGCGGGAGCGGGCACCACGTCGGCCAGTCGGTGCGGTGCCGGCGGGGCGAGGTGCGGTGCCGGCGGTGCCGGGAGTGGTGCCGGCGGGGCGAGCAGTTCGTGGGCGGCCCGCTCGGCGGTCTCGGCCAGGGTGACCGCGTCCGACTCCCGCGCCGGGGGCGGCACCGGGCCGGTGGCGGGGGTGGGGGAGGGGATGGTCGACACGGCGGCGACTCCGAGGGGGTGTATTCGCGTCGGTTATGGCAAAAGTGAGGTTCACCGGCTGGCGTGCCGTCAAGCGTACGACGCTCGGCCGGGATGCGTGATGGTGCGCATGGAAGCGTTCCCAAAAACCGGTACGAACACGGATAGTCGTGATGGCTGTGCCAATTGTCTCGAACGGTCCCAGGTCACCCGACGCTCACCTAACCTTCGGCCTGAACCTTCGTTAAGTTTCCGTCCGGCGCGTGTGTGGAGGCTTTGGTGGCAGCGCAAGAAACCGTCGACCACAAGTACGTCTACGACTTCTCCGAAGGCAACAAGGACCTCAAGGACCTGCTCGGCGGCAAGGGGGCGAACCTCGCCGAGATGACAAACCTCGGCCTGCCCGTTCCCCCCGGGTTCACCATCACCACCGAGGCCTGCCAGGCGTACCTCGCGACGGGCCGGCAGCCGGACGGGCTCGCCGCTCAGATCGAGGCGCACCTGGAGTCGCTGGAGCGGGCGATGGGCAAACGTCTCGGTGACCCGCGGGACCCCCTGCTGGTCTCCGTCCGCTCCGGCGCGAAGTTCTCCATGCCCGGCATGATGGAGACCGTCCTCAACGTCGGCCTCAACGACCAGAGTGTGGTCGGGCTCTCCGCGCAGGCGGGTCAGAACGACAGGTTCGCCTGGGACTCCTACCGCCGTCTCATCCAGATGTTCGGCAAGACCGTCTGCGAGGTGCCGGGCGAGGAGTTCGAGCACGCGCTCGACGAGATCAAGAGCGCCAAGGGTACGCACGACGACCTGGACCTGGACGCGGACGACCTGCGTGGGCTCGTCGACGCGTACAAGAAGATCTTCTCGAAGCACACCGGTCGGGAGTTCCCGCAGCAGCCACGCGAACAGCTCGACCTCGCCATCCGGGCGGTCTTCGAGTCGTGGAACGCCGAGCGCGCGGTGCTCTACCGCCGCCAGGAGCGCATCCCGGCCGACCTCGGCACCGCGGTCAACGTGGTGACGATGGTCTTCGGCAACCTCGGCCCCGATTCGGGCACCGGAGTCGCGTTCACCCGTGACCCGGCCAGTGGCGCACAGGGCATCTACGGCGACTATCTGGCCAACGCCCAGGGTGAGGACGTGGTCGCCGGCATCCGCAACACAGTGCCGTTGCAGGAGTTGGGGCAGCTCGACAGGGCTTCCTACGACGAGCTGCTGGGCATCATGGCCCGGTTGGAGGAGCACTACCGGGACCTCTGCGACATCGAGTTCACCATCGAACGCGGCAAGCTGTGGATGTTGCAGACCCGGGTCGGCAAGCGCACCGCCGCCGCCGCGTTCGTCATCGCCGGTCAACTCGTCGACGAGGGCCTGATCGACCTGGACGAGGCGCTGCACCGGGTCAACGGGGCACAACTGGCCCAGCTGATGTTCCCCCGCTTCCAGCTCGACCACGAGTTCCAGCCGGTCGCGACGGGCATCGGCGCGTCACCGGGCGCGGCGTCCGGCACCGTGGTCTTCACCTCCGCGCGGGCCGTCGAGCTGGCCGCCGAGGGGAGGTCGGTGATCCTGGTCCGCCGGGAGACCAACCCGGACGACCTGAACGGCATGATCGCCGCCAAGGGCATTCTCACCTCGCGCGGCGGCAAGACCAGCCACGCCGCCGTGGTGGCCCGGGGCATGGGCAAGACCTGCGTCTCCGGCGCCGACGAGGTCGACGTGAACGTGCCGGCGAAGCGGTTCACAGTGGCCGGACAGACCGTCAGCGAGGGCGACGTCGTCTCCATCGACGGCACCACCGGCAAGGTCTACCTCGGCGAGGTGCCGGTCATGCCGTCGGAGGTGGTGCAGTACTTCGAGGGCAGCCTCGACCCGGAGCACATCGACAACGCGCTGGTCCGGGCCGTACACCGGATCATGACGCACGCCGACGGCAAGCGGCGGCTGGCGGTCCGCACGAACGCCGACACCGGCGCGGACGCCGCCCGGGCCCGGCGCTTCGGCGCCGAGGGCATCGGGTTGTGCCGCACCGAACACATGTTCCTCGGCGACCGGCGGGAGCTGGTCGAGCGGCTGATCCTGGCCCGGGCCCCGGGGGAGCGGGAAGCGGCGCTGGCGGCGCTGCTGCCGTTGCAGCGGGCCGACTTCGAGGAGATCTTCCGGGAGATGGACGGGCTGCCGGTCACCGTCCGGCTGATCGACCCGCCGCTGCACGAGTTCCTGCCGCCGTTGGAGCAGCTCGCGGTCAACGTGGCGGTCGCCCAGGAACGCGGCGAGGACGTGGCCAAGGAGGAGGCGTTGCTGGCCGCCGTCCGGCGGATGCACGAGGAGAACCCGATGCTCGGGTTGCGGGGTGTGCGCCTCGGCCTGGTCATTCCCGGCCTGTTCGCGATGCAGGTCCGGGCCATCGCCGAGGCGGCGGTCGGTTGCGCCCGTAACGGTGGCGTGGCGAAGCCGGAGATCATGGTGCCGCTGGTCGGTGCCGTGCAGGAGTTGGAGACGGTCCGCGCCGAGGCCGAGAAGATCATCGCCGAGGTGGTCGGGGACAGCGGCGTCGAGGTGCTGATCGGCACGATGATCGAGGTCCCCCGGGCGGCGCTGACCGCCGGGCAGATCGCCGAGGCGGCCGAGTTCTTCTCGTTCGGCACCAACGACCTGACCCAGATGGGCTGGGGCTTCTCCCGCGACGACGTCGAGGGCGCGTTTTTCTGGCGCTACCTGGAGCTGGGCATCTTCGGCATCTCGCCGTTCGAGTCGATCGACCGCGACGGCGTCGGCCGGCTGGTGCGGATCGCCGCCGAGGAGGGCCGGGCCGCCCGACCCGGGCTGAAGCTCGGGGTCTGCGGCGAGCACGGCGGCGACCCGGACTCGGTGCACTTCTTCCACGAGGTCGGCCTGGACTACGTGTCCTGCTCGCCGTTTCGGGTGCCGGTGGCCCGGTTGGAGGCCGGTCGGGCCGTCGTGGAGACCGGCGGCTCGGACAGCCGGTGACGTGGGCCGGCGGCGGCCCGGCCGCCGCCGGCACCGACGATCAGATCGGCGGGCGACGCCAGGTCGGCCGGGCCGAGCGGCGCAACTGCGCGGGCAGGGTCGCCATCGGGGTACGCACGGCGAGCGGCGCGTGCCCATTCGGAACCGCGCTGGCGCCGCCACCACCAACCCGCGTGTCCAGCACCGAACCGGCCCGTCGGGCCACCGCCCGAGCCTCCTGGTGCAGCTCCTCCAGGTTGTCCGGTGCCGACGCGGTGACCAGGGTCAGCAGGGCGGTGCGCCCCGCCGGGTAGGTCACCACGCAGCCGGCCGTCGTGTGGACCACCGACTCCCGGAACTCGCCACGCCGGACGGTGTCGGCCACCCGGTGGCCGAGCCCGAAACTGGCGGCGGCCAGCGCGGCGAGGTGGGTGGCGTCGGTGCTGGGCAGGTCGCTGGAGATGAGCAGCCCGTCGGTGCCGGCCAGCACCGTCCCGGCGACCTCGGGTCGGCGTCGGCGCAGCCCGCGTAGTTCCGTACCCACCACCGTGTCTGCGTCCACGAGTTGCTCCCTTGCCGGTCGGATCTGCGTGTCGGTCGGCTGGTCACGTTCCGCGCTGGGAACGCTACCGCTGGCCATCTCCGCCCGCGAGCCCGTAACGCACGGCGATCGGTCCGCAACTCCGGGCCGATCGGCGGTTGTGGACACTTCGTCGACGCGTCGGGGGCGCGTCGGGCAGCCGGGACGGGCGTAACCTTGGCTCGCTCGCAAACGGCTGATTGCGTAAGCCGTCGAACGGGAAAGGTGACTGAATGACAAGCGTCTGGGAGAGCCTCACCGTCGATGCCCGTGACCCGGCGCGACTGGCCCGTTGGTGGGCCGAGGCGCTCGGCTATCAGATCGTCACCGAGAAGCCGGGCGGCGTGGAGATCCGGCAGTCCCCGGACCGGTCACCCGCCCTGTTCTTCGGCCTCGTGACCGAGGGCAAGGAGCGCAAGAACCGGCTGCACCTCGACCTGCGCCCCGCCGACCGGGAGGCCGAGGTCGAGCGCCTTGTCGACATGGGCGCCCGGCACGTCGACATCGGCCAGGGCGACGTCGACTGGACGGTGCTGGCCGACCCCGAGGGCAACGAGTTCTGCGTCCTGCGTGAGCAGTGAGCCGGACGCCCGCTTGGTCGAGGAATCGCCCAAGGACACCGGGCATCGCCGCTCGCCGTACGAGCGGGACCGTGCCCGGGTGCTGCACTCGGCGGCGTTTCGCCGGCTGGCCACCAAGACCCAGGTGCACACCGCCGGCACTGACGACTTCCTGCGTACGCGGCTGACGCACTCGTTGGAGGTGGCGCAGATCGCCCGGGAGATGGGTGCCCGGTTGGGCTGCGACCCGGACGTGGTCGACGTCGCCGGGCTGGCCCACGATCTCGGGCATCCGCCGTTCGGGCACAACGGCGAGTCCGCTCTGGACCTGCTGGCCACGCCCTGCGGTGGCTTCGAGGGCAACGCGCAGACGTTGCGGGTGCTGACCCGGCTGGAGGCGAAGGTGCTCGCCCCGGACGGCTCGTCCGCCGGCCTGAACCTGACCCGCGCGTCGCTGGACGCGATCGGCAAGTATCCCTGGCCGCGCCGGCCGGGGCAGCGCAAGTTCGGGGTGTACGCCGACGACGCGGCGGTCTTCGACTGGATCCGGGCCGGCGCTCCCGGCGACCGGCGCTGCCTGGAGGCGCAGGTGATGGACTGGGCGGACGACGTCGCGTACTCGGTGCACGACGTGGAGGACGGCATCCACGGCGGGTACGTGACGTTGGGGCCGCTGCTCGCGGACGCCGACGAGCGGGCCGCGCTCTGCGCCGACGTGGCCGCCGCGTACTCCGGCGAGTCGGCGGACGACCTGGCCGGGGTGCTTGTGGACCTGCTGGCCGATCCGCTGCTGGCCCCGCTTGTCGGCTACGACGGCAGCCACCGCGCCCAGGTCGCGCTGAAGGCCACCACCAGTGGGCTGACCGGCCGGTTCGTGTCGGCGGCGGTGGCCGCCACGGAGGAGCGCTCCGGCCCCGGCCCGCACCGCCGCTACGACGCTGATCTGGTGGTGCCGAGGCTGGCCCGGGCCCAGTGCGCGCTGCTCAAGGGCATCGCCCTGCGGTACGTGATGCGTCGTTCCGGGTTCCGGGGCCGCTACGAACGGCAGCGGACGATGCTTGCCGAGTTGGTGGCCGCACTGCTGCGGCGGGCGCCGGACGGGCTCGATCCGATCTTCGCGCCGATGTGGCGGGCGGCGGAGGATGACGCCGCCCGACTGCGGGTGGTGATCGACCAGGTCGCGTCGCTCACCGACCCTGCCGCGGTGACCTGGCACACCCGACTGGCCGGTAGCGGCACACCGCCGAACGATCACGAGTCAGCTTAGGCTAGCCTAACTGGCATGACGGAGCGCCCCAGGAACGTCACCTCGGTCCACGTGCTGCGCACCGAGCGGCCCACCCCGCACCTGATCCGGCTCGTCCTCGGCGGGGACGAGCTGGCCGGCCTGCCGGTGGGCGACTTCACCGACCACTACATCAAGCTGGTGTTCCCGCAGCCCGGTGTCGCGTACCAGCAGCCGTTGGACCTCGCCGCGATCCGCCGGGACCTGCCCCGGGAGCAGTGGCCCCGGCTGCGCGCGTACACCGTGCGGCGGTGGGATCCGCTGACCGAGGAGCTGACAGTGGACGTGGTGCACCACGGCGACGAGGGGTTGGCCGGCCCGTGGGCCGCCGCGCTGCGTCCGGGTGACCCGGTGCACTTCGTCGGCCCCGGCGGGGCGTACGCGCCGAGCCCGGACGCGGACTGGCACCTGCTGGTCGGCGACGAGAGCGCCCTGCCGGCGATCGCCGCGGCGTGCGAACGACTGCCGCTGGGTGTGCCGGCCCACGTCTTCGTGGAGATCGCCGACCCGGCGGACGAGCAGAAGCTGCTCAGCCCCGGCGCTGTCGAGCTGACCTGGCTGCACCGGGGCGACCGCCCGGTGGGCGAGGCGCTTGTCGCGGCGGTACGGGCGTTGGAGTTCCCGGCCGGTCAGGTGCACGCGTTCGTGCACGGCGAGGCCGCCTTCGTCCGGGACCTGCGCCGGCTGTTGCGCGGCGAGCGGGGCATCCCCCTCGACCGGCTCTCCATCTCCGGCTACTGGCGGCGCGGCATGGACGACGAGGGGTGGCGCTCCACCAAGGCCGACTGGAACAGCCAGGTGGCAGCCGAGGAGGCCACCGCCGCCTGAGGGCCGGCTCAACCCTCGGATGTGTGGTTCGCCTCCCCGGCGCGGGCGAGCCGTCGGCTGAGCAGCACGGCGTACCCGACGACCGCCAGGGCGAGCAGCGACAGCAGCACCCTCGGTCGGTGCACCGCCCCGGTGACCAGGGAGACCGAGAGCACCCCGTAGGCGGCGATCGCCAACCGGGCGCGGCTCGGTCGGGTCCACAGCCAGTACAGGGCCAGGCCACACAACGTCCAGACCACCATCGACGCGCCCAGTAGCAGCCGCAGCTCCAGCGGCAGCCGGGCCGCGTTGGCGTCGACAAGCCGGACCACCTGGCCGAGCGACCAGCCGAGCAGCAGCAGCGCGCCGCCGAGCGGGATGTGCAGGTAGCTGTACGCCTGCCCGCCGCGCAGCCGACTCTGGAGCAGGCGGGTGGTGACGAATGTGGTGTACACCCACCAGACGGCCGCCGGGATGAGAAAGGCCATCGCGGCGGTGAGGATCATGTGGGGTGGGGGGTGGTCCGGCACCGCGAAGAGCAGGCTGGCCAGCGCGCTACCCAGCACGATGATGGTGAACTGGCCGATGCGTTCCGGCAGGTGCCGGTTGTCCACCGGCCAGCGGTTGAGCCACCGCGCCCCGACCCAGGGCGTGGCCAGTTCGATGACCATCGCGACGATCCACAGGACCGGGCGCAGCCCGGTGGGCACGGTCAGCGACACCAGCCAGATCAGCCAGCCCGACCCGAAGCCGATCAGGTAGATCGTCGTCACCAGGCGGGCCATCGCGCTGGTCGGGCGGGCCCGCAGGTACAGCAGGAGCAGCACACCCCGCACGATCAGGTAGCCGACCGGCAGCAGCACGCTCTCCGGGACCTCGTCGACGCCGAGGGTCATCGCGCCAGCGCCGACCAACGCGACGAGCACCAGCAGTCGGTGCGGCGCGTCGTCCGGATCGAAGCGGGTGTCGTAGTAGACCTGCCCCAACCAGGCCCACTGGATCACCACGAAGAGCCCGATCACGGCCAGCACGGCCGTCGGTGACGGGGCCGGTTCGTTGCCGAGGCGGGCCACCACCGCCGCCAACGCGTACACGAAGATGAGGTCGAGGAAGAGCTCCAACCAGGTGGCGTGCCGGTGGCCGGCATCGTCGGTCTGCGGGGTCTGCCCACGCAGCCCCACCCGGGCGGCCAGCCGGCTCGGCAGGTGGAGGGCGTCGGTGCGTACCCTGCGCATCTGGTCATGGTCCCCGTGCGGGCCCGGCCGGCGGGCCGGAACCGCCCAGCCGGCAGCGGCCGCCGCCACACCGGCATCCCCCGGCCGGCGTGTCGTCGGTCCGGCAGGGCAGGATGTACGTCGAGGGGGTGGCACATGGCTGGGCGGATCCGGGACGAGGACATCGCACTGGTCCGGGAACGCACCTCGATCGGGGATGTGATCTCCGAGACGGTCACCCTCAAGTCCGCCGGTGGCGGCAACCTCAAGGGTCTGTGCCCGTTCCACGACGAGAAGAGCCCGTCGTTCAACGTCTCCCCGGCCCGCAACGTCTGGTATTGCTTCGGCTGCGGGGCCGGCGGCGACGCGATCAAGTTCCTGATGGACGCCGACCACCTCAGCTTCGTCGAGTCGGTCGAGCGGCTGGCCGGCCGCGCCGGCATCCAACTGCGCTACATCGAGGACGACCGGGGCACCCCACGCCCCCGCCCGCAGCAGGGCCAACGGCAGCGCCTGGTCGCCGCGCACGCCGCCGCCGTCGAGTTCTACCGGGCGCAACTCAGCACGGCCGGGGCCCGGCCGGCCCGGGAGTTCCTGGCCAAACGGGGTTTCGACAGGGCCGCCGCCGAGCGCTACGGCTGTGGCTTCGCCCCGGAGGGTTGGGACCTGCTCACCAAGCACCTGCGCCAGCAGGGTTTCACCCACCAGGAGCTGGTCACGGCGGGGCTGTCCCGGGAGTCGCGCTCCGGCACCCTGATCGACAGGTTCCGCCGTCGGCTGCTCTGGCCGATCCGTGACCTTGCCGGCGACGTGATCGGCTTCGGCGCGCGCAAGCTCTTCGACGATGACGACGGCCCGAAATACCTGAACACCCCCGAGACGCCGATCTACAAGAAGTCGCACGTGCTCTACGGCATCGACCAGGCCAAGCGCGAGATCGCCAAGCAGGGTCGGGCGGTCATCGTCGAGGGCTACACCGACGTCATGGCCTGCCATCTCGCCGGGGTGACAACGGCGGTGGCGACCTGCGGCACCGCCTTCGCGGCGGACCACATCTCCGTGCTGCGGCGGCTCCTGTTCGACAGCGACGAGGTGGCCGGCGAGATCATCTTCACCTTCGACGGTGACGCGGCCGGCCAGAAGGCCGCACTGCGGGCCTTCGAGGACGACCAGCGGTTCGTCGGGCGCACGTTCATCGCGGTCAGCCCCGACAACATGGACCCGTGCGATCTGCGGCTGGCCAAGGGCGACCTGGCGGTGCGTGACCTGGTCGCCCGTCGTGAGCCGCTCGTCGACTTCGCGCTGCGGCACGTGATCGGCCGCTTCGACCTGGACACCGTCGACGGCCGGGTCGAGGCCATGCGTCACGCCGCGCCGCTTGTCGCGCGACTCAAGGACCGGGAAAAGCGCCCGGAGTACGTCCGCAAGCTCGCCATGGACCTCGGGATGGAGATCGAGCCGGTGCAGCGGGCGGTGCTCGCCGCCGCCAACACCCCGGCGCCCGGCACCCGCGACGCCGGCCCCGCCGCCCGGCCCGCCTCGGCTCGCCCCGAGCCGGCCCTGGACAGCCCGCAGTCGATGGTCGAGCGGGAGGCGCTGAAGCTCGCCCTCCAACAGCCCGTCCTGGCCGGGCCCATGTTCGACGCGGTCGAGTCGACCGAATACCGCCACCCGGTGCACGTGGCGGTGCGGGCGGCCATCGCGGCGGCCGGTGGTGCCGTGTCGGCGACCGGCGGGGCGGTCTGGATCGAGTCGGTCCGGGACGCCTGTGACGACCTGGCCGCGGCGGCGCTCGTCGGCGAGTTGGCGGTGGAGCCGCTGCGCATCGACGGCGAGGCGGACCCGCGCTACGTGTCGATCACGATGGCCCGGGTGCAGTTCGGGTCGGTGACCTCCCGCATCCGCGACATCAAGTCGCGCATCCAGCGGATCAACCCGGTCAACAACAAGGACGAGTATTTCGCCGCCTTCGGTGAGCTGCTGTCCCTGGAGCAGCACGCGCGGGCGCTACGCGAGCAGGCTGCGGGAGGCCTCTAGATGGGACTGTTCAGCCGCAAACCGAAGCTGCCACCGGCCAGCCGGCCGCCGCTGACCCCCGACGAGCGGGTGCTGGCCTGGGCGGCCGCCGGCAACGGCGAGGGCGACGGGGTGGTGGTCGCCAGCAACCTCGGGCTGTGGCTGCCCGGTCGGGGGCATCGGCTCGGCTGGCACACCATCCTCAAGGCCGTCTGGTCCGGCCGGCAGTTGACTGTCACGCCCGCCGAGACAGTCGTCGAGCGCGACGGCTACACGGTTGTCGCCGACGGCCCGGCCGAGACCTGTCTGCTGCTCGACCCGGGTGAGCTGCCGCACCAGGTGCGGGCGCGGGTGACCCGCTCGGTCGCGTACACCGAGCACCAGCCGGTGCCCGGCGGAGCGGCGCGGGTCGCGGCCCGCCGTGTGTCCGGGGCCGACGGTCTCACCTGGACGGTCCGCCTGGATCCCGGCACCCCGGCGGACGACGAGGCCCTGCTCACCGAGACCGACCGCCTGGTCGGCGTGGCCCGCGCCGCCACGGCCCCGGGCGACCTGTGAGCGAACGCTCGATCGGTCAACTCCCCCGGTAGTAGCGGTTGGCACCGGGATGCAACGGGATCGGCTCGCTCAGCGCGGCGCTGGCCCGGGTGAAGTTCGCTGCCTCGGGATGGACGGCGATCAGCTCCGCCTGGTGTTCGAAGAGCGTCCGGGTGAGGTCGTACGCCAGGCCGTCGGGCATGTCGGCGCTGACCAGGATCACGTTCGCGACGGTGATGGTGGGCGCGTCACTCGCCGTCTTGTAGACGTCGGCGCTCAGCGTCGAGGTGGTATAGACAGGGCCGTAGCCCTTCTCCAGCGGCTGGAGGAGGTTGTCCAGCGGCAGCAGCCGGAACGCGCCGGGCGAACTGCCGAGCAGGTCCTTGATGCCCGGGGTGGGCAGACCGCCGGAGAAGAACATGGCGTCCAGGCTTCCGGCCCGCATCTGTTTGACCGTCTCGGGCAGCGACAGGGTGAGGCGTTGGACGTCGCGGTCCGGATCGAGACCGGCCGCGGTGAGCAGCCGGCCGGCGATGATGTCGGTGCCGGACTTCGGCGAGCCGGTGGAGACCCGCTTGCCCCGAAGATCGGCGACGGTCCCGATCTTGCTGTTGGCGCGCACGATCAGGTGGGTGTAGTTGCTGTAGATGCGCGCCAGCGCGCGGACCGACTGCGGTTTCCCGTCGAACGCGCCAGTTCCGGCGATGGCGTCGGCCGCGGTGTCGGCGAGACTGAACGCGATCTCCATGTCGCCGGTGGCCAGGCGGTTGATGTTCTCCACCGAGGCGCCGGTCGGTTCGGCCCGTGCCTCGTAGCCGGGCAGATGCCGATTGATCAGGTCCGCGTAGCCGCCACCGAGCTGGTAGTAGACACCTGTGGTGTTGCCGGTGGCCAGGAAGATCCGCCCGCCGTGCCAGGCGTCCGACGTGGACGGTTCGCCGCCGCAACCCGCGACGAGCACTGCCAACAGCAGCGCCGCCCCCAGCCGTCGCACTCGTGTGGTCACCGGCGGGCCGCCGGCTCCAGGGCCTCGGCCACCCGCTGCACCAGGGTCGCGGTTTCGTAGCCGATCTGGCCGAGGTCACAGCCGGGCGCCGCGAGCACGCCGAGCAGCGCGCGTGAGCCGACCGCCATCACCAGCAGCACACCGCCGTCCATGTCGACGATCTGCTGGCGTACGCGGCCGGCGGACATCAGCCGAGCCGCGCCGACGGTCAGACTCGCCAGTCCGCTGATCACGGCGGCGAGCTGGTCGACCTGGTCGACCGAGAGGTGTGGGGAGGCGGCCAGTCGAAGCCCGTCCTCGGAGACCGCGAGGGCGTGCGACACGTCCGGAACCTGGTCCACGAAGTTCGCGAGCAGCCAGTCCAGGCCTGTTGTCACGGGTGGGGTCATCGGATTCTCCCGGTGGGTGTCGTGTACGGGTTGGAGCGGGCGGCGCTCGCAACGCCTTCGGCGAGGGCGGAGAGGCGACGCCGGACCACCTCGGGATCGAGCAGATCCGACTCGCTGACGGGGGACTGTGGTGGGGGCAGGTGCGTGGGCAACTGCGTGGGCAGTGAGTCACCGCGGCTGCGACGGGGCAGCCCGCCAGCGGTGAGCTGCGGGGCCGGCGGGGCAGTCGGCGGCGGCAGGGGAGCAGCGCCGGCAAACCCTCCGCCGGGCGGCGGTACCGCGGCGACGCCGCGAGCCTGCCCGCCCGCCGCGCCCTGGGCGGCGACAAGTGGCCGTGCCCCGGTGGCAGCGTTGCTGATCGGCCGGAACCAGGCCGCCGGCCGTCCGGCCAGCGGTCGACCCGCCACGGGCTGGTGATGGGCGAGCGTCTCGATCCGGGTCAACAGCAGGTCGGGCAGTTCCACCTGGGCGATGGTGCCGGTGCTGGTGCTGTAGAGCTGCACCCGGATCCCGTACCGGACGGCCAGGTGAGCCACCACGTGCAACCCCATGCTGCCGGCCGCCGCACTGCTGATCATGGCTGGGCTCGCGAGCCGCTCGTTGATCGAGGCCAACCGGCCCGGCCGGATGCCGATCCCGTGGTCGTGGACCCGCAGCAACAGCCCGTCCACTGTGTGCCGGCCGTCGACAAGCACTGGCGTGTGCGGCGGGGAGTAGACGGTGGCGTTCTCCAGCAGTTCGGCGAGCAGGTGCACCAGGCTGCCGACCGCCGCGCCCTGCACCCCGGCCGCCGGCAGGTTCAACTCCACCCGGGGATAGTGCTCGATCTCCGAGGCCGCCGCCCGGACCACGTCCTCCAGGTGCAGCGGAGCCTCGTGCCCCCGGCTCGGCTCGCCGCCGGAGAGGACCAGCAGGTTCTCCCCGTTGCGACGCAGGCGTGCCGCGAGGTGGTCCAGTGCGAAGAGGCGTTCGAGGATCCGGGGATCGGTCTCCTCGCGCTCGAAGTCGTCAAGCAGCCGTAGCTGGCGGGTGATCAGGGTGCGGATCCGCCGGGCCAGCGCCTCGGCCATCCGCGTCATGTCCAGGCGCAACTCGGCCTGCGCGCCGGCGAGGCGCAGCGTGGCCTGGCTGACCGTACCGAAGGCCGCGGCGACCTGGGCGACCTCGTCGTGACCACGCGCGATCGCGGCGGTGGCCGCGCCGGCGGCGCTCTCGTCCGGGCGCTCCGCCCCGGCGGCGATGGCGGTGATCCGCTCCGGTAGCTCGTGGTTGGCCATGGTCAACGCCGCGGCCCGCAGGCGGCCCAACCGCCGGCTGATCCGGATCGCCAGCACCACGGCCGTGATCAGCGAGCCGAGCGCCACGGCAATGGTTACCCCACCGGTGAGCAGGGCCGTCCGCAGCGCTTCGCGGGCCAGCGCCGCGGCGTCGCGGTCGAGGTCCTCGGAGAGTTCACGGCCGAGCAGGTTGTATCGGCGCAGGGTGCCACTCTGCGCCACGAACCAGGCGTCGCCATCGGTCTTCATCGCCTGGGCGCCACCGTCGGTCGCCAGCACCGCGTCCCGCATGGTGCGGGCCGCCTCCACGTCACCGCCGGTCATCAGCCGGGCCCAGGAATCGCTCGCCGTGTCGGTCGCGATCCGGAGGAACTCGGCCTCGCGCTGCTCCTGAGCGCCGTTCAGCGAACCAAGCCGGGCAAGCTCGCCGGCGTTGAGCCGGCCCCGGACGAAGACGGCGCGCAGCAGGTCACGTTCGACGGAGGCCAGGTGCTCCTGGGTGGCGACGGAGGCGACCTCCCGGGCGGCGTTGGCCAACTCCGGGTCCCGCAACTGGGCCGGCAGCGCGTCCGCGACGGCCAGCAGCGACTCGACGGTGCGCGCGTACGCCACGTCCGCCTCCGTGCCGGTCAGCGCCAGGGCACGGTTGGGGGAGAGCTGGTCGAGTTGACCGCTGGCCCTGCCGAGCACCGACGTCAGCTCGGGCACGGACTCCCGGGCCTGCTCACCGGAGGAGCGGAACCGCTCGACGGCGGCGTCGACGCGGCGCCGTTGGGCGTCCACGAGTGGCCGTCCGGCGGTGCCGCCGCGCTGGCGCAGCGCCGCCGTCTCGCCGAGTTCCCGCTCCAGTTCGTGGACCAGTTGGACGGTGACGGTGGCGGTGCCGGAGAGGACACGGGCCCGGTCGGCGTCCGCACTGGCGTCCAGCGCGGCGGTGGTCTGCGCGGCACCGAGCACGGTCAGACTGATGATCGTCACCAGGATCGGCGCGAGTAGCTGGGTGCGGATCGAGCGAAGGCTCTCCAGAACACCGCCGGAGCGGTGCTGGCGTACGTGGGCGGGGAGCGGCACGGGGTCTCCCGGGTCGGGGTGGTGCCCGGCCCGGGCGGTGGGCCCGGGCCGGGACGATCGGATCAGCTTGCGGCGCTCAGCTTCGTCAGTGCCGTCTCCGCCCCACGGTGCAGCGGCACCGGGTCGGTCTTGCGTGCGTTGGCCAGGTCGATGCCCTTGGCCGCCGGGTTGGCCTGGCTGAGGGCGTCCTTCTTCTCGAACACGGTCTTCGTGATGACGCAGGCGACGTTGGCGTCGAGGTCGTCGCGGACCAGCAGCACGTTCGGCACCACGATGGTCGGGACGTCGGCGGGAGTCTTGTAGACGTCCTTGCCGATCGTCCCGGCCTGGTACGCGGGGTTCAGCTCTGCCATCTTCGGCAGCAGCGGGCTGATGTCGATGAACTTCACCTTGTCGGCCGCCGTGGTGAAGAGGTCGGTGACGCCGCCGGTCGGGGTGCCGCCGGACCAGAAGAAGCCGTCGACGCTGCCGTCCTTCATGCCGTCGACGGTCTTGGTCAGGTCGAGCCGCTGCGCCTGGATGTCCTTTGCCGGGTCGAGGCCGGCCGCGGTGAGCAGCCGCTGCGCGATGACCTCGGTGCCCGACTTGGGCGATCCGGTGGAGATCTTCTTGCCCTTCATCTCGGCGACCGAGGTGATTCCCGAGTCGGCCCGGACGACGACCTGGGTGTAGTTGTCGTAGATCCGCGCGAGCGCCTTCACCGGCTGCGGCCCCTTGAAGGTCCCCTTGCCCTGCGTCGCGTTGACCGCGGTGTCGAAGAGCGAGAAGGCGACGTCGTACTGGCCGGCGACGAGTTGCTCGATGTTCTGCACCGAGGCGCCGGTCTCGGCGGCGGTGCCGGTGAGCTTGCCGCCGCTGGCCGTGGCGAGTTGCCCGGCGAGCGCGTTGCCGACGACGTAGTAGACCCCTGTGGCGTTGCCGGTGGCGATGCCGACCCGGGTGTCCTTGGTGACCTCGCAGCCGACCGCGCTGGAGGTGTCGTCGGTGGCCGCGCTCTTCTGACGGCCCCCGCATCCGGCGACGCCGGCCGCGATCAGGGTGACTGCCCCGAGACTCGCGGCTATTCGCACGTTGATCCGTCTCACCTGTTCTCCTCCTGATGGTCTTTCTGGTTGACGCCCCTGTCGGCGACGGCCGTCCGGTTGGCCGTTCCGCGACGGAGCAGAACACCCGCCACGGTGAGCGCGACCAGGGCGGCGCCGACCATGACGGGGACAGGTTCGAGCCACAGCAGAACCAGCCCGGCGAGCGCGCCGACGATCCGCTCGGGTTTTCCGGCCGGGCCGATGCCGGGCAGCCACCCGCCGGCCGCCACCGCGAGCACGGCGACCCCGAGCGCGGTGGTCAGGCCGGCCAGCAGGATGCGGTCCACCCCGCCGATGCCGAGCAGCCCGAGCCCGGTCGGCGTGAGCACGAAGGCGATCGGGATGAGGTACGCGGGCAGCGCGTACCGCAGGGTCTGCCACATGGTCGGGACCAGTCGCCCGCCGGTGACGGCGGCGGCGGCCACCGCGGCGAGCGCGGTCGGCGGCGAGGCCTCGGAGAGCACCGCGAAGTAGAAGACGAACATCGCCGCGGCGGGTGCGGCGACGCCCAGGTTGAGCAGCGCGGGACCGATGATCACCCAGCCGATCACGAACGAGGCGGTGACCGGCACGGCCAGGCCGAGCAGCGTGAGCGCGAGCGCGGCGAGCAGGGCGGTGAGCAGGAGCACGACGAACGGGTCGGAGCTGACCGCCTGGGCGCCGCTGAGCAGCAGTGCCGCGGCCTGCGGGCCGAGCCCGGTCTTGGTGGTGGTGGCGGTGATGATGCCGGCAGCGGCGCAGACCGCGCTGACCGCCAGCACTCCGCGCACTCCGTTGGTGAGCGCCTCGACCAGGCGTGCGGGGGTGAGCCGGTGCCGCCGGTCCAGGAAGGAGAGCACTGCCGCCAACACGGTGGCCAGCACCACGGCCCTGGTCGCCGAGGCGCCGAGGGCGAGCATCACGACGATCACGATCAGCGAGAGGAAGTGGTAGCCGAAGCGGGCCAGCAGCGAAAGGGCAGACCCGGCGTCGATAGTGACCCGGCGTACTCCGGAGCGCCGGGCGTCGATCTCCACCGCGAGCAGGATGCCCAGGTAGTAGAGCAGTGTCGGCACGGTGGCCCAGCCGAGCACCTGGAGGTACGAGACGCCGAGGTACTCGGCGATGATGAACGCGGCGGCCCCCAGCGTCGGCGGCGACAGGATCGCGCCGACGCCGGCGGCGGCGAGCATGCCGCCGGCCCGTTCCGGCGGATAGCCGGCGCGGCGCAGGATCGGCCAGGTGACCGAGCCGATGCTGACCGTGGTGGCCGCTCCCGAACCCGAGACGGTTCCGAGGAGGAAGCCGGCGGCCACCGCGGTGCGTCCCGGTGCGGTTCGGGAGCGGCGGAACGCGGCGGCGGAGAGTTCCACGAAGAATCGACCGGCGCCGGAGAGGTCCAGCACCGCGCCATAGATGGTGAAGAGCACGATGTACGAGGCGGCCACGTCCAGTGGGGTGCCGTAGAAGCCGCTGTCGGAGTTGTAGAACGCGTCGACGAGCTGCCCGAAGTCGAGGCCGGCATGGGCCACCGGCCAGGACTGCGGCAGCAGCCCGCCGTAGTAGCCGAAGGCCAGGAAGAGCAGGCAGACCGCCGGCAGGATCCAGCCGGTGGTCCGGCGGCACGCCTCCAGCAGCAGGAGCAGCAGCACGGTGCCCAACACCAGGTCGACCGGGTCGAGCAGCCCCTGCCGATCGAGGAAGGCGTCGTATCCGCCGCCGCCCGTACCGACGGCCACCGGCACCACCGGGTAGAGGCAGCTCAGCAAGGCGGCCACGGCGAGCACCCAGTCGACCGGGGTGGGGCGCGTCCGTCTCGTCGAGCTGCTCGCCGGGTCGGCGACCGCTGCCGGGGTGCCTCGTCGGGGTAGGCGCACTCCCGACGGATACGCCAGGAAGACCATCGGCAGGACGCCGGCGAGGAAGATGATCAGGTAGAACTTGCTGCCCTGCGCCAGCGGAAAGAAGACCTGGTAGATCGCGAGGAGGGCGACGGCAAGGGTGACGCCCGCGACGAAGAGGCCGAGTGGCCCGGTGAACACCCGGCCCGGTTTCTCGTCCTCGAACTGTGCGGTCAACTCGCGGTCGGGCTGGCCGCCGACGGCCACGGGAGCGGGGTCGGCCCCACCGGGTTCGGCGGGTGGGCCGTTCTCGGTGGTCGGGCCGTTCGCGGCGGGTGGCCTCAGTGGCCGTTCGTCGACGTCGACCGGTGTGGGCGCGTCGTCGTCTCGGGGCGAGGGGACGGCGTCCTGAACGGGGTGCACGGATGACACGCTGGGGGACAATACGGGGGACTGCGCTGTATGGGAATATTGTTGAACGTGATTGCTGTGGGTGACTATTGATTGGTGAGGGAAATCCCCGGGAATGTCGATTGTCGAATAGGCTTCCTGTCGGCAACAGTCTCACACAAGCGACGACTCGGCAGGTCGTGCGGGCTCTGTGGTCCGCTCGCGGCGGCTGTGAGTTGTCGGCGTCACGGACACGCATCCCCCAACTCGTGATCACCGACAGTCACATCAATCGTCTCCGCGCGCCGGTTTGGTGCTGCTTTAGCTGGCTTGGTCGGGTTGGATCTCGCCCGGCCGCCAGCCGAAAAAACTTGCCGATGTGACCTTCTTGTTATCGCGCTGGCCAGTGGGGTGTTGCCGAATCCCGGCGAACCGCATTGCCCCGAAAGAATGCAAGGACCGACGTGCCGGCGGCCCGGGCCATCCACGGTGACCATGGACCTGCGCGGCGCGCGATTCGCGTGGTGCACGGCCGAGTCGATCAAATGTCGAAACGCCGAGCGGGGTCCGGGTTATCGGCGCGGGTCCACGGGGCATGTCGGAGGTGACACCACCACCACCATCGACGACGAGGAGGGGCGATGACCTCGGACGAGTCAGTCGCCCGCCGGGAACGCGGCGACGCCAGCGCGCCGGTCGGACCCGACGCGGGGCCGGACAGCCCCACCGATCTACCCGGCAGCGGCTGGAAGGCGGCGCTGCGGCGCACTGTCAGCGAATTCCAGGACGACAGCCTGACCGACTGGGCGGCGGCGCTCACCTACTACGGGGTGCTGTCCATCTTCCCCGGTCTGTTGGTGCTGATCTCGATCCTCGGTCTGTTGGGCGCGGGCGCCACCGAGGGGGTCAAGGACACCGTCAACCAGGCGGTGCCGGAGGGCAGCATCCGGCAGATCATCGTCGACGCGATCACCGCGGCGGACAAGAACGGCAGCCTGGCCAGCATCGCGGCGATCGCCGGTGTGGTGGCCGCGTTCTGGTCGGCGTCCGGCTACATCGGCGCGTTCATGCGCGCCTCGAACAGCATCTACGACGTGCCGGAGGGTCGTCCGATCTGGAAGACGCTGCCGATCCGGCTCGGCGTGACAGCGGTGGTAGGAGTGCTGCTGCTGGCCAGTGCGGTGATCGTGGTCTTCACCGGCCGCCTCGCCGAGACGGTGGGGGACGTGGTCGGCCTCGGCGCGGCGGCGGTCACGGTGTGGGACGTCGCCAAGTGGCCGGTACTGCTGATCCTGGTCAGCCTGATGTTCGCCATCCTCTACTGGGCCTCACCGAACGCGCGGCACGGCGGTTTCCGCTGGGTCAGCCCGGGCGGTGTGCTGGCCGTGGTGATCTGGTTGGTGATCTCCGGCCTGTTCGCCCTCTACGTGAGCAACTTCGGCTCGTACGACAAGACGTACGGGGCGCTGGCCGGGGTGATCGTCTTTTTGATCTGGCTGTGGCTGAGCAACATCGCGATCCTGCTGGGTGCCGAGTTCGACGCCGAGTTGGAGCGGGGCCGCGCCATCGCGGCCGGCCATGGCGTCGACGACGAGCCGTACGTCGAGTTGCGCGACGACCGCAAGCTCCGCAAGAAGCGCAACGCCGCCAACCGCCGCTGACCGCCCTCCCGCACCGGCCGCCCTCCCGCACCGGGGGCCGACCGGCAAGCACCGGCCGCCCTCCCGCAGCGAGGACCGACCGGCGGCTCCGCACCGACCGTCCGCGCAGCCCACCGCCCCGCCAGTAAAGATCGACTGGCGGGGCGTTTTCGTGTGTGTCGATGAAACTGCGGGCGAGCGGACGAGGGCCGCCCGTGATCCTTTTCTTGATCGACTAGTAGCTTTTGTTCTTTCGGACAAAAGTTCATCTCGGAACGGTTGAAGCTCTGGACACGCGGCACAGCGCGCTCCTACTGTGTCGGGCACAACACTTCGACATTGCGTCGATGTGAACGATGCCAATGAAGAGGTGACCCCCCGGTGCGGACCGCCGACCCCCTGCACGTACGACTGTTGCGGTTGCTCCGCGACGAGGGGGCCGTCTCCCGCGCCGAGTTGGGCGACCGACTCCAGATGCCGCGCCCGCGCATGCTGGCCGAGCTGGATCGCCTTGTCGCGCTGGGTTACGTCGCCGAGGCGGGGCTCGCCGCGTCCCGGGGTGGGCGGCGCTCGACACTCGTCGAGCTGAACCCGAAGCTGCGCTTCGCCGCCGTCGACCTCGGCGCCAGCTCGATGGACATCGAGGTGGTCAACGGCCGCCTCGAACCGGTCGCCCAGTACGCGGAGCCGGCCGACATCCGCAATGGACCGAAGGTGACACTGCAACGGGTCAACGAGTTGCTGCACAAGGCCCGGGTCGACGGCGCGTACGAGCGGTTGGACGCGGTGGGCATCGGCGTTCCGGGGCCGGTCAGCTTCCGCGACGGCGTTCCGGTGTCGCCGCCGATCATGCCGGGCTGGGACCGGTTCCCGGTGCGCGAGTTGCTCAGCCGGGAGCACGGCTGCCCGGCGGTGGTCGACAACGACGTCAACATCATGGCGATCGGCGAGCGGCACGGTGGGGTAGCCCACTCGGTGGACGACTTCCTCTTCATCAAGATCGGCACCGGCATCGGGTGCGGCATCTACCTCACCGGCGAGGTCTACCGGGGCACCGACGGCTGCGCCGGCGACATCGGCCACATCCAGGTCGACTCGCACGGTCCGATGTGCTCCTGCGGCAACGTCGGCTGCCTGGAGGCGCTGTTCAGCGGTGCCGCACTGGCCAAGGACGCCGCAGCCGCCGCCCGCAGCGGGACGTCGCCGGCGTTGGCCGAGCGACTGGCGCTGCGCGGGGTGGTCACCGCGCTGGACGTCGCCGAGGGTGCCGTCGAGGGCGACGTGACGTGCATCCAACTGATCCGTGACGGCGGACGGCGGGTCGGTGGAGTGCTCGCCGGCCTGGTCAGCTTCACCAACCCGTCGATGATCGTGATCGGCGGCGGGCTGGCCCAACTCGGGCACATCCTGCTCGCCGAGATCCGCAGTGTGGTCTACCGCCGGTCGCTGCCGCTGGCCACGGGCAACCTGCCGGTCGTGCTGTCCGAGTTGGGTGGACGCGCCGGTGTCACCGGCGCGGCGGTGCTCGCCGGCGATGTCGCCTTCGGGGAAGCCGCATGAACCTGACCGAAATCCTGTCGTGAGCGAGGAGGAGACTGTGGCTCTGTCCGAGGATGACCCCGCCACCGCGTCGGCCGAGGCCGCCGCCGAGGCACCGCTGGTCGAGGCTCCCGCCGACACCGTCGCGGGCGAGGTGGTCCTGCGCCTCACCGATGTGGTCAAGACCTTCCCCGGTGTACGCGCACTGGACGGCGTGCAGTTGGAGGTGCGTGCCGGCGAGGTGCACTGCCTGCTCGGGCAGAACGGCGCCGGCAAGTCGACCCTGATCAAGGTGCTCTCCGGGGTGCACCAACCGGATTCCGGGCAGGTGGAGTGGCGTGGCGAGCCGGCCGCGTTCACCAACCCGCAGGCCGCGATGAAGGCCGGCATCGCCACCATCTACCAGGAGCTCGACCTCGTCGAGGACCTGTCGGTGGCGGAGAATGCCTTCCTCGGTCACGAGTACCGCAGCTTCGGGTTCGTCCGGCGCGGCCGGATGGCCCGGCACACCCGACAGATCCTCAGCCGGCTGGGCCACGGCGAGATCCCGCCGGGCCGGATGGTCCGGTCGCTGCCGGCCGCGGGCAAGCAGATCGTCAGCATGGCCCGCGCGCTCTCGCACGAGGCCCGACTGATCATCATGGACGAGCCGAGCGCGGTGCTGGCCCACGACGAGGTCGGCAACCTGTTCCGGATCATCCGGGAGCTGACCGCGCAGGGCATCGCCGTCATCTACATCTCCCACCGCATGGAGGAGATCCGCGAGATCGGTGACCGGGTCACCGTACTCAAGGACGGCCGGACCACCGCGGCGAACCTGCCGGCGCGCGACACCCCGACCCGTGACCTGGTCAGCCGGATGACCGGCCGCACCATCGAGTACGTCTTCCCGGACCGCCCGGCCGAGGACCCCGCCGGCGCCGATCTGCTCCAGGTGGAGGGGCTGACCCGCACGGGTGAGTTCGCTGACGTCTCGTTGAACGTGCGCGCCGGGGAGATCGTCGGCATCGCGGGGCTTGTCGGCTCCGGCCGCTCGGAGCTGCTGGAGACCATCTACGGCGCCCGTCTCGCGGAGGCCGGGTCGGTCCGGATGAACGGGAACGTGCTGCGTCCCGGCGTCGGCGCCGCGGTGCGGGCCGGCATGGGGATGGCCCCGGAGGAACGCAAGAGCCAGGCGCTGCTGCTCGGCGAGCCGATCTACCGCAACGTCACGCTTGCCACCTTCGGCCGGTACGCGCGGCTCGGCTTCACCAACGCGGCAAAGGAGCGCGCCGAGGCGGACCGGATCGCCGACAGCCTGGAGCTGCGGCCCCGGGACGTCGACCGGCCGGTACGCACGCTGTCCGGTGGCAACCAGCAGAAGGTGGTGGTCGGGCGCTGGCTGCTCGGCGGCACCAAGTTGCTGCTGCTCGACGAGCCCACCCGGGGCGTGGACGTGGGCGCCCGGGCTGAGCTCTACCAGGTCATCCGGGGTTTGGCCGCGCAGGGCGTCGGGGTGCTGCTGGTCAGCAGCGAGGTGCCCGAGGTGCTGGGTCTGGCCGACCGGGTGCTGGTGATGCGGGAAGGGCGGGTCGTGCGTGAAGCGGCGGCCGGCGAACTTGACGAAAACACTGTGCTCGACCTCGTGATGGCGGGGTCCTTGATGGAAGGCGCACCGGCATGAGCGACGCGACTCCCACTCCCACCGCGACACCGGAGCGCCCGCAGCTTCCGGCACAGTCGCCGCCGGTGGACCCGGCGGAGACGGCGGTGGCCAGCGACAAGGCGGCGGGCGCGGGTCGGCTCTCCTGGTGGCGGGGTGACGGTGGCGACGGCGCCAAGCGAAACCTCGGTCTGATCGGGGTGCTCGCCGCGCTCATCATCGTCGGTGCGATCACCAAGCCCGACCTGTACGGCGACCCGACGTGGGTCTGGAACAACGTGCTGGCCATCCTGCAACTCGCGTCGGTCGTCGGCGTGGTCACTGTCGGGATGACCTTCGTGATCATCGGCGGGGGCATCGATCTGTCGGTCGGTGCGATCGTCGCGCTGGCCGGTGTCTGGTGCACCACTGTCGCCACCCAGAGCTACGGCGCCGGCGGCATGATCTTCGCCGCGCTGGTGGTCGGCATCTGCGTCGGCCTGGTCAACGGCGTGCTCATCTCGTACGGGCGGTTGGTTCCCTTCATCGCGACCCTCGCGATGCTGGTGGCAGCCCGGGGGCTCGCGGCGTCGATCTCCAACAAGCAGACCCAGGTGTCGAGCAGCACCTTCATCAACGACATCGCGGCGCGCAAGGTTCTCGGGATTCCGATCCTCGTCTACATCCTGGGCGCGGTGGTGGTGGCCGGGTGGATCCTGCTCAACCGGACGACCTTCGGCCGGCGGACCATCGCCGTGGGCGGCAACCCGGAGGCGGCCCGACTGGCCGGCATCAACGTCCGGCGGCACACCATGCTGCTCTACGCGCTCTCCGGTCTGTGCTGCGGCATCGCGGCCATCATGCTCACCTCGCAGGCCACCTCGGCGCAGGCGGCGATGGCCAACCTGTACGAGCTGGACGCGATCGCCGCGGCGATCATCGGTGGGACGCTGCTCAGCGGTGGCCGGGGCACGATCGTCGGCTCGCTGCTCGGCGTCATCATCTTCGCCACGATCACGAACCTCTTCGCCATCAACGGCCTCTCCATCGAGGCGCAGAACATGGTCAAGGGCGGCATCATCGTCGCCGCCGTCCTGATCCAGCAGTTCCAGTTCAAGTCAGTCACTCGGCTCCTCGCGCGGAACAGGGTCACCACCGCAACCTGACGCACCGCACCGATGTCCCGGGCCACGTCGAGAAATTCGACGGTGGCCGGGCCCCGCACACCCTTATCAACTGAAATTCCGCTCCCAGGAGGTCTTTCATGACCCAGCACAGTCGCGACCTGTCGCGCCGCCGGTTGCTCTTCGGTGGAGCCGCAGTTGGCGCCGCCACCCTGCTCACCGCCTGCACCAGCAACGAGACCCCGGCGGCCAGCACCCAGACCAAGGCCGCCGGCAACGCCGAGGGCAACAACGCCCCGGGCAAGAAGGTCGTCATCGGCTTCTCCGCCCCGGCCGCCGACCACGGCTGGATGGGCGCCATCCACGCCAACGCCAAGGCGCAGGCCGCGGCCTACTCGGACGTGGAGTTCAAGGAGGTCGACGGCGGGTCGAACTCGGAGGCCCAGCGTTCCACGCTCGGCACGCTGATCGCCCAGAAGCCGGACATCATCGTCGTGCTGCCGCACGACGGCAAGGAGGTCAACGCCGTTGCCCTCCAGGCGATGCAGGCGGGCATCCCGATCGTGAACCTCGACCGGGCGTTCCCCGACGCGCTGGCCTCCCGGCTGGTGATCAAGGGTGACAACTACGGCATGGGCGTCTCGGCCGGGCACTTCATCGGCAAGATGCTCAAGGACAAGGGTGTCACCAACCCGGTCATCGGTGAGATCGCCGGCCTGGAGATCCCGCTGACCGTCGAGCGCAGCAACGGCTTCAAGGCCGCCCTGGCGACCTACGGCTTCACCGTGAAGAACCGCCGTTCGGCGGAGTTCACCTCGGACAGCGGCCAGCGCGAGGCGTCCCAGCTGCTCCAGGCGCTGCCGAAGATCGACGCGATCTGGAACCACGACGACGACCAGGGCATCGGTGTGCTCGCGGCCATCAAGCAGGCCAACCGGTCGGAGTTCTTCATGGTCGGCGGCGCCGGTTCCAAGCTCGCGATCGACGCGATCAAGGCCGACAACACGGTGCTCAAGGCGACTGTCACCTACAACCCGTCGATGGCCTCGTCGGCTATCTCGCTCGCGCGGCTCGTCGCGCAGGGTCGGGGCCTGGGCGACCTGACGGAGCTGCAGGTTCCGAAGGAAGTGACCCTGGCTTCGGAGACGATCACCAAGGAGAACGCGAGCAGCTACGACAAGCTCGGGTTCTGACATACCAGGGGAGGCCACCTTGTCCACGACAGACAAAGAACTGCGGGTCGGCATGGTCGGCTACGCGTTCATGGGCGCCGCGCACTCACAGGCGTGGCGTACCGTGAACCGCGTTTTCGACCTGCCGGCGCGGGCCCGGATGGCGCTGATCTGCGGTCGAGACACAACGAAGGTGGCAGATGCCGCCGATCGGCTCGGCTGGGACGCGTCCACCACGGACTGGCGTGATCTGATCAACCGGGACGATATCGACGTCGTCGACATCTGCACACCGGGTGACAGTCACGCCGAGATCGCCCTCGCCGCACTGGCTGCCGGCAAGCACGTTCTGTGCGAGAAGCCGCTTGCCAACACGGTGGCGGAGGCGCGGGCGATGACCGCCGCGGCGGACGTCGCCCGGGCCGCCGGAGTGCGGTCGATGTGCGGGTTCAACTACCGCCGGGTCCCCGCGGTCACGATGATGCGCCAGATGGTCGCCGACGGACGGCTCGGGGTGATTCGACACGTCCGTGCGACCTACCTACAGGACTGGATCGTGGACCCGCAGTTCCCGCTGGTCTGGCGGTTGCAGAAGGACAGGGCGGGCTCCGGCGCGCTCGGTGACATCGGTGCGCACATCATCGATCTGACCCAGTTCGTCACCGGTCAGCGGATCAGCGGGGTCAGCGCGGTGACCGAGACCTTCGTCAAGGAGCGGCCGTTGCCGGCCGAGTCCAGTGGTCTGGCGGCCACAGTGGACGGCGGCTCGGTGCCCACCGGGCCGGTCACCGTCGACGACGCCGCGGTCTTCGTGGCCCGGCTCGACGGCGGTGCCCTGGGCACGTACGAGGCGAGCCGGTTCGCCACCGGTCGCAAGAACGCGCTGCGTGTCGAGATCAACGGCTCGCTGGGCAGCGTGGTCTTCGACCTGGAGCGGCTCAACGAGTTGGAGTTCTACGACGCCACCCGGCCTACCGTGGAGCAGGGTTTCAGCCGCATCCTGGTGACCGAGGGCGAGCACCCGTACATGTCGGCGTGGTGGCCGCCGGGCCACATCATCGGCTACGAGCACTCGTTCACGCACGAGATGCGCGACTTCATCGAGGCGGTCGCCACCGGCGTCGACCCGACTCCCTCCTTCGCCGACGCGTTGCAGGTCCAGCTGGTGCTGGACGCGGTGGCCCGCTCGGCCGAACTCGGCTCATCCTGGGCCGAGGTGGAACCGGCGCTTGTCACAGCCGCCGCCTGACCTTTGACCGTTCGCGACGGCGGTGTTCGCACCGCCATCGCCCGACCGGCTTTCCGACGCCGACCGGCGAGGGACCGACAGCGGATTGCGCCCCGCGGTCGGGACGAGGTCGGCGACGGAGAGCGTGCAGCCGGGCCGTACGGCCCGGTGGCGCACGAGCAGGACGGTCGTCCGGTGCGACCGGACCGGGATTCCCCGGCCGCACCGGAGGACCGCCACCACCGGTGGAGACCGAATGCGGGGGAGGCAGGGTCGAGACGCCGACCCGACCCTGCCTGCCAGCCCCGTCTGCCCGCACCCGTACCGGGGACCGGTCCGGCGTCGCCGCCGCCGACGTCGACGTCGGAAGCCGGTGCCGTCTCGGTGCGGGTCGGGCGGGCGGGGCCCATCCAAGCAAGGCCATATCTTTCCGAAACTTATTCTGATATTCCTATATTTAGCGGTACCGACGATTCCTCGAGAACGGGGAAGGAGCACCATGCGAACAGGTGTCTGGCTGATAGGAGCGCGTGGTTCCGTCGCGACCACCAGCATCGTCGGAGGGCTCGCGCTGCGAGCCGGTCTGGCCGGGCCCACCGGCTGCGTCACCGAGCTGCCCGAGTTGCGCGGCCCCGCCCTGCCGGCCTTCGCGGACCTCGTCTTCGGTGGGCACGACCTGGCGACCACCCCGCTGTCCAAGCGGGCCGAGGCACTGGCCGACGCGGGCGTCATCCCCTGGCGGCTGGTCGCAGCCCTCCCGGACGAGCTGGGCGCGGTCGAGCAGGAGCTGCGCCCCGCACCCGTCGGGGGCACCCAGGCCGATCGCGCCGACGCCGTGGTCCGCGACCTCACCAGCTTCCGCGAGCGGCACGGGCTGGACCGGGTGGTGGTCGTCAACGTCTCCGCCACCGAGGCCACCGCGGCACCGCACCCCGGGCACAGCGACCCCGACGCGCTGCGCGCCGCGCTCACCGGCCCGGACGACGTGCTGCCCCCCAGCTCCCTCTACGCGTATGCGGCGCTGCTGGCCGGCTGCTCCTACGTCGACTTCACCCCGTCCACCGGGCTGCGGCTGCCCGCGTTGGCCGCGCTCGCCGAGGAGACCGGCCTGCCGTACGCCGGGCACGACGGCAAGACCGGGGAGACACTGGTCAAGTCCGTGCTCGCGCCGATGTTCGCGATGCGCAACCTGGACGTGCGCTCCTGGTCCGGGTTCAACCTGCTCGGTGGTGGCGACGGCGCCACCCTCGCCGACCCGGCCGCCAACGCCGCGAAGGTGCAGAGCAAGCAGCGGGTGCTCGGCGAGACGCTGGGCTACGTCCCGCAGGGCGGCACCCGCATCGAGTACGTCGAGGAGCTGGGCGACTTCAAGACCGCCTGGGATCTGATCACCTTCGCCGGGTTCCTCGGCACCGGCATGCGGATGGAGTTCACCTGGCACGGCTGCGACTCCGCGTTGGCCGCGCCGCTGGTGCTCGACCTGGCCCGACTCACCGCCGCCGCGCACGCCGCCGGGCACGTGGGGCCGCTGACCGAGCTGGGCTTCTTCTTCAAGGACCCGCTCGGCTCACCGGGCCACTCGCTGGGCGAGCAGTGGGCGCGGCTGACCGAGTTCACTCGGCTGCTGCACACCGGCGGGGACGGTGCCGATGACCACGCTGGCTGACCTCGCCGAGCTGGTCCGGGCGCCGGCTGCGCTCTCGGTCCCCGGTGACGTGGTCGCCGGCGCGGCGGCGGCCGGCGCGTTGGGTCCGCGTACCCCCGCCCTGGCCGGCGCCTCGGTGCTGCTCTACTGGGCCGGCATGGCCGCCAACGACTGGGCCGACCGTGGCCTGGACGCGGTGGAGCGGCCCGAGCGGCCGATCCCCAGCGGGCGGATCACCCCGGCCGCCGCGGTCGGCCTCGCGGCGGGCCTCACTGCCGCCGGCGTGGGCCTGGCCGCCGCCGTGGGCGGTCGCCGCGCCGCCGCGCTCGCCGTGCCGCTGGCCGCCACCATCTGGGGGTACGACCTGCTGGCGAAGAACACCGCCGCCGGTCCGGCCGTGATGGCCGCCTGCCGTGGCCTGGATGTGCTGCTCGGCGCGTCCGGCGGCCGGGTGACCAGGGCGTTGCCGGCGGCGGTCACCGTCGCCGCGCACACCTGGACGGTCACCGCGCTGTCCCGCCGGGAGGTCAGTGGCGCGGATGCCGCGCTGCCGATGCGCACCCTCGCGGGCACGGCGCTGGTCGCCGCCAGTGCCGCCCTTCCGCACGCCCGACGCGCCGCCGCCAGTGCCGCCGACCAGGGCGGTGCCAACGACGAGGTCGGCGGACGCGCGAGTCGTACCCGATCGGCCGGGGTCGCGGCCGTGCTGCCCGCTGTGCTGGCCGGGTGGTACGCCGCCCGCTACGGCGCGGCCCAGGCCGAGGTGATCCGGGATCCGTCGGCCGGGCGGGTTCGTGCCGCCGTCGGCGCCGGGATCACCGGTCTGCCCGCCCTCCAGGGGGCGCTGACCGCGCGGGGTGGCGCCGGCCTGCTCGGGTTGGCCGTCGCGGCGGCCGCGCCGCTGGGTCGACGCCTGGCCCGGAAAGTCTCGCCGACATGACAGCTCCGCGGCCCCGATCCGCACCGCCGACGGCCGACGCCACGACGCTGCGCCTCGGGTACGGCACGAACGGCTTCGCCAACCACCGCCTCGACGACGCGCTCGCCGTCCTCGCCGACCTCGGCTACGACGGGGTGGCGCTCACCCTCGACCACGACCACCTGGACCCGTTCGCCCCGGGGCTCGCGCGCCGGGTCGCCGTCCTCGGCCGCCGGTTGGAGGAGCTGGGCCTGGCGGTGGTGATCGAGACCGGGGCCCGTTACCTGCTCGACCCGTGGCACAAGCACGCCCCGACGTTGCTGCACGACGACCCGACCAAGCGGGTCGAGTTCCTGCGCCGGGCCGTCCGGATCGGCGCCGACCTGGGCGCGGAGGCTGTCTCGTTCTGGGCCGGCGTCCGGCCCGAGACGGTGTCACCGCAGTGCGCCTGGGACCGGCTGGTGTCCGGCTGCGCCACAGTGCTCGACGCGGCGGACGCCGCCGACGTCACCCTCGGCTTCGAGCCGGAGCCGGGGATGCTGGTGCAGGACATCGCCGACTGGCGTCGGCTGCGTGCCGCCCTCGGCGACCCGGCCCGGTTCGGCATCACCCTCGACATCGGCCACTGCCGGTGCCTGGAGCCGTGGCCGGTGCCGCAGTGCGTCGCCGAGGTGGCCGGGCACCTGGTCAACGTGCAGATCGACGACATGCGCCGAGGCGTGCACGAGCACCTGGAGTTCGGCGTCGGCGAGATCGACTTCCCGCCGGTGCTGACGGCCCTGGCCGAGGCCGGCTACCGAGGGCTGGTCGCCGTCGAGTTGCCGCGCGACTCGCACGCCGCACCGGACGTGGCCGCCCGGTCCATCGATTTCCTGCGCGCCGCCGCCGCAGCGGCACCCACCCGGGCGACACCCGCTGACGAGGCCCCGGCGCACATGTAGGTGCAGAGCAAAGGGTGGTGGTGGGGCGCCTGGAGCAGCACGAGGGAGGAGACGGGATGACACCGGATTCACTGCGGGCCGCGCTGGGAGGCGTACCCGATCCCGACTGGCTGGACACGGCGCTGCGCCGGGTCGCGGCCGAGCCCACCGCGATCACCCGGCTCTTCCCCGCCGCCGGCCGACGTTGCGGCCGGGCCGAGCTGCCCGACGCCCCCGGCTGGACCGCCGACGACGCGGCCCGGGTGCTGCTGCTGACCAGCCTGCCCAGCGATCACGCGGCGTACGCCGAGAGCCTCTACCAGCACGGTGACGCGGCCGAGCGGCGAGCCGTGCTGCGGGCCCTGCCCCTGCTGCCGATCGGCGCCGCCGGGGTGCCGCTGCTGCACGACGCGATCCGCACCAACGACACCCGCCTGGTCGCCGCGGCCCTCGGCCCGTACGCCCGGCACCTCGACCCGGCCGCCTGGCGGCAGGCGGTGCTCAAGTGCGTGTTCAGCGGCGTCCCCCTGGTGGCCGTGGCCGACCTGGACAGCCGGGCCGACGGGGAGCTGGCCGCGATGCTCGCCGCGCTGGCCGCGGAGCGGAACGCCGCCGGCCGGGAGTTGCCCGCCGACGCCACCGACCTGCTCGACCGGCTCACCGCCGCACTGCCCCGGGAGGCGTGACATGCGTATCTTCGACCCGCACATCCATATGACCTCGCGCACCACCGACGACTACGAACGGATGGCCGCCGCCGGCGTACGCGCCGTGGTGGAGCCGTCGTTCTGGCTGGGTCAGCCGCGCACCAGCGCCGCCTCGTTCACCGACTACTTCGACTCGCTGATCGGGTGGGAGCCGTTTCGGGCCGGGCAGTTCGGGGTGCGGCACTTCGCGACTGTGGCCCTGAACCCCAAGGAGGCCAACGACCCGCGCTGCCGCCCGGTGCTCGACCTGCTGCCCCGCTACCTGGACAAGGACGCGGTGGTGGCGGTCGGCGAGATCGGGTACGACTCGATGACGCCGGAGGAGGACGAGGCGTTCGCCGCGCAGCTCGCTCTCGCCGTGGCGTACGACCTGCCGGCGCTCGTGCACACCCCGCACCGGGACAAGGCGCGCGGCTGCGAACGCACCCTCGCCGTGGTCGCCGAATCCGGCATCGAGGCGGGCCGCGTGGTGGTGGACCATCTCAACGAGGTGACCGTCAAGCTGGTCCGCGACAGCGGCTGCTGGTTGGGCTTCTCCATCTACCCGGACACCAAGATGACCCCGTCGCGGATGGTGGAGCTGCTGCGCGAGTACGGCACCGAGCGGATGCTCGTCAACTCGGCCGCCGACTGGGGGCGCTCCGACCCGCTGCTGACCCGGGCCACCGGCGAGGCGATGCTGGAGGCCGGGTTCAGTGACGACGACGTCGACAAGGTGCTGTGGCGCAACCCCGTGGAGTTCTACGGGCAGTCCGGGCGGCTCGACCTCAGCGACCTGGACGTCACCGCCAAGGTCGACCCGCAGACCGGCAACTCGATCCTGCGCGGCGGCAGCTGATGCGGCTGCGACACGCCGGTGGCGACACCGTCCACCTCAGCTACTGCACGAACGTGCACCCCGCCGAGGATCTCGCCGGGATCCTCGGTCAACTGGACACCTACGCCGTGCCGGTCCGCGAGACGCTCGGCGGTGACCTGCTCGGGCTCGGCCTGTGGCTGGCCGCCCCGGTCGCCGCCGAGCTGGCCGCCGACCCGACGCTGCGCCGCCGGCTGCGCACCGAGCTGACCGCGCGGGGGCTGGAGGTGGTCACCCTCAATGGTTTCCCGTACTCGGCCTTCCAGGCCCCGGTGGTCAAGCAGGACGTGTACCACCCGGACTGGACCACCGAGCAGCGCCTCGCGTACACACTGGATCTGGCCCGGGTGCTCGCCGACCTGCTGCCCGACGACGCCGCGCGGGGCTCGATCTCGACCCTGCCGCTGGCCTGGCGGCAGCCCTGGGACACCACTCGGGCCGACGCGGCCCGAGGCCGGTTGGACCAGTTGGCCGCCGGTCTGGCCGAGGTGCGGCGCGACACCGGCCGCGAGGTGCGGGTCGCCTTCGAACCCGAGCCCGGCTGCGTGGTGGAGAGCACCGGTCAGGCGGCCGAGTTGCTGTCCGGAATGGACACCGAACGGTTGGGTGTCTGCGTGGACCTGGCCCACCTGGCGTGCGCCTGGGAGGAGCCGGCCGAGGCCCTGGAGCGACTGCGGGCGGCCGGGCTGCCGGTGGTGAAGGTGCAGGTCTCCGCCGCCGTCGAGGCGGCCGACCCGGCCGGCGGTGCCGACGCGTTGCGCCGCTGGGTGGAGCCGCGCTTCCTGCACCAGACCCGGGGCGCCGGCTGCGCCGGTCTGGCCGACCCGGCCGACCCGGCGTACGCGGCCGACGACCTGGACGAGGCACTGGACCGGGAGCTGCCCGGCCCGTGGCGGGTGCACTACCACGTGCCGCTGCACGCCCCACCCGAGGAGCCGCTCGGCTCGACCCTGCCGGTGCTCCGCGCGGCCCTGAGAGCGCTCTTCGACGGCCCGACCGCCGGCTGCGACCACCTCGACGTCGAGACGTACACCTGGGGGGTGCTGCCCGCCGCACGACGGCCCGGCACCGACGCGGAGCTGGCCGCCGGCATCGCCGCGGAGCTGGCCTTCGCCCGAGACGAACTGGTCGGCCTCGGCCTGACCACAGACCGAACCGTGAGCATGGGGATGACGCGATGAGCCGACGACTTGTGGTCCTCGACGTGGTGGGGTTGACGCCCCGACTACTGGCGCACATGCCCCGGCTGCGGGGTGTCGCCGACGGCGGCTTCCGGGCCGAGTTGGGCACCGTGCTGCCCGCGGTGACCTGCTCGGTGCAGTCCACCTTCCTCACCGGCGAGCCGCCCAGCGGGCACGGGATCGTCGGCAACGGGTGGTATTTCCGGGAGCTGGGTGAGGTGTTGCTGTGGCGGCAGCACAACGCGCTGGTCGGCGGGGACAAGCTCTGGCAGGCCGCGCGTCGGGCCGAGCCCGGCTACACGGTGGCCAACGTCTGCTGGTGGTACGCCATGGGCGCGGACGTCAACTGGACGGTGACGCCCCGCCCGGTCTACTACGCCGACGGTCGCAAGGAACCGGACTGCTACACCGACCCGCCGGAGCTGCACGACGCGCTCACCGGGCGGCTGGGCACGTTCCCGCTGTTCACCTACTGGGGGCCGACGGCCGGGTTGCCGTCGTCGCGGTGGATCTGCCAGGCGGCCGAGCAGATCCTGGCCGACGTGTCACCCGACCTCACCCTGGTCTACGTCCCGCACCTCGACTACGACCTGCAACGCTTCGGCCCGTCCTCGGCCCAGGCCGCCGCCGCGGCAGCCGAGCTGGACACGGTGCTCGGGCCGCTGCTGGACGCCGCCCGCGCCCGGGACGCCACGGTGGTGGTGCTCTCCGAGTACGGCATCACCGACGTGTCCCGGCCGGTGGACGTCAACCGGCTGCTGCGCGCCGAGGGGCTGCTGCGGGTGCACACCCAGGCCGGCATGGAATACCTCGACCCGTGGACGTCGAAGGCGTTCGCCGTCGCCGACCACCAGATCGCGCACGTCTACGTCAGGGATCCGGCCGACGTGCCGGCGGTGGCGAAGCTCTGCGCCGGCCTGCCCGGGGTGGCCGAGGTGCTCGACGCCGAGGGCAAGGCCGCGCACGGTCTGGACCATCCGCGCGCCGGTGAGCTGGTGTTGGTGGCCGAGCCGGACGCCTGGTTCACGTACTACTACTGGCTCGACGACGATCGGGCGCCGGACTTCGCCCGGCTGGTGGAGATCCACCGCAAGCCGGGGTACGACCCCGCCGAGCTGTTCTTCGACCCGGCCAACCCCGGTGCCGCGAAGGCCCGCGCCGGGGTGGCCCTGGCCCGCAAGAAGCTCGGCATGCGGTACCTGATGAGCGCGGTCGGCCTGGACGCCGGCGCGCGGGCGGTGAAGGGCTCGCACGGGCGGCTGCCGGACGACCCGGCGGACGCCCCGGTGCTGCTCTGCTCGGACCCGACGGCCGCCCGGGACAAGATCGCGGCCACCGAGGTCAAGGCGTTGCTGCTGGAGCTGGCCGGGCTGCGTGACGGTGGGCCGGGGGAGGGGTCGTGACGGTGACCGTCGCGCCCGCCGACGCCAGCGGGCTGCGGGCGCGTTTCGACGCCGAGCTGGCCGGGTTCCTCGAACGGCAGGGCCCGGACTGGCCCGACGGCGCGCCGCGCGGTGTGTTCACCGCGTTGCAACGGTTCGTGCTGGCCGGCGGGAAGCGGCTCCGCCCGCTGTTCTGCTACTGGGGCTGGCGCGGCGCGGGGGCGCCCGACAGCACCCCGATCGTGGTGGCCGCGGCGGCGCTGGAGCTGTTCCACGCGTTCGCGCTGATCCACGACGACATCCTGGACGGCAGCGACCGCCGCCGGGGTGAGCCGTCCGTGCACCGGCTCTTCGCCGACCTGCACGCCCGCTCGGCGTGGCGCGGCGACCCGGAGGCGTACGGGCGCAACACCGCACTGCTCTGCGGGGACCTCTGCGCCGCCTGGTCGGACCAGATGTTCCACGAGTGTGGGCTGAGCACCGAACAGGTGCACCGGGGGTACGGCGTCTTCGCGCTGATGCGCACCGAGGTGATCGCGGGGGAGTACCTGGACCTGGTCTCGGGTGTGGGTGACGGCTCGGTGGCCAGCGCGCTCACCGTGATCCGGATGAAGGCTGCCCGCTACACGGTGACCCGGCCGTTGCAGATCGGGGCGGCCCTGGCCGGCGCGGAGCCGGACCTGATCGACGCGCTCGGCGAGTTCGGTGACCCGTTGGGTGACGCGTTCCAGCTCCGCGACGACGTGCTTGGCGTCTTCGGGGACCCGGCGGTCACCGGCAAGTCGGTCCTGGACGACCTGCGTGAGGGCAAGCCCACGGTGATGATGGCGTTGGCGCGCAGTGCCGCCGACCGGTCGCAGACCGTCCGGTTGCGGGAGTTGTTCGGCAATCCGGCGCTGGACGCCGAAGGCGCGGCGGAGCTGCGCGGGATCATCGAGACGACAGGTGCCCTGGAGCGGATCGAGCAGATGATCCGCGTCCGGACCGAGGCCGCGCTCGGTGCCCTCCAGAACGCGATGGTGGCTGACGAGGCGCGTGCGGCGCTCGTCGCGCTGGCCGGACAGGCGATCGACCGCCGGGCGTGATCGCCAACTTTCGATCAGATCGACGAAAGTTGGCGCTGTACCGCCGGAAGGTATGGACACATTGACACTCGCAACTTAGTGTCGTGTCCAACACGACAGTGTTTCGTCGAGGTGAACCGGCGGCGCGGTAACCCATCGACCCCCACCATCACCGCTACGGCATCCGGCGCGACGGCGCGCGCCCGCCTGGCAGTCACTCGTCAGGAAGGGGCAGCACACATGTCCATGAAGGACGCTCCACACCATCGTTCCCGACGGTGGTCCTCCGCTGGCTCGGCGCTGTTGCTGGCGGTCGCCGCCGGCACCGTCGCCCTGGCCGCCGGTGCGGCCCCCGCACAGGCGCACACGATCGTCGCCACCGACTTCCAGCAGGTCGAACTCGCCCGCGGCGTGACCGACATGGGCGAGCCGATGTCGCTGGCCGTGCTGCCGGACCGCTCCGTCCTGCACACGGCCCGCAACGGCACCCTGCGCCGCACCGACGCGAGCGGCACCACCTCCGTGATCGGCACCCTGTCTGTCTACAACCACGACGAGGAGGGGTTGCAGGGCGTCGGGGTCGACCCCAACTTCGCCAGCAACCGGCAGATCTTCCTCTACTACGCGCCGCCGCTGTCCACCCCCGGCGGCGACGCGCCGGCCACCGGCACCGACTTCTCCGCCTGGCAGGGAGTGAACCGCCTCTCCCGGTTCACCCTCAACGCCGACTTCACGATCAACCAGTCCAGCAAGGTCGACGTGCTCGACGTGCCGGCCGACCGCGGCCTGTGCTGCCACGTCGGCGGGGACATCGACTTCGACGCCGCCGGCAACCTCTACCTGTCCACAGGTGACGACACCAACCCGTTCGAGTCCGCCGGCTACTCGCCGCTGGACGAGCGGACCAACCGCAACCCGGGGTACGACGCGCAACGCAGTGCCGGCAACACCAACGACCTGCGCGGCAAGATCCTGCGGATCAAGGTGAACGCCAACGGCACGTACTCCATCCCGTCGGGCAACCTGTTCGCGCCCGGCACGGCCAGGACCCGGCCGGAGATCTACGCGATGGGGTTCCGCAACCCGTTCCGGATCAGCGTGGACAAGGCCACCGGGGTCGTCTACGTCGGTGACTACGGGCCGGACGCCGGCACCACCAGCTCCACCCGCGGGCCGTCCGGTCAGGTCGAGTTCAACCGGGTCGCCGCACCGGGCAACTTCGGCTGGCCGTACTGCACCGGCACCAACACCTCCACCGAGACGTACAACGAGTGGGACTTCGCCGCCAACACCGGCGGCGCGAAGTACAACTGCGCCGGCGGGCCGACGAACAACTCGTTCCGCAACACCGGCCTGACCACCCTGCCGCCGGCCCAGCCGGCCTGGATCCGGTACGCCGGCGACGCCGGCACCCCGACCGAGTTCGGCGGCGGCTCCGAGTCGCCGATGGGTGGCCCGGTCTACCGGTACAACGCCTCGTCGACCTCCACCACCAAGTTCCCGCAGTCCTTCGACGGGCAGTTCTTCGCCACCGAGTTCGGCCGGGGCTGGATCAAGCCGATCCACGTCAACTCCGACGGCTCCCGGGGCGCCATCGACACCTTTCCCTGGGTCGGCAAGCAGGTGATGGACTCCGCGTTCGGCCCGGACGGCGCGTACTACGTGCTCGACTACGGCACCGGCTACTTCAACGGCGACGCCAACTCGGCGCTCTACCGCTTCGACTACGTCGGCGGCGGCAACCGGGCACCGACGGCCGTGGCCGGCGCCAACCGGACCTCCGGCGCGGCACCGCTCGCGGTGACCTTCTCCTCGGCGGGCTCGTCCGACCCCGAGGGCGGCGCGCTGACGTACTCGTGGGCCTTCGGCGACGGGACCACCTCGACCGCCGCCAACCCGACGAAGACCTACACCACCAACGGCACCTACACCGCCACGCTGACGGTGCGGGACCCGCAGGGCGCCACCGGCAGCAGCAGCGTGCGGATCAGCGTCGGCAACACCGCGCCCACTGTCACCATCAACAACCCCGGCAACGGCCAGCTGTTCAGCTTCGGCGACACGGTGCCGTACAGCATCACGGTCACCGACCCGGAGGACGGCACTATCGACTGCACGAAGGTCAAGATGACCTACGTGCTCGGCCACGACCAGCACGGGCACCAGATCACCTCGAAGACCGGGTGCTCCGGCTCGATCACCATCCCGGTCGACGGTGAGCACGACGACGCGGCGAACATCTTCGCGATCTTCGACGCCGAGTACACCGACGCCGGCGGGCTCACCACCCACACCCAGCACACGCTGCCGCCGCGGCACCGGCAGGCCGAGTTCTACGGCACCTCGTCCGGGATCAACGTGTTCAGCAAGGCCACGGCCGAGGGCGGCAAGACCGTCGGCGACATCAACAACGGTGACTGGATCGCGTTCCAGCCGTACCGGCTGGGCAACGTGACCTCGTTCAACGCCCGGGTCTCCTCGGCGGGTGCCGGCGGCACCCTCCAGGTCCGGGCCGGCTCGGCCACCGGCACGGTGCTCGGCTCGGCCACGGTCCCGGTGACCGGCGGCTGGGAAACGTTCGCCACGGTGACCGGGACGATCACCAACCCCCCGACCGGTACGACCACCCTGTACCTGACCTTCGCCGGGTCGGGCACCGGCGCGCTCTACGACCTTGACGCGTTCACATTCGTCACCGGCACCGCCACCGGCGGGAGTGGCCCGATCAAGGGTCTGGGTGGCAAGTGCCTGGACGTCCGCGACGCCGCCACCGCCGACGGCACGCAGATCCAGATCTACACCTGCAACGGCAGCGCCGCCCAGACCTGGGCGGTCACGCCGAACTCCACGATCAAGTCGTTGGGTAAGTGCCTGGACGTCGCCGGCGCCGGCACCGCCGACGGCACCAAGATCCAGCTCTACACCTGCAACGGGACCGGCGCGCAGAACTGGGCCGCACAGGCCGACGGCACGCTACGCAACGCGGCGTCGGGCAAGTGCCTCGACGTCTCCGGCAACAGCTCCGCCGACAGCACGGCGGTCCACCTCTGGACCTGCCTCGGCGCGGCCAACCAAAAGTGGATCCTGCCCTGAGCTGAGTGGTGGGGCCCCCTGTCACCGCCTACGGTTGGGCAGGGGGCCCTTCCTAACCACAGTTAGGAGAGCGATATGCGCAGACGCCTGCGACCCGTCCTCGGTGCGGCAATGGCCGCACTCGCCGTCATCGCCTGCACCACCCCCGCAAGCCCGGCCAGCGCCGCCGACGCCGCGTACGACGTACTGGTCTTCTCCAAGACCGCCGGTTTCCGGCACGACGCGATCCCGGTCGGCATCCAGACCATCCGCGACCTGGGCGCGGCGAACAACTTCACGGTCACCGCCACCGAGGACGCGAACGCGTTCACCACCGCCAACCTCGCCCAGTACGAGGCGGTCGTCTTCCTCAACACCACAGGCGACGTGCTCGACGCCACCCAGCAGACCGCCTTCGAGTCGTACATCGCCTCCGGTCGCGGTTACGTGGGCGTGCACGCGGCCTCCGACACCGAGTACGACTGGCCGTTCTACGGCAACCTGGTGGGCGCGTGGTTCGCCTCGCACCCGGCGATCCAGCAGGCCAACGTCAAGGTGGAGGACCGGGCGCACGCCGCGACCGGGCACCTGCCGCAGACCTGGACCCGCACCGACGAGTGGTACAACTACCGCACCAACGCCCGCTCCACCGCCCACGTGCTCGCCACGCTCGACGAGTCGTCGTACTCCGGCGGCGGCATGGGCGCCGACCATCCGTTGAGCTGGTGCAAGAGCTACAACGGCGGCCGGTCCTTCTACACGGGGGCCGGGCACACCCAGGCCTCGTACGCGGAGCCGGCGTTCCGGACCCACCTGCTCGGTGGCATCCGGTACGCCTCCGGTCGGAGCAAGGCCGACTGCCGTCCGGAGACCGGCTACACCCCGCTCTACAACGGCTCGACGACCGGCTGGTCGCAGGCTGGCCCGGGTAACTTCACCAACTCCGACGCCACCCTGACGTCGGTGGGCGGCATGGGGTTGTTCTGGTACAACGCCAAGCAGTTCACCAACTACTCGCTCAAGCTGGACTGGAAGATGGCCGGGGACGACAACTCCGGCATCTTCATCGGCTTCCCGCCGTCGAGTGACCCGCAGTCGGCGATCAACAACGGCTACGAGGTCCAGATCGACGCCACCGACGCCGTCGACCGCACCACCGGCGCGGTCTACACGTACAAGGCCGCCGACACCGCGGCCCGTGACGCGGCGCTGAACGCGCCGGGGGAGTGGAACGCCTACGAGCTGCTGGTCGAGGGCGAACGGCTCCAGGTCTTCCTCAACGGGGTGAAGATCAACGACTTCACCAACACCGACCCGGTCCGTTCGCTCGCCGGCCACATCGGCATCCAGAACCACGGCACCGGTGACGACGTCGCGTTCCGCAACATCCGGATCAAGGAGCTGGGCACCACCCCGACGCCCACCGGCACCATCCAGGCCGAGGCGTTCACCTCGGCCAACGGTGTCTCCGCGTTCGCCAAGGAGGGCGCCAACGGTGGGCAGACCCTCGGCTACATCGAGCCGGGTGACTGGGCCGCGTACAACGGGGTCAACCTGACCGGGGTCACCTCGTTCACGGCCCGGGTCGTCTCCGGCGGCGCGGGTGGCACCATCCAGGTGCGTACCGGCTCCGCCACCGGCCCGGTGCTCGGCAGCGTCGCGGTGCCCAACACCGGCGGCTGGTCGACGTACGCCAACGTCACCACCACACTCGCCAACGTCCCGTCCGGCACCCAGAACCTCTACCTCACCTTCACCGGCAGCGGCACGGGGCTCTTCGACCTGGACGACTTCACCCTGGTCAAGGGCGGCGGCGGCACCCCCGGCGTCGGCCCGATCAAGGGCCTGGCGGGCAAGTGCCTGGACGTGCGCGGCGGCGGCACCGCCGACGGCACCCAGATCCAGCTCTACACCTGCAACGGCGGCGCGGCGCAGACCTGGACCGTGTCCGGCTCGACAATCAGGGCGCTGGGCAAGTGCCTGGACGTCAACGGCGCTGCCACCGCCAACGGCACCAAGATCCAGCTCTGGACCTGCAACGGCAGCGGCGCGCAGAACTGGGCGGCCCAGTCCTCCGACAGCAGCCTGCGCAACCCGTCGTCGGGCAAGTGCCTCGACGTCTCCGGCAACAACTCGGCGGACGGCACCGCCGTACACCTCTGGTCCTGCCTCGGCGCGGCCAACCAGAAGTGGACGCTGCCCTAACCACCAGGCCAGGTGGGGCCGACGCCCACAACGTCGGCCCCACCCCGCCACCCCGCCCGCCCCGCCCCGCTCACCCCGCCGGGTCGGGGCACTCGGGGTGGACCGGGAGGGGCGCGGGTTCGGTGACGCGGGAGTCCGGCGCGCAGTCGACTGCCGTACCTTGACCTGCATGGGGCGGTTCGCGCAGTGGCGCGGGATGGTGCTGGAGCAGGGGCATCGGCTGCGCGGTGCGCTTCGGCGGCCGGAGGAGCTGGACGACCCGTTCGATCCGACGGGCAGTCTGACCCGCCTCGACGCGCTCGTGGAGGGCTTCGCCGCCGGCCAGCCGGTGCGGTGGACCCTGGCCGGGCAACCCCGGCCGCTGCCGGGGCCGGTCGACGCAGTGGCGTACCGGATCATCGAGGAATCGTTGACCAACGCCTGCCGGCACGCCCGGGGCGCGCCGGTCGCGGTCCGCCTGCGCTACGACGCCACGGGCATCACCATCGAGGTCCGCGACGAGGGTGCCGGCCCTCTGCCGTCCGGCGGTGGCAGCTCCGAGGTCGGTCGGGGTCTGCTCGGGGTACGCAGGCGCACGGAACGCCTCGGAGGCACGTTGTCCGCCGGCCCGCGTGCCGGTGGTGGCTTCACCGTGCGGGCCGCCCTGCCGGCACCCGAGGAGATGGCCGAATGATGATCGGGCCGCAGGGCTTTCGCAATGGGGTGCCACGGAAATAGGGTGGGGGCGGCGACCGTGTTGGTGGCCGGTGACCCGGTGGGAGGCGCAACCCGCCGGGCTCAGGTGTGTTCCGCACCCGCCGGTGACCGTCCGGTGCCGCGTACGTCCGGTCACCCTCGCCCCGGTCCGCACCTGGAATCCCCCATGACAACAGGGGAGTAGAACAATGGCGCGACCCATCACGCTCTTCACCGGCCAGTGGGCCGATCTGCCTTTCGAGGAGGTCTGCCGGCTCGCCTCCGAGTGGGGCTACGACGGCCTGGAGATCGCCTGCTGGGGCGACCACTTCGAGGTCGACAAGGCGCTCGCCGACGATTCGTACGTCGAGCGCAAGCGGGAGACCCTCGCGAAGCACAACCTTGAGGTCTTCACGATCTCCAACCACCTTGTCGGTCAGGCGGTCTGCGACCACCCGATCGACGAGCGGCACCAGGACATCCTGCCCGGCCGCATCTGGGGTGACGGGGAGCCCGAGGGGGTCCGCCAGCGGGCCGCCGAGGAGATCAAGGACACCGCGCGGGCGGCGGCGAAGCTCGGCGTGAAGACCGTCGTCGGCTTCACCGGGTCGTCGATCTGGCACACCCTGGCGATGTTCCCGCCGGTGCCGCCGTCGATGATCGAGCGCGGCTACCAGGACTTCGCCGACCGGTGGAACCCGATCCTCGACGTGTTCGACGAGGTGGGTGTGCGGTTCGCGCACGAGGTACACCCCAGCGAGATCGCGTACGACTACTGGACGACGAAGCGGACGCTGGAGGCGATCGGCAACCGGCCCGCGTTCGGGCTGAACTGGGACCCGTCGCACTTCGTCTGGCAGGAGCTGGACCCGGTGAACTTCATCTTCGACTTCGCCGACCGGATCTACCACGTGGACTGCAAGGACGCCAAGGTCCGTACCGGTGATGGCCGGCGTGGCCGGCTCGCCTCGCACCTGCCCTGGGCCGACCTGCGCCGTGGCTGGGACTTCGTCTCCACCGGGCACGGTGACGTGCCCTGGGAGGACTGCTTCCGCGCCCTGAACGCGATCGGCTACACCGGCCCGATCTCGGTCGAGTGGGAGGACGCCGGGATGGACCGGCTGCTCGGCGCCCCGGAGGCGTTGCAGTTCGTCCGCCGGCTCGCCTTCGACGCCCCGAGCGCGGCCTTCGACGCGGCGTTCAGCAGCAAGGACTGACAGTACTCCGGACAGACCACGGGCCGGTCGCCCTGCGGCGACCGGCCCGTCAACGTGCGATTGGTCAGAGCGTGCTGGCGTTCGTGCCCGAGCCGGACGGCTTGGTGCGGGGGGTGTTGGTGGACGACGGCGACCCGGAGGTCGTGCCGACCGTGCTGGTGCCCGCCTTGGCGCCCACTGTGGCGGGCGTGCCGGCGAACGCGTCGTCGGCGGCGGTCAGCTCCTGCTTGCCGGTGCTGCCGTTGCCGGTGCCCAGCTTCTCGCCCAGTTTGGTCTGGCCGAGCTTGTCCTTGCCCTCGCTGTAGAGCTTGTTGGCCTGGGCCTGCGCGACCCCGGCCGCCTCCTGGACGGTCGGGTGGTCGAGCACCTTGCGGCCCCGAACAACGAGTTCCTCGTACTTTTCCCGGCCGGCACGGGCGCCCAGGACGAATCCCGCAGCCAGCCCGCCAAGAAACATGATCTTTCCGCGCATGGCGGCTCCTTCCGTACCTGACGCGCCGTCGCCCCGGCGAGTTGCCCCGTCGGAAGGCGACCTGTTCGCGCCTGCGTCCTCTGTCCGCAGCTAACTACCCATCCTGCTCCCCGCTCACGCATACTTGTGCCGGGATGACGATTTACCCTAATTGTCGATGCGTTGCGGGCCCTGGCCTGCGCACCTCGATCATCGGCGTACGGGGCGGAACCCACTGGACCACCACCGGGGGATGTCCTGTATTCTTTTCCCGTCGCACGGCACCAGCATGATCCGGGGCCGGGCGGTGCACGATCCCCTGTAGCTCAATTGGCAGAGCAGCCGGCTGTTAACCGGCAGGTTATTGGTTCGAGTCCAATCGGGGGAGCTTCTCCACCCAACGCCCGTCGGCCCCCGGCCGACGGGCGTTCCCGTACCCCCTCCCACCCCCACCCCCACCCCCACCCCCAGCCCCCGTCGATCATGGAGTTGTGGTGCCGGGTTGAGTGGTGATTGAGCCTTTCGTCCACCACCACAACTCCTTGATCGACGCCGTTGGGATTACGGTTTCGGTCCTTTCGACCTGCTTGGCCGGCAGGATGGTCGACGTTGACGCAAACTCCACCGCGTCGATCCATGGGGGAGTGCGGATGTCGGGACGGGGCGGCAGGACCACGCTGATCGCGGTGGCGGTCGTGCTGGCCTGGCTGGTGATCGGCGGCGTGGCCGGCCCGTACGCGGGGCGTCTCAGCGAGGTCGCCACCAACGACAACGCGGCGTTCCTGCCCACCGACGCCGAGGCGACCCGCGCCCAGGACCTCACCGACGACTTCGTCGACCGGCAGACCATCCCGGCACTTGTGGTCTACGAGCGGCCGGCCGGGATCACCGACGCGGACCGGCAGCGGGTCGGCGCCGACGCCGCCCGGTTCGCCCAGGTGCCCGGTGTGCTCACCCCACTGCCCCCGCCCATCCCGAGCGAGGACGGCCAGGCCCTCCAGGTCGTCGTGCCGGTGGACGACGCCGAGGGGGAGGAGATCGAAGCGGTAGTCGAACGGCTCCGTGACATCACCGGCGGTGACCGGGACGGGCTCACCGTGGACGTCTCCGGACCCGCCGGCCTGCTCGCCGACCTGATCAAGGTGTTCTCCGCCATCGACGGGCCACTGCTGCTTGTCACGCTGGTCGTGGTGCTCGTCATCCTGTTGGTGGTCTACCGCAGCCCGGTGCTCTGGATCTTCCCGCTGCTCGCCGCCGGCATGTCGTACGCCCTGGCCTCGGTCTTCGTCTACCTGCTCGCCGACGCGGACGTGGTGAAGCTCAACGGGCAGGCGCAGGGCATCCTCACCGTGCTCGTCTTCGGGGCGGGCACCGACTACGCGCTGCTGCTGATCGCCCGCTACCGGGAGGAGTTGCACCGCCACGACCGACCGTGGGACGCCATGCGGACGGCGTGGAGGGGCGCCGCGCCGGCCATCATCGCCTCCGGCGGCACTGTCATCGTCAGCCTGCTCTGCCTGCTGCTGTCCAGCCTCAACTCCAACCGGGCGCTCGGCCCGGTCGCCGCCATCGGCATCGCCGCCACCCTGTTGGTGATGCTGACCTTCCTGCCCGCACTGCTGGTGTTGGGTGGCCGGTGGGCGTTCTGGCCACGGCGGCCCCGAGCCGACCAGGCTGACCCGCGCGCCGAGCACGGCATCTGGAGCCGGGTCGCCGGCTTCGTGGCCCGGCACGCCCGACCGATCTGGCTGAGCACCGCCGTCGTGCTGGCCGCCCTCACGCTGGGTCTCACCCAGCTCGGTGCCACCACGCTCGGGCAGTCCGACCTGCTCACCCAGCGCACCGACTCGGTGGACGGCCAGGAGGTGATCGCCCGGCACTTCCCGGCCGGCACGGGCAGCCCGGCCACCATCTTCACCACCCAGCAGACGGCCCGACAGGTCGCCCAGGTGACGCAGGGCGTGCCCGGCGTCGCCGACGTCCGCCCCCGCACCGCCGGCCCGCAGACCGGCCCACCCACGGAGAACGCCCCACCCAAGGTCGTCGACGGGCGGGTGCAACTGGAGGCGACCCTGGCCGACCCGCCCGACAGCGGCGGCGCCGAGCGGACCATCCGGGAGCTGCGGGTCGCCGTACACCGGGTGGCCGGCGCGGACGCGGTGGTCGGCGGCTTCACCGCGATCAACGTGGACACCTCCGACGCCGCGAAGCGCGACCAGAACGTCATCATCCCGGTGGTGCTTGTGGTCATCGCGGTCATCCTGGCCCTGCTGCTGCGCGCGCTGCTCGCCCCGCTGCTGCTGATCGCCACCGTGCTGCTCAGCTTCGCGGCGACCCTCGGCCTCTGCGCGCTGCTGTTCCGCCACGTGTTCGACTTTCCCGGGGTGGACTCGTCGTTCCCGCTGTTCGCCTTCGTCTTCCTGGTCGCCCTCGGCATCGACTACAACATCTTCCTGACCAGCCGGGTACGGGAGGAGTCGGTCAAGCGCGGCACCCGCGCCGGGGTGCTCGCCGGCCTCGCCGTCACCGGCGGAGTGATCACCTCCGCCGGCATCGTGCTCGCCGCGACCTTCTCCGCCCTCGCCGTCCTGCCACTGGTGCTGCTCGTCGAGCTGGGTACCGCTGTCGCGATCGGGGTACTGATCGACACGATCATCGTCCGGTCGTTGCTGGTGCCCGCGCTCGCGTACGACATCGGGCCGAAGATCTGGTGGCCGGGCCGGTTGTCCCGGGCGAACGGTGAGCGGGAGGCGCGCGATGCTGGCTGAGACGGACGTGGTCATCGTCGGCGGTGGCCTGGCCGGCCTCGCCGCCGCCCGCCGGCTGCACCGCGCCGGCGTGCCCTGGCGGCTGCTGGAGGCCAGCGCCCGGCTCGGCGGTCGGGTCGCCACCGACGTCGTCGACGGCTACCTCGTCGACCGGGGCTTCCAGGTGCTCAACACCGCCTACCCGCAGCTCGGCACGTTGCTCGACACCGACCGGCTGCACCTCGGGTACTTCACCTCCGGGGTGCTGGTGCGCCGGGGCGACGACCTGCTGCGGCTGGTCAACCCGCTGCGCGAACCGACCGGCGCCCCCGGCACCGCGCTCGCCGGAATCGGCTCCCTGCTCGACCGGCTCCGCTTCGCCGCGCTCGCGACCGGCTGCGCCACACTGCCGGTGTCCCGGCTGCTCGCCGCGCCGGAGACCAGCGCCGAGACGGCACTGCGCCGGGCGGGCCTCTCCGACGCCATCATCGAGGAGCTGCTGCGGCCATTCCTGTCCGGTGTGTTCATCGACCGGGAGTTGGCCACGTCCAGCCACGTACTCGCGATGGTGTTGCGCTCCTTCGCCCGCGGCCGGATCGGCCTGCCCGCCGAGGGCATGGCCGCGCTGCCCCGGGCCATCGCCGACCCCCTGCCCGCCGACCTGCTCGACCTGGACACCCCCGTCGCGGAGGTCGCCCCCGGCCGGGTCCGCACCCAGGCCGGCGACATCCACTGCCGGGCCGTCGTGGTCGCCGTCGACCCACCCGCGGCGCCCGCGCTGCTGCCGGCCCTGGCGACGGTACGCATGCACAGCTACACCACCTACTACCACAGCGCTCCGGAGCCGCCGCTCACCGAGCCGATCCTGCTCGTCGACGGCGACCGGCGGGAGATCGTGGCCAACACTGTGGTGCTCAGCAACGCGGCGACGACCTACGCGCCCGCCGGCCGGCACCTGGTGGCCACCTCGGTGGTCGGCCCGACCGCCCCACCGGAGCCGACCATCCGGGCCGAGTTGACCCGGCTGTACGGCCGATCCACCGCCGACTGGACCCACCTCACCACAGTGGCCGTCCCCCAGGCGCTGCCCGCCGCACCGCCACCGCAGGGGCGGCTGCGCAAGCCCGTGTCGTTGGGGGAGGGCCTGTTCGTGGCCGGTGACCACCGGGACAGCCCATCGATCCAGGGTGCTCTCGCCAGCGGATGGCGGGCCGCCGGGGCGGTGTTGGACGAGCTGCGCGCCGGCTGACCGGCGTACCCGAGCACGCTGTTATATTCCTGTAGCCCATCGTGCTGGTGCAGGCGTGGGCATCGGCCGGCACGGTGCTGGCTGCTGATCGCCGAGCGGGATAAGATCCGGCGCGGTGTTTCGGGGCGGTAGCTCAGCCGGTTAGAGCAGTCGACTCATAATCGATCGGTCACGGGTTCGAGTCCCGTCCGCCCCACCAGCCATTTCGCCTGATCAGCCATGCTGGCGACGACCCAGGCGAGCTGCATCGAGGTCCGGACCGACGCCCTCAGTCCGCACGGAGTCCGCAGCAGCACGACCCGAGGCGTGCCCGAGCATCCGCTGCACCGCCTTGACGTTGGCACCCTCGGCCACCGTCAGACTTGCCGCCGTGCGCCGCAGCTCGTGCGGGGCAGGCCCGTGGTTTGACGCGTACGGGCATGATTCCAGAGCGTGACAAGACGGTTGAGTGTCGCTCTGATGGCGGTCGGCGGGTTGGTTCTGCTGTCGGTCGCGCTGGTGTCGGTTCCCCGGTCCTGGTGGGGTGTCCTGGCTACCGGATGGCCGGTGCTGGCCCCGGCGGCGGTAGGCGTGGCGGTCCTGGTCGCGGGGGTGCTGCTCTGGCAGCGGAACGGCGTGAAGCCTGAGCTGCCTGCCGCGCCTATGCCACCGGATCGGCAGGTGCAGCCCTTGCGGTCGTGGGTGATCCCGGTCGCTGTGGTCCTGGTGGGGTGGTCACCTGGGCGGCGGTCGCCTGGTTGCAGGACTCGGTGCCGGCGGTGGGTGACGGGGTGCAGCGGGCGCGGTTGCGGGTGGAGTCCATCCGCACAGGCTTGACCATCGGCGCGGCGGTGACCGGGGCGTTCGCGTTGCTGCTGGCGTTTCGTCGGCAGCAGTTGGCCGAGCGCACCCAGCAGGCCACCGAGTACGACGCCGGGGAGAAACGGGTTACCGAGCTGTACGTCAAGGCCGCCGACCAACTCGGCGCGGACAGGGCCCCGGTCCGCCTTGCCGGCCTGTACGCCCTGGAACGCCTCGCCCAAGACAACCCGATCCACCGGCAGAGCATCGTGGAAGTGATCTGCGCCTACCTACGCATGCCTTACACCCCACCCGACGACCTGACCACCCCCACGTCCGTCACCCCACCACCCGCAGACGAAGCCGCCTCGGTGGCCGCCACCGATGACAGCGACAAACCAGCCGTGGACCCCCGGGACGACCGCCAGGTCCGCCTCGCCGCCCAACGCATCCTCGCCCGCCACCTCCGCCCCACAACCCTCGAAGGAAAACTCAACCCCTCGTACTGGGGCCCGAAACTGGTCCTGGGCCTCACCGAAGCAACCCTCATCAACGCCAACTTCGGCGGCTGCTACCTCCACAACACCGCCTTCATCGCAACGACGTTCAGCGGCGCCGCCCTGTTCGTCGGGGCGACGTTCAGCGGCGAGGCCAGGTTCGACGGGGCGACGCTCGGCGGCAGACGGGATGGCAGCAGCGTCGGGAGGCTCGTGCGCTTGTTGCGTACCCTGCTGCCTAGCTGACCGGACAGTGGAGGCTCGATGGTTGCCAACGACCTAGTTAGGGTGAAGCCATGAAGTCGATCAAGAAGTTCCAGGTCACTTTCGACTGCAAGGAGCCTGGGCGCGTCGCTCGATTCTGGTGCGAGGTGTTGGGGTACGTCTTGCCGCCACCACCGAAGGGGTTTGCCAGCTGGGAGGACTACAACCTCGCCCTGCCGTCCGAGCAGCGGGACGCATGGTCGGCCTGCATCGACCCCACCGGCGTCGGCCCGCGACTGTTCTTTCAGCGCGTCCCAGAAGGCAAAGTAGTAAAAAATCGGGTACATCTCGATGTGCGGACCGGCGCGGGGCTCGTGGGCGCCGAGCGTCTGGCCGTACTTGAGGCCGAAGGCGCACGGCTGATCGCGCTCGGCGCGACACCTGTGCTGCTGCAGCATGCCGATGAGGAAAACGAGTCGTGCTACACGCTGCAGGACATTGAAGGCAACGAGTTCTGCCTCGACTGAGTGCCGCACATGCCGGCTTCGCAGGGTGAGCAGTCCGCATCTGGTCCGCAAGAGGTCGGCGGACGGCGGGGGAGTGGTATGAGATGTTGAGAGGTGTTTCCGCTGGTAGACCGCCGGGTGCCCAGGTTGGTGGGACAGGCAGTTTGATCTCGCAATCCCTCGGTCGCGGGTTCGAGTCCCGCCCGCCCCACCGAAACGGAAGCACCAACGGAGGGTTCAAGACCCGCGAAGTTGCAGGCCACGGCCGGTATCTCGGAGATCGAACAACCGGCGTTGCTCGGAACGGCACCGGCCGAACGGCCAGCGTGCGCGGTTGGGGGTAGGCCCCTCGTCGGCATCAAGCGTTGCTGGACCCGGCCGATCACACCTTGAGGACGTCCACGTCGTACAGCGCTATCGACGCGTCGCGGGAGGCCAGGGTCAGATTCTCGGTGATCGCCTGGGCCACCAGCATGCGATCGAACGGATCGCGGTGATGCGGTGGCAGGCGGCCGGCGGCGATGGCGTGGGCGTGGGTCACCGGGAGTTCGCGGAAGCCCATGTCTCTTACCCGCTCGGCGAGGTCAGGGGGGCCGGGGAGTTTCCCCGCCCGCTGTTTGATAGTGATCTCCCACAGGGTGACCGGGGAGAGGAAGATGTCCGGCTCGTGGCGTAGCTGGTCGAGGAACTCGATGCCGAGGGTCGCGTCGCCGGTGATGGCCCAGAGCGCGACGTGGGTGTCCAGCAGCAGGGTCATGCGCCGATGCCGAAGTCGGCGGCGATCTCGGCGTTGGTCTGTGGTGAGTCCCAGTCGCCGGAGAGGTCCAGTTGTCCGGCGAGGGAGCCGACTGCGGTGCGGTTGGCTCGCCGGACCAGCGGCACGACCTTCGCCACCGGCGTACCGGCGCGGTCGATGATGATCTCCTCGCCGCGTTCGACCCGTTCGATGATGCGCGACAGATGGGTCTTGGCATCGTGCATGTTGTAGTGCACGGCCTCAGCCGACATGGCGCGACCTCCTCGGTTAGCTAAGGGCTTAGTCTAACGTGCGTGGCCCCATGCGCCAGTGGTTTGACCTGGCCGAGGAGCGCAAGCGTCTCGGCCTCACCCAGCGGCAGGTGGCCGAGCTGATGGGAGTCACGCCCGGCAGGGTGGGCCAGATCGAAAACGGCGACCTGGACGCCAACGAGGTGGCGACCCTCGGCCGATACGCACGAGCGCTGGGCGCGCGGATGCGGATCATCTTCGACTACGGCAGCGACCTTCGGCGATCGCCTGATCTCCGCGAACCTCAGCCGGCCCCGAAGCGGTCCAAGGCGTCGATGACCACGTCGCCGACGCCGCGCCCGCTGCCGTGGCCAGCATCGTCGATCAGCTCCAACCGTGCCTCGGGCCACACCTTGGACAGCTGCCAGGGAATGTCGACCGGGCTCCCGAGGTCGAGCCGGCCGTGTACGAGCACACCGGGAATGCCGGCGAGCCGGTGTGCACCGGCCATCAACTCGCCGTCGGCGAACCAACCGTCGTGCGCCCAGTAGTGGGTGACGAGACGCGCGAAGGTCATCCGGAACGCCGGGTCCTCGTATCGAGGGTCAGGTCGACTGCCGGGCAGGTTCGAGACGAGTGCGTCCTCCCAGGCGCACCAGTTGCGGGCGGCCCGGTCCCGCACGCCCTCGTCAGGATCGGCGAGCAGGCGGGCGTAGGCGGCGGGCAGATTGCCGTCGCGTTCGGCCACCGGCACCCCGTCGCGGAATCTCTCCCACTGTTCGGGGAAGATCCGTCCGAGGTCGCGGGTGAGCCACCTGTGCTCTGCCGGCGTGCTGGTGACGACGCTGAACAGCACGATTTCGGTGACCCGGTCGGGGTGCCGCTCGGCGTAGCCGAGGCCGAGGGCGCTACCCCACGATCCGCCGAGCAGTAGCCACCTGTCGATGTTCAGGTGCGTGCGCAGCTTCTCGATGTCCGCCAGCAGGTGCGGCATGGTGTTTGTCGACAGGTCCGTTCGCACGTCGCCCGCGTCTGGTGTGCTGCGCCCGCATCCCCGCTGATCGAACAGGACCACCCGGTAGGCGGCCGGGTCGAAGAGTCGCCGCCAGGAGGCGTCGGCTCCGGAGCCGGGGCCACCGTGCAACACCAGGGCTGGCTTTCCGGCGGGGTTGCCGCTGCTCTCCCAGTAGACGAGGTGGCCGTCCCCGACGTCGAGCATGCCGTGTGCGAAGGGTTCGATCTCCGGATATAAGCGGGCCATTTCAGCGATCCAACCAGTCTGCTCGTTGCCGCGCACTCCTGTTCTCGACCGTGTAGCACCGGGCGAAGCAGGCCCAGGCCGCGGCCGAGTCAACGTATGGGGCCCGCCAGAGGAGGGCCAGGTCGGCACCCTGTGCCACGATCCTTTGGTTCGCATGCCGCAACCTCGGCTCCACCGACCGATGTCATTCGGCTCTCGACCTGCGCTTCTCGCTTCGCATGCTGTCTCAGGGTATAGGCTGGGCTATAGTTAGCCCCATGCCTCACGGCTCCGATCGTCGCTGGGCGATCAGGACGACCAGCGATGTCCGCGACTGGTTGCGCTCGCTGCGCCAAACCGATCCGGCAACGTACCGGTCGGTCAACGTGGCGATCGACATGCTCGCTGACGCCGGTCCGGGTTTGGGGCGTCCACTGGTCGACACGCTCAAAGGTTCGAATATCAGCAACCTGAAGGAGCTACGGCCGAGGTCTGGGCGGGAAGTCGCCATCCGGGTTCTGTTCGTCTTCGATCCCTGGTCGCAGGCGGTGCTGTTGGTGGCCGGCAACAAGGCCGGCGACTGGTCTCGATGGTATGAGGAAGCGATCCCGGTCGCCGAGGTCGCGTACGAAGGCTGGCTCGCCTTTGAGAGGAAACGGAGGGAGGGCTGATGGGCGACTTCCATGACTGGGACGACATCCGTGCCGAGTTGCACGACGGGGACGACGACGCGCTCGATGTGGAGCGCGCCCGTACCGAGGCGTGGGTCAGCGCGTTCCACCTTGCCGAGGAGCGTAAGCGGCTCGGTCTCACTCAGCGGCAGGTGGCCGAGTTGATGGGGGTCACGCCGGGCCGGGTCAGCCAGATCGAGAACGGCGACCTGGAGGCCAACGAGGTCGCGACCCTGAGCCGGTACGCCCGAGCGCTGGGCGCGCGAATGCGGATCATCTTCGACTACGGCAGCGATCTCCGTCAGATCGCCTGATCCTGCGCCGGGCCGCCGAGCCACGCTCCTGACCTGCACATCCGCAGCGGATCACCGGCGATAGTCGCGGCTTGGTTCGCATGGTGGTACCTCCGGCCCACCGCGAAGAACGCCACCATGGCGGAGGCGTGCCCGGACATTAGGGGCGGAGGGCACCGACGAGCAGTCGGGTGTCATCTGCCCGACAGTCGTGCAGTGGTCCAACGGCAACTGGTCGTCGGAGCCCTGCGGCCACTCCGACACGACGTGCGCGATCGGGTCACCGTTCTCGCGTCAGTCCGATGGTGTCGGCCAGGCGGGACACGTCGACCGCACCGGGTCCGGCGCGGAACACAGCAGTCAGCGCTGCCCGAGCCACGGGGCGAATTCGTGTCTCCCAGGTGGCAATCCGGTTGGCGGCAACCAGCGTCCGACCAGCAGCGCGTGTGTCTCCGAGGTCCAGATAGGCGTGCGCGATGTCGATCAGGTGGGCGGCCCGGTGTTCGGCGGGAAGCAGGTGCCAGGCGTTACCGCTGGCTACCCGGAGGTGGGTGGTCACGGCGAGTTGGTGGTCGCCGGACCACATCGCGATCAGGGCGCGGGCGAGGTCGACAGGCGCGGGACCGAATCCGATGCCGTCCCAGTCGTGCTGACGCTGGCCTTCGGCGAGGCGAGCCGCGCGCTCGGTGAGTTCGCCTGCCGCGCTTGCGTCTCCGCTGACGGCGGCGGCGAGCGCCGCTTCGATCAACAGGGTCCCGGTTACGCCGGGCTGGCGGACGTGGGGCGGTGCCAGGTCGAGTTGGTGTATGGCGGCGACGGCGGCCGTCACCGCCAACCCTCCTCGCCGCAGGGATCGCAGGGCCTGCGTGAGCGAGATCGCCGCAAGGCCGGCACGCCAAGGGTTACCGGCGGCAGCGTTCATCGCCCGATCGGCGGCCAGCCAGGCCAGGTCGGCCTCACCGAGCTTGACCAGCACCTGGGCGGCGAGCCGGTACACCCGCACCAGCAAATCCGCCGCGTCTCCCGGCTGCGTGCGGCTGTCGCAGAGCAGATCGGGCAGTAGGCGCAGCACCTGGGGGTGGTGACCGTTGCGGTACGCCGTCCACGCGTACCCCGCCTGGGCATCGAGCTGAGCCAACGACGGCGCTGGCCTGCCGTCGTTGCCGGAGTCGGGTAGGTCGTAGCGGGCCAGCGCCGCGCGGAGGCGTTCCACGTCGCCGCCGGGTTCGGCGGCCGGCTCGCGCGGGGCCTTGCCCGCGAGCAGGACGTCCGGGGCGACGCCGAGGGCCGCGGCGACCGTTTCGATCACCGAGAGCCGGTCGAGGGTACGCACTCCTCGCTCGACCTTGTCCACCCAGCTCTTCGACCGGCGAATACGGTCGGCGAAGACCTGCTGACTCATTCCCCGACGTGCCCGCAGCTCGGCCATCCGTCGCCCGATCGGCGGCTCATTGCCGCTGCGGCTGGTCCCGGTCATCGCTTCCGCTCCGGCGACGGCTCAACGGCGTCGGTGGATTCCCCGCAGCGCGGGCACCAGCGCGATTTGACCCGGAAGGCGAGGAGCCCGACCAGGAAGCCGGGCACCAGGCCGCCGAACACGATCGACACGACTTCAGAGGCCATGCGCACTCTCGCTTTCTGACGAAGCCGGAGGTCGGGAGGTCGCCATGCCGTAGCTCACGCTCGGGTGAAGCTCCGTGGCCGACAGTCATCAGAGTTGCGCATCATGTGATGCAAAGCAAGGCAATCAACATGATCGACACGCCGAGCACGTGCGGCAGAGCATGGAGAAACGCGAGTCAGGGCGCAGAATCACGACATGCCTCGATTTACGCCAGCGACACCGCGCTCTCGGCGACTGGGCCGGGAACTCCGCAAGCTCCGCGAAGCGAAGGATCTGACCGGCGAGGCCGCAGCGGCGATCGTCGACTGCTCACCGTCTCGGATCAGTCGGATCGAGTCGGGCGAGATCAGACCTCGGGTCGGTGACGTGATGGAGTTGCTTGTCGCGTACGGCGTCAAGATTGACGAGGAGCCGGGGACCTCGCTGCTCGATCAGGCACGCGGTCTGCGTGAGGACGGGTGGTGGCAGCGCCTCGGTGGCAAGTACGCCACCTATATCGCGTACGAGATCGAGGCCGTGGAGCTCAAGAACTTCGAGCCGATGCTCGTGCCCGGTCTACTCCAGACCGAGAGCTATGCCCGCGAGGTCAACGTCATCGGCCGGGAGACCGACCAGGCGACCGTCGACCAGCGGGTTTCCGCCCGGATGACCCGGCAGGGGGTGCTGCGCCGGCAACCGACTCCGCTGCGGATGCACGCCATCCTGTCCGAGGCGTCGGTGCGCACCGAGGTCGGCGGCCCGGACGTGCTGCGGGAGCAACTCGATCACCTCGTCGCCCTGAGTCGACTGCCGAACGTGACGATCCAGGTGCTGCGCTTCGGGGCCGGCGCCCACCTGGCGATCAGCAGCGGTTTCGCCCTGCTCAGCTTCGAGCGGGATGAGCCACCACTGGGCTACATCGAGACCCTGGCCGGTGAGCTGTTCCTGGAGTCGAGCCGCGACCTGGCGCGACTGTCGGCGGCGTACGACAATCTGAGGACGCTGGCGATGTCGCCTGCCGAGTCGATCACGTTCGTCAAGGAGCTGAGCAAGCATGGAACGTAACGCCTGGCGCACGTCCAGCCGTTCCGGCAACAACGGCCAGTGCGTGGAGGTGCGTGACCGCCGCGTCCAGGTCGATGTCCGCGACTCCACGGCGCCCGATGCCGGGATGTTGAGCTTCGCGCCCGCCGCCTGGGACGCGTTCGTCGACACGATCAAGACGAACGCGTACCGCCCCTGACCGGAGAGGACGGTGGCCTGGTGCAGGGCACCCGCGACGAGCTGATCGGGCACCTGGCCGAGGCGGTCGGGTCCGTCACCGTCGCCCACCCGACGCGGGTCGCCGTCGACGGACCACCCGCCGCCGGCAAGACCACCCTCGCCGACGAGTTGGCCATCGTCCTGCGCGACCAGGGCCGCGACGTCATCCGCGCCACGGTCGACGACTTCCTCTTTCCCCGGGCCCAGCGCTATCCGCGCGGCGAGTACTCGGCCGAGGGCTGCTACCACGACACGCACGACCGCGAGGCGTTGACCCGGGTCCTGCTCGATCCGCTCGGGCCGGGCGGCGATCGACGTTTCCAGCACGCGGTGTACGACCACCGCGCGGATGCCACGGTGTCTCCGCCGGTCACGACCGCCCCGGTCGACGCCGTGCTGGTCTTCGACGGCGTCTTCCTCCTGCGCCCGGAACTGGTCGACAGGTGGGAGCTGCGTGTCTTCGTGTCGACGGCGCCGGAGAAGACAGTCGATCGTGCCGTGCTCCGCGAGCGTCGGCTGTCCACCCGGGCCGTCGTCGAACGACGGTGGCGCGAGCGGTACATCCCCTCCCAGGAGCTGTATGTCGCCACTGCCCGCCCGACCCGTCGCGCGGACATCGTCGTGCACAACGACGAGCCCCAGCGCCCGATCTGGAGCGTGCCAAGGCGGTAGGCGGCGCGGCCATCCGGCCCGGGGTCTGGTCAGGAGTCGGAGCGCTCGATCCGGACGGCGATGCCGTCGAGGATCAGCTCCAGCCCGAGGGTGAAGTCCGCGTCGGCGATTGTCGCGTCGGGAGTGTCCGACGGTGGTGCCTCGAACAGCGTCGAGGAGAACAGGCGGGCCATCTCGGGGAAGCGGGCGGGGTCGACGAGCCGCGCCAGCGCCCGGCCGTATTCGCGTTCGGCGTCGGCCTGACCCTGGCCCGGGGGCCTGCCCTCGGAGAGTTCGCTGTACTGCCGTACCGACTGGACCACGTATCCGCTGATCAGGGACAGGGCGCCGATCTTGTGCGCCCAGTCCAGGTGGGTGCGGGACATGATCGCCAGCGCGGTCTCCATCCAGGCGATCTGGTTCGGCCCGGCGGGCGGCCCGGAGATGGGTACGCGGGTCAGCCAGGGTCGACGCTGGTGGACCGCGCGCAGCGCGAATGCCCAACCGCGCAGCCCCTCCCGCCAGTCGCCGCCGTCGATCGTCGGCGGTAGGCCCAGTGCGGCGTTCGCCATGAGGGTGAGCAGTTCGTCCTTGGACCCGACGTGCCGGTAGAGCGACATGCTCGTGAAGCCGAGACTCTCGGCGACCTTGGGGAGCGTGACGCCGGCCAACCCGTCGCGGTCGGCGATCGTGACCGCTGCGGCGACGATCACGTTGACGTCGAGGGTCGCGGGTCGTCCGAGACGCGACGACTCTGGCATTCCCCACAGCCGGCGCAGCGGCGCCGGGACGAAGTCCTCGCTGGTCATGGGCTCCCACGTTCGCCCGGACAGATACCCGACCCATCATGCCAGATCTATTAGTTTGCCCGTGATACTTTCTCCATGAAACTAAAATCGGGACAGCGGGGAGAGATGACCATGGGTACTGACACCGCTTCGCGGACATCGAGAGGGCCGGTGCTGCGCACCGAACGCGCCCTCGCGCCGGACCTGGCGCGGGGAGCGATGCTGCTGATCATCGCGCTGGCCAACGTCGCCGGGGTCGTCTTCGCCGGCGAGCCCGGCCTCGACGCCACACCCGAGGGCGTCGACAGCGGCCTCAACCTCCTGCTCTTCGACCTCGTCCATGCCCGCGGCTACCCGGTCTTCGCCGTGATGTTCGGCTACGGGCTCGTCCAGCTCGCCCGCCGCCAGAACGCCTCCGGTGCCACGCCCCAGCAGGTCCGTTCCGTGCTGCTGCGCCGTAACCTCTGGCTCGTCGTGTTCGGGTTCGCGCACGCCGCACTGCTCTACTACGGCGACTTCCTCGGCGCGTACGGCATCGTCGGGATCGCGATGACCCTGCTGCTCCTGCGTCGCGGCGACAGGGTCCACCGGATCGCGCTGGTGCTCTGGGCGCTGGCGGCGGTCGAGGTGCTGGCCCTCGGCGTCATCGTGGTCATCACCATCCTCGGCGGCACCGGCGGGTCGGCACCGCTGCCGTCGACACACGTCGACTCCCTCGCCGCGACCGACTACGCCACGGCGATGCTGGACCGCCTCGGGGAATGGCCGGCGCACACCCTGACCGTCCTGCCCTTCATCATGATCGCCTGGCTGGGCATGTGGGCCGCTCGCCGCCGCGTCCTCGAAGAGCCGGCCCGCCACCGCACCCTGCTCACCTGGACCGCCATCCTCGGCCTCGGCACGGCCATCGTCGGAGGACTCCCGGCCGCTCTGCTCAGCGCCGGATGGCTGCGTGTCGACGAGTCGACAGCCGGTCTGACGCTGCTGCTCCACGGCGCCAGCGGCATGTTCGCCGGCCCCGGCTATGTGGCCGTCTTCGGCCTGATCGCCATGCGGGCCACCCGATCCGGCCCGGTCGTCGGCGCACTCTCCGCCCTGGGCCAGCGCTCCCTGTCCGGGTACCTCACGCAGTCCGTGGCCTGGCTCCTCCTCCTGGCACCCTTCACGCTCGCCCTCGGCGACCGTTTCGGCAGCCCCACGGTGACCGGCCTGGTCATCGCGGTGGCCGTGTGGCTCGCCACCGTCCTGATCGCCCGTGAGCTGGGCCGGCGCGGACGCCCCGGCCCCGCCGAGTTCGTCCTCCGCCGCCTGACCTACCGGCCACGCACGTAAGGGAGGCCGGGTCGGCCGGTGGGCGTCCGTCGGACGCCAGGTCGAGCTGGGGTACGGCGTTGACGGCGACGGTCAACGCCGTACCCCTCCGGCCCGTGTCGGCGATCCGCCCGGCCGACCTCGACAGTGCGCCCGGCGCGCACCGGGCGGTCTACCCACCGTGGACCTTTCGGGGCTGAGTCAGGACGGGTAACTTGCCACACCAGCGCCAGAAATCACGTGGGGAGCACACCGTGACCGACCCTTACCAAGCCCAGCCGCCCTACCAGCAGGGCGGTCCGGCGTACCCGCCGCAGCAGTCTCAGCCCCACCCGATCGGGCAGCAGGAACCCTGGGCAGGTGCACCCGACCTCCCGCCGTCGCCGCCGCCGGCCACCCCACGCGCAAAGCCGCTGCTGATCGCCGGCCTCGCACTCGTCGCCGTCCTGATGGTCGCGGCCAGCGGATATGCCGTGTACGACGGGTTCATCAAGGAGGATTCCGGGGTTGCCGCGTGCAAGGCGATGGCCGCGGGCAAGAACCCCGACGGCACCAACACGAACCCCGGCGACGGCAAGCTCACCGAAGCCGAGTACCGCAAGACCCGCGAGCTGTTCGAAGACTCCCGGCACGAGGACATCCGCAAGCACGGCACCGCGCTGATCGACATCGCCTGGCAGATGACCCAGCTGCCGGAGGGGCAGAGGGAAAGGGCGCTCGGGTTCATCGCGCCGCTGGGGGCCGCGGTGGCGGGTTTCCAGAGGGCATGCGCCGACCAGGGTGTGACCGTCAACCTCAACGACAACTAGCGCCGCAACGGAAGTAGGCGAATCGAGCTGCGGTCCCGCAGCCGCAGGGCGGCGTACGGTAGCCCTCTTGAGCAGCGTCACACTCGGTGCGCCGCACGCCCGGGGACGAGCGGCTTTATCGATGGGCCGAAGGTTCCGCCGGTACCAGGGTCGGTGCCGCGACCGGCGCGGCGGCGTGCTTGCGGACCAGGACGAGCACCAGGATCCCGCCGGCCAGGGCGGTTCCGGAGGCGATCAGCAGGGTCGCGTTCAGTCCGTCAGCGAACCCGGCCGGCGAGCCGTGCCCGTCGGCGATCCGGTTGGTGAAGACGGTCCCGAAGACCGCGACGCCGAACGCGAGCCCGAGCTGGCGGAACGTGTTGAGCGCCCCGGCGGCCATCCCGCTGCGCTCGCGTGGCACTTCGGCCATCACCGCCGAGGCGTTAGTGGGCAGCACGCAGCCGACGCCGAGACCGGCCACGATCAGTCCGGGGATCATTGTCGCACCGGTGCTGTCCGTGTCGATCCTGGCCTGTAGCAGGTTACCGACGGCGATCAGGAGCAGGCCGAGGCCGACGGTCCAGCGCGGGGCGATCCGCTGTAGGAACCGGCCGGCGGACGCGCCGACGACCAGGGCGGCGGCGGCCATCGGGAGGGCGCCGTACAGGCCGGCGTCGACGGGGCCATTGCCGAGTACCTGCTGCAACCAGATCATGCTGAACGGCAGGTAGCTGAACGCGGCGGCCTGGGCGAGGAACGCGGCGACGATCAGCACGGTGAACGGCGCCCGGCGGAACAGGGTCAGGTCGAGCATCGGGTGCTCCGAGCGGGTTTCGGCGAAGAGGAACAGGACCAGGGCGAGCAGGCCGGCGGCGAACGCGGCCAGGGTTACGCCGTCGGTCCAGCCGGCGTCACCGGCGCGGATCAGACCGTACGTCAGGGCGGCCGCCGCCATGGTGAAGGTGATCGTGCCGGGCAGGTCGAAGCGGCCACCCCGCGGCGCCCGGGACTCGCTCACCCCGCGGATCGTGAACCAGACCGCGACCAGGCAGATCGGCAGGTTGATCAGGAATACCCAGCGCCAACTGAAGTGCTCGGTGAGCAGGCCGCCCGCGAGCGGGCCGGCCGCGGCGGCGACGCCGTTGACCGCGCCCCAGATGCCGAACGCGACACCCCGGTCGTGGCCGTGGTAGGTGACGTTGAGCAGGGCGGCGGTGCAGGCGAACATGGCCGCGCCGCCGAAGCCCTGCAGGATTCGGCCGGCGATCAGGGCCTGCTCGTTCGGGGCGACCGCGCAGAGCAGCGAGGAGATCGCGAAGATGCCGATGCCGCTCAGGTAGGTGCGGCGGCGGCCGAACCGGTCGGCGAGCGATCCGGCGCCGAGCACCAGGGCGGCCAGGGACAGGGCGTACCCGTCGATGACCCACTGGAGGTCGGTGTAGTCCGCGTGGAAGTCGTCGGAGATCGCCGGTAGGGCGACGATGACGATGAGGACGTCCACCAGCAGGAGGAAGGTGCCGAGGCAGACGGCGATCAGTGGTGACCATTTGCGCATGCATCGCAGGATGCCGGTACCAGCACAATTATCGCTAGTCCGAGTCGTGGTTCCTGCGGATCTCGACGTTCGGTAGGATTATGCGGTGGAAATCGACGATCTGGACCGGCAGGTGACGCACGCCCTGCGGATCAACGGCCGGGCCGGGTACCGGGAGATCGGCACAGTGCTCGGCGTCTCCGACCAGACGGTCGCCCGGCGCTACCGTCGGTTGCGCGCCGAGGCGGGGCTGCGGGTGGTCGGCATGCCCAACCCCATCGAGCTGGGGTACGAGACCTGGATGATCCGCCTGCGCGCCGCCCCGGACTCGGCGGCGCAGATCGCTGGCGCATTGGCCCGCCGCCCGGATACCGGCTGGGTGTCGATCACCTCGGGTGGTACGGAGATTGTCTGCAACGTGCGGGTGCCGGCCTCGGTCGACCGGGGGACCCTGCTGCTACAGAAGCTGCCCCGGACCCCGCGGGTGACCTCGGTCAGCGCGCACTGCGTGGTTCACCAGTTCGTCGGCGGGGCGGTCGGCCCGGATCTTCGTGACGACGCGCTGACCGCCGAGCAGATCGCCGCGCTGACCCCGGTCTGGGCGGCGCCGGGCGGTGGCCGGTCGGCGGCGCACCTCACCTCCGCGGACGCGCCGCTGCTGGAGGCGCTCGCCTGGGACGGGCGGCTCAGTTACGCGGAGCTGGCGGCCTCCACCGGCTGGCCGGAGTCGAGCGCCCGCCGCCGGGTGCAGGAGCTGTTCGAGTCCGGGTCGCTCTACACCGACGTGGAGGTCGAGCCGGAGCTGTACGGGTTCCGGGCCCCGGTCCTGCTCTGGCTGGCGGTGAGTCCGTCCCGGCTGGCGGCGGTCGGTGCGGCGCTTCGCGAGCACGAGGAGATCGTCTTCGCGGCGGCCACCACTGGGCCGACGAACGTGCAGGCCTTGGTGCTCTGCCGGGACATGCCGGAGTTCTACCGGTACCTGACCGAGAAGCTGAGCTCGCTGGACGGTGTGGAGCGGATCGAGTCGGAACCGCTGCTCCGAAACGTCAAGCAGCTCGGCACGGTGCGTTGACATTCGGTGCCGGCGGAACCGTCACCCACGAGTCCGCAGCCGGTGCGGGAGCCGCGCCTACCGCCCCGGGGTGGTGACACCACCTGGCCGGGTCGGCCTCAGCCGATGTTCAGCAACAACACCTGGTCATCGGCGAGTTCGGCGATGCTGTCGCGCAACACCCTCAGCGTGTCCAGACCGGCCGCGCCGCTCTCCTCGAAGTCCACCCCCATCTCTTCGAAGTGGGCGACCAGATCCTCCTCGCGGTGCGCGCCGGGATCGAGCTGATCCACCAACCGCGGGGCCGCGGTGATGAGCGTGGTGAAGCCGTACACGCTGTTGATGACCTCGGACTCGGCATTGAACTCCGGCTGATCCAGGTCGATGCCGCGCTCGTCCAGATAGGTCAGGACGTACAGCATGCAGTACCCGGACCAGTCGTACGTCTGCCGCGCCTCGCGCCCGTGTTCCGCCAGGTACGAGTGGAGCGACGACGGCGATGTGCGGGCCAGGCGGGCCAGCTCGGTGATGCTGTCCCTGGGCACCAGGGTCAAGGACGCGATCGCGGACACCACACTCTCCCTCGTACTACTCTTTCGGCCGGTCTGCCGGGCAGGCTACGGGGAGCCAGTGACAACCCGTTGGGCATCGGCTGACGGCAGTACGGACGACCGGCCGGGCGTGCCAAGGTCGCCACGCGCCCGGGCCGCTACGCCGATCGCCGACATCGCCTCCACGTACCGTCGGTACGCCTGGGCGGCCTCGCCGTGCCGGCCCGCGGCCGTCAGTGTCCGGATGAACTCGCCGTGCACGCCCTCGTCGTGGGGCTCCAGCTCCAGAGCACGGCCGAGGTGGCGGATGGCCTCGTCGATCTCGCCCACGTCGTGTGCCAGTGCGGCCAGCTTGCGGACGACCCGCAGGTAGACCCGACGGGCCTCGTCGCGGGTCGGGCGGGACCAGTCGTCGTACGGCTCGTCCTCCAGGAAGTCGCCCCGGTAGCGGTGTTCGGCGAGGAGGAGCGTGGCGCGGGCGTCATCGGTGGCACAGTGCTCGGCCAGGCGGAGGCCGTGTGCGGCCTCGGCGAGGAACTCCTCGACGTCCAGCTCCACGTGCTCGACGTCGAGCGCCAGGCTGGGGTGTGCGGCGATGATGAAGTGGTCCGTCGACGTGCGGCGTTCCGGATCGAGGACACCGCGCAGGGTGGACAGGGCCACGGACAGCCGGTGGCTGACCCGGTCCGGGTCCTGGGCGGGCCAGAGCATCTCGCCGAGCTGCTCGCGGGGCACCGCGCGACCGCGCCGGGCGGCGAGGATCCGGAGCAGGTCCCGTGCCTTGCGGGACTGCCAGGCGTTGGCCAGCACCGGGGAGCCGTCCACGTGCACCTCGAAGCGTCCGAGGGTGCGGACGGTGACCTGTGCGACGCAGCGCGGGCGCTGCCGGTCGAGCGTCGGCAGCGGTACGCCGGCGCCGGTCAGCCGCTCGGCGGCGAGCTGGGCGTCGACGCGTTCCTGGGGATCCGCCCCGGGCAACCGGCCGAGCAGCACCGCGAGTCGGTCCGCGGCCACGGCGGACCTGATGTCGCGCAGGGTCGCCGCCGCCTCCCGCCAGGCGTGGCGAGTGTCGTCGGAGTCGACGGCGGCGGCCCCGCGCAGCTCCAACGCCTCGGCGAGCGCCGCACGGTCGCGGTGCAGCCGGGCGGCGGTGGACGCCAGCAGCGCCACCTCGGCGGCTCGCTGGTGGTCGCCGGTCTCCAGCGCCACCCAGCCGAGCGCGAGTCGGGCGATCGCCGAGTCCGGGCCACGTTCCAGCTCGACGGCGCGTTGCGCCAGGGCGTTCGCCGTGGCGCCGTCCTCGGCGGCCAGCACCCGGGCCAGTCCGGCGAGCGCCGGCACCTGGATCTGGTGGTCGTTGACGGGTTCGCTGGCGCGCAGCGCCTCTTCGTACGCCGCGCGGGCCAGGGCCGTCCGGCCCCGCAGCGCGTGGACGTCGCCGATCCCCACCAGGGGGTACGCCACCTTGCGGGAACCCATGCGCTGGAGGAGCGGCACGGCGCGTTCGTAGCACGCGATTGCCTCGGTGAGCTGACCGAGGTGAAAGTAGGCCGAGCCCTCGTTGCAGAGCGCCAGCGCGAGCATCGCGGCGTGCCCGTTGCTCTGGGCCAACTCCACTGCGGGTCGCACCTCGGCCAGCGCTTCGAGGTAACGGCCCTCACCGACCAGGGCGGACGCGCGGTTGGCGCGGATGCGGGTCACCTGGACGGTGTCGCGCGCCGCCTCGGCGGCCCGCAGCGCCTTCTCGTGATGCTCGTCGGCCGCCGGTCGGTCACCGCGCAGCTTGGCGTCGAGGGCCAGCGCGGTGTGCGCGGCGGCGAGTGCGGCGTCGCCGCCGACGGCCGCCGCCGTCGAGAGGGCCCGTTCGGCGTTGCGCCGGCACGCCTCGGCGTCCCCGGTCGTCCACTGTGCCGAGGCGGTCCAGGCGAGCAGTCGGGCGTTGTCGGTGGACGGGTGCGGGTCGAGCACACCGCGCTGGAAGACCTCCAGAGCGACCTGCGGTTCGCCGCGTAGGTAGTGCACGAGGCCGTACTGCCAGGCGAGCCCCGCGGTGAGGTACTTCTGATGATCGCCCAGCGCGGCGTACACGGCGAGTGCGGCGTCGAAGTCGCCGCGCAGTTGGAGCGCCTCCCCGTAGAGCAGCCGCAGACCGTCGGACCGGGCGTGCCCGGGTAGGGACTGGAAGGTGTCGACGACGGTCTCGGCACCACCCGAGGCGAGCAACTCCGCGCCGTGGTGGGCGAGGACCAGCGCCGCGGCCTCGGCGACACCTGATTTCTGGTACGACCGCAGGGCCGCCACGGGGTGGCCGTGCGCGGCGTACCACGCCGCCGCTCTCGCGTGCAGGTGTTCGGCGGCCGTGGGGTCCAACGGAAACTGGCGGCGGGCGACGCTGGCGACGACCGGCACCATCCGGTACGCGCACCCACCCGCGCTCGCCGGGACGAGAACGCCGACGCGGGCCAGTTGGTCGAGCCGGTGAACCCGGTGCCCGAGGACACTGGTCAGGTCGGGGTGGATCGGGTCGAGGTGCGCCGTGTCGCGCAGCAGTCGGCGGACTTCGGGCGGCAGCTCCGCGAACACCTCACGCACCAGATAGGACTCCAGCGGTGACCCCGGCTCGGCCGGGTCGCCCCCGATCGTGCCGGTGGCGGCGGCCGCCCGCGCGGCAAGGGTGACGAGCGCCGGCCAGCCACCGGTCGCGGCGTGGATCCGGGTCGCGACCGCCGGGTCGGTGCGGCCGTGGTCGGCGGCGAGTACGGCCGCCACCTGGTCGGGCGAGAGCCGCAGATCCGTCGGCCCGTGCTCGGCGAGCAGCCCCGACTGCCGGTGGGGCAGTGGTGGCGGGTGGCGGGTCACCAGGACGACCCTGAGCTGTGGGGGAAGCCGTTCCAGGGTGTCCAGCAGGGTCTGTAGCCGGCGGCGGGAGAGTCGCGGAACGTCGTCGAGGACGAGCCAACCCGGTGCGCCGTCGGGCAGGTCGATCGTGGCACCGAGGGTGGCGAGCCACTCCGGCCCGGCCGTCGCCAGAGCGGCCACGTCCGACCCGTCGCACCACCGCACCGGGCGGTCGCCCAGCCAACCCCGCACGGCGGTGGTCTTGCCGTAACCGGCCGCGGCGACCACGACGGTGCACCACCGGCTCCACACTCGATCCGTCGTGGCGTTCATCGTCTCATTGGGCGCTGCGCCGGTAGCCGTGCGTACGCGAGCGTCGCCGTTACGACACCGAAACCCGGCGCGTTTGACGCCACCTTGACGACGCTCTGAACCTCGCCTCGCAGGCTGTCCCGGCAAGCGACGCAGAGGCACGAACCGTTCGGGTCCGTGTCTCGCAATCGATCGGATGAGGAGTTGTGATGGCAAGAGTGCTGTCGGGACGCGCACTGCTCGCGGTGCTTGTCGCCCTGCCGACGCTGACCGCGTGGAACGCCGCGCCGGCCAGCGCCGCCGGGGCGGCAAACCCCGGGGTGTACGCCGACGAGCCAGTGGACCGCGACGTCGAGTTGGCGCGGCTGGGCTACCGCAACGGGGTGCGGGTGGTGTTCTCCCGCAACGAGCTGTCCGGCGACTGGGGTCTTCGTCAGGACGGCGAGATGGGCCGCAACGCACCCCTGGCGTACGACGACAAGCAGAGCATGTTGCAGACGTACCTGAGCATCACGCCCAGGTCGGTGCCGGTGCCTCGGGTGCTGCTGTCGGAGCCGCCGGCCGGCACGCCGACCCCGCCGGAGCTGGCCTACCGGACCATCGTGGCGTCGCCGGTCGTCGCCGACGACCTCGCGGCGCCGACGTCCAGCGCGATGTCCGCCACGGCCGTGAGGACGTGCTGGGACCTGTACTGGGACCCGTACAACTGGGCGGAGCTGCCCGGATACCCGAATCCGGCATCGGTGTGGCACCCGGCGAAGACGTACTACTCGTCCGACTTCGGTGGGATGAAGATGTACTCCTACAGCTACCTCGCCAACTGCGGCGGCGACGCCCGGCACCGGATCTACTACAAGGCGGCAGGTGACTACTACAAGCAGCACGACTACGAGGTGGCGTACGCCCACTGGCAGGCGGTCAAGAAGGGTTCGGTGCACCGCTACCGCAAGGTGCACTACGACGGCAACTCGGGGGACACCCGCAACGGCAAGTTCGTTGGCTGACGGCGGGCTCTGTCGTCGGTCGTGTCCAGTGCCCGACGAACAGAGCAAGGTCCCCGGGCTGCGCAACTAGCCTGATTTGGTGATCTCGATGGTCGGCACGGGGGTGCGGGTCAGGCTGCTCGGGCCGGTGGAGGTGGTCGTCGCCGGCAGGCCGCAGGCGGTCAACGGCGTGCGACGCAAGGCGGTGCTGGCGACGCTGGCGCTGCACGCGGGCCGGGTGGTGAGCGTCGACCGGCTCATCGACGTGGTCTGGGGCGAGCACCCACCGGCCACCGTAGCCAACACGTTGCAGCGCCACGTCTCCTACCTGCGCGGAGTGCTCGGCGAGCCCGGTTCGATAGTGGCCCGTCAGCCCGGTTACGTGCTCGACACCGGGCCGGAGTCCACAGATGTCCAGGCCGCCGAGCACCTCCTCGAACTGGCCCGCCGGTCGTCGGACCGCAACGAGCGGGTGGCTCACCTGACGGCCGCGGTGGCGCTGTGGCGTGGACCGCCGTTGGCCGACGTGGCCGGGTCCGCCTGGCTCGAAGAGCAGGCCGACCACCTGGCCAGCCTGCGGTTGGAGGCCGAACGGGCGCTCGCCGAGGCCCGGCTGTCGGTCGGCGAGCACGCTCGGCTCGTCCCCGGGTTGGAACGGCTCGTCCGGCAACACCCCCTCGACGAGCACCTGCACGCGCAGCTGATGCTCGCCCTGTACCGCGACGGCCGGCAGGGCGAGGCGGTCGCCACGTACCGGCGGCTGCGCGACACCCTGCGGGAAACCCTCGGCATCGACCCGAGTCCGCGGCTACGGGATCTGGAGTGCGCCATCCTGCGCCAGGACAGCGCGATCGCCGCACCCGCGCCGGTGACGGCGGCACCGACGCCGGTGGCGGCGCAGCTGCCTCCCCCCGTACCGACGTTCGGGGGGCGCGCGGCGGAGCTGGTCGCCCTCGACGCGCTGATCGACAGGGGCGGCGCCGTGGTGGTGTCCGGAACCGCGGGCGTCGGCAAGACCGCGCTCGCCGTGCACTGGGCGCACCGCGCGGCCGAACGCTTCCCGGACGGGCAGCTCTACGTCAACCTCCGCGGCTTCGACCCGGGGGCCGCACCCACCGAGCCGGCGCGAGCGTTGCACGGCTTCCTGGAGGCGCTCGGCGTGCCGGCGGCACGGATGCCGAGCGAAGAGACCCTGATGGTGAGCCTGTACCGCACGACGGTGGCCGGCAAGCGCCTGCTGGTCGTACTGGACAACGCGCGCGACGCGGAACAGGTCCGGCCGCTGCTGCCCGGCTCACCCGACTGCCTCACCATCGTCACCAGCCGCGACCAGCTCATCCCGCTCGTCGTCACCGAAAGCGCCCAACCGGTGTTCCTCGACCTGCTGAGCCCCGGCGAGGCCCGCGACATGCTGGTCCGCCGGCTGGGGGAGCACCAGGTCGCCGCAGACCCCGCCGCGGCCGACACCATCGCCGACAGGTGCGCGCGGTTGCCCATCGCCCTGGCCGTCGTCGCGGCCAGAGCCGCCACCAACCAGCACTTCCCGCTGGCCACCCTCGCCGCCGAGCTGGGCGATCTGGACGCCTTCCACGGGGGCGACGAGACCACCGACGTGCGGGCGGTCTTCTCCTGGTCGTGCCGGACACTGAGCCCTCCGGCGTTGCGGCTGTTCCGGCTGTTGAGCCTGCACCCCGGCCCGGACGTCGCCGTCCCGGCCGTGGCCAGCCTGGCCGGTCTCACCCCGCCGGTGAGCGCCGCGCTGCTGACCGAGTTGACCCGGGCGAGCCTGCTCACCGAGCACACCCACCGGCGCTTCGCGTTCCACGACCTGCTGCGCGCGTACGCCGCCGGCCTCGCCGACGAGGCCGAGCCACCGGCCGACCGACGTGCCGCCGTGCACCGGCTGCTCGACCACTGCCTGCACACCGCACACGCCGCCGACCTCGCCCTGCACCCGCACTTCAGCCAGGTCAGCCTCGCGCCACCACTGGCGGACGTGACACCGGAGAGCCCCCGGAGCAGGGCGGTCGCCACTGCGTGGTTCACCGCCGAGCTTCCCGTCCTGCTCGCCGCCGTACCGCTGGCGGCACGGTCCGGGTTCGAGGGACACGCCTGGCGGCTCGCCTGGACCATGGCCGGTTTCCTGCACCGGCAGGGGCACTGGCAGGACTGGCTCGGCACGCAGCGCATCGCGTTGGCCGCCGCGTCCCGCATCGGCGACCAGACCGGGCAGGGCCACGCGCACCGCAGCCTCGGTCTGGCCTGCTCCCGGCTGCGCGAGCACGACGAGGCCGACGACCACCTGCGGCGCGCGCTCGACCTGTTCACCGACGTCGGCGACGACGACGGGCTGGCCCACACCTTTCTCAACAGTGGTCAGTTGGCCGAGCGGCGGGGGCAGCACCACCAGGCGCTCGACAATTCCCGGCGGGCACTGACCCTGTTCCGGCGGACCGGCAACCGGGCCGGGCAGGGGTACACCCTCAACGCTGTCGGTTGGCAGCAGGCGCTGCTCGGCGACCACCACAGTGCCCTCGCGTCGTGCGGCGAGGCACTGCGGATGTTGCAGGAGGTGGACGATGTCCAGGGGCAGGCCGACACCTGGGACAGCCTCGGTCACGCCCATCACCAGCTCGGCGACGACCGGCGGGCGATCGCCTGCTACGAGCACGCGCTCGACCTCTTCACCCAGGTCAACGACCGGTACGCCGAGGCGAGCACGTACGTCAACCTCGGTGGCAGCCACCGGGCCCTCGCCGATCTCGGTGCCACCCGTGCCGCGTGGCGCCGGGCACTTGCCATCCTCGACGAGCTCGGCGATGCCGACGCCGACTCGATCCGCGCCGACCTGGCACAGCTCGACGCCAGTCGACTTCCCTGACGTACCCGCTGGGAGTGCTTCCTGTCGCGTCGGAGCACCGACGAGATCGACCTGCCCGGCGACACCACTGTGGCGGGCCGACGGCGGCCTTCACCGGCCGGATCAGGTGTGCAGGGTGTCGGTGGGCGACTGGCCGTGCACCGCCCGATAGTCCGCGGCGAGGCGGCCCAGGTGCGGGTAACCCCAGCGGTGTGCGACAGCGTCCACTGTGCCCCCCTGGGTCGGATCGGCCTTGAGCAGGTCCCGGTGGGCCCGGTCCAGCCGCGTCCGCCGTAGGTACGCCATCGGCGTGGTGCCCAACTGGCGACGAAACGCCGCCTGTAGGGCGCGAGGCGTCACCCGGGCGGCGTCGGCGATCTGGGTGACGGTGATCGGCTCGTCGGCGTGCGTCTCGATGAACGACACGGCACGGCGGACCGGGCCGGCGGGTGAGGGGACCGCCTCGATCCGGTGCGGCGCCGTCATGGCGGAGTTCGGAAAGACGGCGAGGGCGGCCGAGGTGACCTGGTCGATCGCGGCACCGACCACGAGCGGGCTGCGCAGCGGCTCCGACGGCCCGTTGAAGAGGTCGTAGAGATGAGTGGTGGTGCTGTGCCAGAACTGACCCATCTCCCGGGAGATCGGCGTGATCGCCTCGAATCGAAAGTCGACCGGAGCGATGCCCGTCCGCTCGGTGGCGGCCTCGGCCACGGTGCGCGGGTCCAGGGTGACGCCGTGGATGTCGAAATCCCGGCAGATGTTGGTGAACGGGCGGCCGGTCGGGTTCAGGAGGACCTCGCCGGGGCCTGTCCGCGTCTCGTCGCGGCCATCCCGTGTCTCGACCTGCCCGTGCAGCACCGAGAGGAAGATCAGGTCGGTCAGCGGCTCGAGGAAATGACCCTCGATGTCCGCGCCGCACCGCAACCGACTCACCAGGACCGGGCCCGCCTGCACCGACTCCTGCTGGTAGGTGAACTGCCCGGTGACGTCGTGCGACCGAAGCTCGATCCCCACGCACTCCTGGCTGATCACGTCGTGCGCTCCCGAGACCTCGCGGGTCTCGTACCTGCGCCAGATGGGCGGACCCGCCGCCACAGCGTCATGCGGCATGCCGGCTCCTCATTGCCAAGCTGGAGGACCGTCAGACGCGTCTGCTTGGCGACGCACGGATGGGCGAAGAGCTGGAAATGTGAAGACGGTTCGTTGTCCTCAACGACGCCGAACTCCCGTCGACATGGGTAGAAACCTACCCGCTTCGGCGGACGATGGGGATCGTGCTGTCCGCAATGCGCACGAGGCAGGCCAGATGACGTAGACCAGGGGCCGCCGAAAATGGCCGCGACGGCTCGGACATGGTAGTCCCGAGAGGGCGGATTTCCCGCCGCTCACCAGGCCATATCGCAGGCACCCGCCGGGCGGACGGCGCCGATCGTCCCGGACGGCCGAAACGCCGCGCCGAACACGCTCCGAACCGGACCAGGCGCCGGGCGGGTGGTCGCACCCGGGTGTCGGCCACGCGCGCGAGCGACACCAGGAGATCCACCCATGAGAACCGCCTACGGGCTGCGCATCGAGGGCCTCGACGAGGTCGTCGAACTGGACGCCGACACCTGCCCACCCGTGGGGGGCCGGCCGGTGACCGTACGGCAGCGGCACGTCGTCCCGCCGCCGCCCGCGCCGTTGAACGCCGACCGGATGGTCCGGATACTCGCCGACGGCCGCACCCTCGACGTGCACCGGGCCAACGGCAGCGCCACCTTCTACGGGCCGCCGCTCGCCGCGGACCTGCTCGCCCACCCGTACCTCGCCCCGGTGGCCGTGGTGGTCAACCGTTGGGCCGAACGGGAGACCTTCCACGCCGGGGCGTTCGTCCACGCGGGACGGGCGTGGGTGGTGCTCGGTGGTCGTACCGCCGGCAAGAGCACGCTGCTCGCGGCGCTCGCCGCCCGGGACGTGCCGGTGCTGGCCGACGACATCGTGGTCTGTGCCGCCGGCGACGTGCTCGCCGGCCCACGCTGCGTCGACCTGCGAGAGCCGATCCCCGGTTTCGGGTCGCCCACCCGGGTGGTCCGCGACGGCAGTCGGCTTCGGCTCACCCTGCCCGCCGTCACGCCTCGCCTGCCGATCGGCGGTTGGATCTTCCTGCACTGGGGCGACCGGGTCGCGGTGACCCCGGTCGGCCCGGCCGAGTTGCTGGCCCGCCTCGTCGCTCGCCGATCCCTGCCCGAGCTGTCCTCCGACCCGGGCGCGCTGCTCGCGCTCGCCGCCCGGCCGGGCTTCGACCTGACCCGTCCCCGCGACTGGGCGGCCCTCGACGCCACCCACCGACTGCTCGGCGCCGCGCTCACCGGATCGCTGCCGTGACGGCCGGCCTCGGCGCGCTGGCCCGGCTGCTCCGCCGTCACGGACCACGTGGTCTCGCAGTGGCGGCCTGGACGATGCTGGCCTGTCGGCGAGTACGTCGCCAGCTCGCCCGAGGCGGGCTGGGCGCGGTACGCCTCACCGCGCCCCCATCCGGCGGCACCGACACGTTGGTCCGGCGGGCGCTGGGCCGCAGCGGTGGCAACTGCCTGGAGAGCGCGCTGGTACGGCAGCGCTGGTTCGCCGAGCGGGGGGTGCCGCGGACAGTGGTGATCGGGGTCAGCGCGCCGGCTGGCGGTTTCCACGCCCACGCCTGGCTCGACGGTGACCCCGACCCGCACCGGCACGGGTTGGCCGAGATCCTGCGGCATCCGGTCCCGTCGGCCTGGCTGCGCTGACCGTTGCGCACCTGGCCGGAACGTCAGGGCGGGACCGGCCGACCGGGGTCGCTTCGTCGCGGACCCCGATCGGCCGGCCGATCGGGCCGACCCGGGGTGAGTGGCTCGGACAGGCTGGGGTGGGGAGCGGGGATCAGGGGCTACCGCGCCGGCTGAAGTGTCGACAAGCCGACAATTTCGTCCCACGAAACGGGTAACCATTTTGACATAGTCATGCAGCTCGCTCCGGAGACCGCCTCGATGCAGCCCGGGGACGCAGGATCGAACTCGATTGTTGCGTAGCAGCGAACCATCACGCGACCTGTCATTCGTGAAATGGCCAGTTTTATGCCGGAACCGGATCGACTTGTCGATTCGGCTTGTCGCGGCCCGGGAGGATGCGGCGACAGCTGTCTGGAAGTCTGCGAGAGGCCGTTGCGAACCACCCCGAAGCGCGTTCAAACAGATCGGGCTGGATTGACGGCCGACGGAGGTGACGGCCCATGCCGTGGGCGGGGAATCATGACGGGCAGGAGCCTGTCAGCCGAGACGTCGTCGAGACTGACGACCCAGAAGAAGCGCACCACGTAATCTCACTCACGTACGGACAACACCGCGTGCGGATCTCCGGTCCACCCGCTCGATTCCGCTACCGGCAGGCGACGCTGCGCGTCGAAGACCTGGAGATCGGTGAGAGCCGGTACACAATGCGCAACCGCGCCGAGTCGTTGCCCTATCGCGACTTCACCGCTGTGACGGTGGCCGGCGGTCGGTACGCCGTCCGTACCAACGACGAGGAGTTGCGCCTCGGCCCCAACATGACAGGTCGATACCCGGAGGTGGGAGCGGTCCACCTCGTCGACGACCTGACGGCCGCCTCCGTCCGGCTGCCGATGCAACGGGTCGCGGCGGCGGCCTCCGCCCGCACCGGCCTACCCATCGCGAACTTCCACTTCACCACGATGACACCCCTGTCACCGGCAATGGCCCTGCTCTGGCAGTCGGTGACGGCGTTCGCCCGACGACAACTCGCCGTCAACGCGGTGGCCGCCAGTCCGCTGGCCCGCGCCGGCCTGGTGGACCTGTTGGCGACCACCGCCGTCGCGGTCTTCCCGAACACCACGATGACCATCAACTACCTGCCCGGACAGGCGGGTGTCGGCCGCGCGATCGTGCGCCGGGCCGCCGAGTTCATCGAGGCCCATGCCGCGGCACCGTTGACAGTGGGCCGGATAGCCGAAGCCTGCGAGGTCAGCCAACGCGCGTTACAGGTCGCGTTCCAGCGTTACCACGGGCAGACCCCGATGGCGTTCCTGCGGACCGTCCGATTACGCCAGGCACACTGGGACCTGCAACACGCCAAGCCGGGGCAGACCGTGGCGGAGACGGCGCGACGCTGGGGCTGGACCCATCCCGGGCGCTTCGCCCAGGCGTACCGCGAGGCCTACGGCTGCCATCCCTACGACACCCTGCGCGCCACCGGAGCATCGACGTCGCTGGAGCAGAGCCAGTGACGAACGCCGGCCGACCGGCCGGGACGCCGAGCGGGGCCGCATGGTGCCGGCGCGACACGGTGACGGACCCGGTCGGCTACCCGAACCGGTCGGCGAGCTTCGTCAGCTTGCGCACGTACGCCGGCCAGTCGTAGCCGTCGGGGATGTTGCTGTTGTCCCGCCGCCAACCGATCGCCCCGTCGTGCTGCTCGCGCATGATGTCGGCGTGACCGGCATGGCGGGCGAGGTCACCTGTCACATGGATGATGATCCGCTGCAACGTCACGTCCTGACTGCCCGGCCGCCACCACGGCACCCGCCCCGGCGCGTCGAGGGGGAGCGTGTCGATCGTCTCGTCGGCGAAGGCCCCCACCCGGCGATACAGATCGATCAGCCCGTCCTTCGTCTCGTCCTCGGTGGCGTACCAGTCGGCCTGCGGGTCCTCGTCGAACGCGTGCTCGGGGACCAACTCCTCAGGCGTCGGGAACTCGCGCCCGAACGTGGGCCCGAAGTAGCCGGCCTCGACATTGAGGCAGTGCTTGACGACCCCCAGGATGTTGGTGCCGGTCGCGGTCCGGGGCAACCTGGCCTCGCGTTCGCTGAGCCCGTCGAGCTTCCAGATCAGGTCGTCGCGGGTCACCCGGAGATAGTGGTGCAGCGCGGTCTTCGCATCACCCAGATCAGCCATGCCCGCCAGTCTCGCCCAACCGACCGACAAACGTGCGGCGGTCGCACCGGCAGCCGGTGCCGGGAGGTCCCCGGCGGTCCGGCCGGCGGGCGCGGGTCAGGCGCTGCCCGGGGGTGGGCGGGGCACTATCGTTCTGGCGTGCACATCCATTTCGACGTCCCCGCCGATCCCGCCTACCCGGGCCAGGTGGCCGCCGCGCTCAGCCGTGTGCGCCTGCGCAGGTACGGCTACATCGGCGCGGTGCTGGTGGCGGTGGGGGCGATCGGTCTCGCCGTCTCGCGCGGGTCCGACCGGGCCGAGCAGATCTCGCCGCTGTGCCTGGCGATGGTCGTGGCCGGTCTGCTGTCGATGCTGTATTCGCCCTGGGTGCGGTGGCGTGCCCGGCGCCGGTCCAGCGGCTACGCGGTCGAGGGCGCCTACGACATCACCGACGACAACATCATGATGCGCAGTGGCACGCAGTCCAGCGGCATCGCCTGGGACGGGGTCGCCCAGGTGAAGGACACCGCCGACTTCTGGATCGTGTTCGTCGGCCGGATGCCGGCGACAGTCATCCCACGCCGCCTGATGTCCCCCGAGGACGCCGAGACGCTGCGGGCGTACCTGGTCAAACGGGGTCTGCTCCAGTGACCCGCCGGCACGCCCTCGGCCCGGAGCGGGTCCGCGGCTGCGTCAGGGGGTGAAGGCCCGGCGGTAGGCGGTGGGTGTGGTGGCGAAGGCTCGCCGGAAGTGGGCCCGGAGGTTGGTGGCGGTGCCCAACCCCGTCCGTCTGGCGACGTCGTCGATGGTGCTGTCGTCGCTTTCGAGCAACCCGCAGGCGGCGCGCAGGCGTTGCTCGGTCAGCCATGCCTGCGGGCTCATCCCGAACCGGTGCCGGAAGTTGCGATGCAGGGTGCGGGTGGACTGAAGACCCGCTCGGGCAAGATCCGCGACGGTGATCGGCAGGTGCAGGTTGGCGGTGGCCCAGGTGGTGACGGCGGCCAGCTCGGCGTCCTCCCCGCTCGCCTGGGCGGGGACGAACTGCGCCTGGCCGCCCGCCCGGTGCAGCGGTGTGACCATGAGACGGGCGCGTTCGATGGCCACGTCCTGGCCGTGGTCCCGGCCCACCAGATAGAGGCACAGGTCAAGGCCCGCCGCGAGGCCGGCGCTGGTCAGCACCTGCCCTTCGTCGACGTACAGCGCGTTCGCGTCCACTCTGACGTCTGGATGTTCGCGGGCCAGCGCCTCGGCGTGCATCCAGTGGGTGGTGGCCCGCCGACCATCGAGCAGCCCGGACTGGGCCAGTGCGAACGCGCCGGTGCAGATAGACGCGATGCGGGCACCACGCCGGTAGGCGGCACGCAGGGCGTCGAGTGCCGGGGCCGGTGCCGGTCCCCTGCGGAAACCGGGAACGAGCACGGTGTCGGCGTGGGCGAGGGCGTCGATCGTGGCATCGACGGTCAGGGCCAGCCCGGCGGTGGTGGTGGGGACCGCGCCGCCGTCCGGCGAGCAGACGGTGGTCGTGTAACGGCCCTGGCCCTCGTGACCGAAGACGTGTGTCGCGATGGTCAGGTCGAAGGCGACGACGGGTGGCAGGGCCAGCACGGCGACCCGGTGCGTGGCTGATTGCTTGTGCACAGTGGCAAGAATGCCACTCGTCCTCGACGGGCCTCGCGCGACATCCTCGTGAGGTGCGAATAGAAATCGTGGTTTTCGATGGCTTCGACGAGTTGGACGTCTTCGGGCCCTTCGAGGTGCTGGCCATCGCCGGGTTCCACGTCGAGCTGGTCGCCGTCGAGCGCCCGGGGCCGGTGGTCAGCATGCGGGGTGTCCACCTCCAGGTGCCGGCGGTGCTGGGGCGGCCCGACGGTGTGATCGTGCCGGGTGGGGGGTGGCTGAACCGGGCCGCCGCTGGCGCCTGGGCCCAGGCGCGGCACGGCGTGCTCCCGGCCCGGCTGGCCGCGCTGGCCCCCTCGACCCGCTGGATGGCGTCGGTCTGCACCGGCGGTCTGCTGCTGGCCGCCGCCGGCCTGCTGGGCCAGCGGCAGGCGACCACCAACCGCAACGCGTACGAGGAGTTGCGCTCCTACGGCGTCGACGTCGTGGACGAGCGGGTCGTCGACGACGGTGACCGCATCACCGCCGGGGCGCTCGCCGCCGGGCTCGATCTGGCCCTGTGGATCACGGAACGGGAGCTGGGCGCGGCCACCGCCGACAGTGTCGCCGCCACCATCGAGTACGCGCGACCGGCACCCACCTGGCTCGCGCCGGCGAGGTAGAACCAGGAGCGATTGCCTCGCGGTCGTCGCCGTGGGTCCGGGCGTCGGTGCCGGGACCACCCGCGGAACAGATCCGGCCTCATCGGATGAGCCCGATGTGGGTGGCCAGCTGGGCCACGCCGGCGGCTGCCGGGCCGTGGTGAGCGATCTCGGTGATGAGGGTACGGGCGGCAGGGCGGTGGCGGACCTCGGCGGGTGCGATGGCGTCGGCGTCGGCCAGGGCGTGCCCGGCTGTGGTGAGGTCGCCGTTCTGGAGGTAGGCGCGGGCCGCGTCGATGAGGTGAGCGGCGCGATGTTCGGCTGGTAGCAGGGGCCAGTCGTCGCGGCGGATCGACTGCTCGTGGCGGTACACGGCTTCGTCGGCGTCGCCGAGGTGCAGGGCGGTGAGGAAGCGGGCCAGCAGCACGACGATCGGGCCGAACGCGGTGTGGTGGGGGTCGTCTGCGCCGGTACGACGGCCGGCCAGTGCCTCGGCGTGGTCGAGCAGGTCCTCGACGCGGCGGTGATCGCCACAGCCGGCGGCGGCGATCGCGGCCTCAAGTAGCAGTGTTCCGCGTACCTGATCATCGGCGGCGGTGCCCGCGGCGGCGACCGCCGCGGTGAGGGCGAGGCGGTCGCGGCCGAGGGCGCGCAGTGCTTGGGCGACCACGATGGTGGCCGTGCCGGTGCGAATGGGATCGCCGGTGGCAGCGGTGACGGCTCGGTCGGCGGCGAGCCAGGCGAGGTCGGGTTCGCCGAGTTTGATGAGAACGGAGGCGGTGATCCGGTACGCGGACACCAGCAGTGGGGGCGTGGCGTGAGCGACGTCGAGCAGGACGGGCAGCGCCCGAAGAAGCTGGGCGTAGTGGGCGTGCTGGTAGGTCAGCCAGGCGTGCGTGACGTGCCGTTGCACCTCGTCGACGGCGACGATTCGGGTGGGGCGTTGGTGGTAGTGGGCCAGGGCGGCGCGGACCGCGTCGATGCCGTCCAGGCCGGTGGCCGCTGCCGGCGGTGGTGTGCGAGGGTCGAGCAGGACGGTCGGGTCGAGGCGCAGCACCTCCGCGATCTCCTGCACGACGGAGTACCGATCCAGGCCGCGTACGCCGCGCTCAACCTTGTCGACCCAGCTCTTCGACTTGCCGAGCCGATCGGCGAGCATCTGCTGGGTCATCCGGCGACGCATCCGCCACCGGGCCACCCGCCGCCCAACCGGCTCGTCGCGTTCCCCGGCGGGCCGCGTCACCGGTCCCGCCCTTCCGACGGTGCCTGGGTGTGCTGGCCACAGTGCGGACACCACCTCGACTTCACCCGGAACGCCAGCAGCCCGAGCAGAAACCCCGGCACCAGGCCGCCGAACACCACCGCCACAACTCCGGAAACCACGTGCTCGCTCGCTCTCTGACAAGTTGAGGGGTTCATGGGCGGACCATCTCTCGCAGGTACGTCGTCACCCGGGCAGCTACCTTCTCGGCCTGCTCGACAAGCGTGAGCAAGGGAGAGTTGATGGGCCGGCGCAGCTCTCGCGCGTCCTCGGCCCGAGCGAGAGCTGCCAGGTGAACACGGCTGGACTCAAGAGCACGGTTGACGACTTCGATGTCCCGGGCCAGCTCGCGGGCTTGGTCACCCATGCGCACACCTCCGAGCAATCGAAAAGTCGCTTTGAGTGTCGTTGGATTCATACCAACCATTTCAGTAGATGGGGGCGTAGTCAAGAGCGCCCGATAGATTGGTTGGTACGACATCGGGAGGGTGGCGAGATGGCTCAGCCGAGATACCGCCAGATCGCGAATAAACTTCGGGACCAGATAGCGTCGGGAACTCTGCGAGAAGGCGACCGGCTGCCGACGGAACCGCAGCTTCAAGACCAGTACGGTGCCTCACGCAATACGGTTCGCGACGCGACTGCTCTGCTGGTCAATGAGGGCTTGGTGCAGAGGGTGCCGGGGCGAAGTGGCGGCATGATCGTCCGAGGGAAGGTCACCTTGACGTTCCACGCGCATCGAGCCGAGATGCCCGCCCAGCCCACCGCCGAGACCGACGCGTGGCGCTCAGAGGTGGTAGCGCAAGGCTACGAGGCGTCGCAGGATTTCTCTTTGACGATCAAGTCGGTTTCACCCGATCTCGCCGAACGTCTCCACGTGGAGCCCGACTCGGTCGCGGTGCTGCGACGGTGCGTCCGGCACGTCAACGGCCAGCCGTCCTCGTTGCAGGACACCTACTACCCAATGGATCTCGCAGAGGAAGTGCGCGAACTGCTCTCGCCCAAGGACGTCCCGCAAGGAACCACCAGGCTCCTGGCCGAGCGGGGCCACGAGCAGGTGGCCTACTACGACGAGTACGTCTCGCGGATGCCGACGCCCGAGGAGACGCATCTGCTCGGACTCCAACCTGGCACGACGGTCCTGCTGCACATCCGCACCGGCTACACCGAGCGACGACCTCTCCGAGTCTCGTTCAACGTGTTCGCCGGCGACCGGAACCAGATCGTCGCCACTCAGGGCGACATCGGAGTCATCGCAAGATTCCGGCCGGAAGAGTCCTCCGAATGATCATCACTCCCGCCCGGCTGGAGGATGTCGACATCATCATGAGGTGGCGGCGCGAGCGAGTGGCCTGGCTCGCCGCCCGAGGTGAGGAGCAGTGGTCTATCCCGTTGCCCCGCTCCGCCATGGCATCGACCGTCTCGGCCGGACAAACCTGGATGGTGTGGGACGGTGACGCGCCGGCCGCCACTATCACGCTGACCGCCTACGTCGACGTCGACGCCCTGTGGAAGCCCGACCGGGATCCCGAGGCGCTGTGGCACCCCGAGGATGATCCAGCCGACGCGCTGTACGCGGCGAAGATGATTATCCCGTTCGCCCGCGCAGGCGAGAACCTGGGCGGCGAGATGTTGGACTGGGCCGGCGGCCGGGCGTACGCGGCCGGGCTGACCTGGCTGCGGCTGGATGCCTGGACAACCAACCCCCGGCTACACGACTACTACCGACAGCAAGGCTTCCGACACGTCCGCACCGTCACGTCCCGCGTCTCCGGCGCATGCTTTCAGCGGCCGTCCCAGCCTTACCTCAATGGCCGGCTCAAGAGCGAGACGAGCTGAAATTCCGCGCAGCGCTCTGGGGCATGCGCGTCGTGTTTTAGTCCGCTGCCAGGTTTCGCGGCGGAAGGCGTGCGAGGCTGGGCTGCTTGATCTTCGCCGCAACGGGCAGTCACGGGCGTGCATATACGAGGTCGCCTTGCGTAAGCTGCTACCGACTAATCACGCTTGGTGAGTGCTGGACGTCGCACCGCGGGGGAGGGCATGTGAGCGCGGCGCAGATCATCGCGCAGTTGGCCGCTGCATCGCAGAGGTTGGATGAAGCGCAGGCCAAGTTGCTAGCGGCGAGGGAGGACGCGAGCCAGGCTCGGACGCTCGTGGCCGGCGCGTTGCAGGGCGGTTCTGGGCAGTTGGTCGGGCAGATCGACGGCCTGGTTGAGGTGCTCGGTCAGGTTGCCAGCCGTCCGGCAGTCACCAATGAGCAGGTGAAGCAGACGATTGCGAAGGTGCAAGCGCTGGGAAACTAAACGCGGGTGGTGGCAACGGATCAAGCCAGCCACCCGCGAAATCGTCACAAGGCAAGCCAACTGCCCGCAACGCCTCGGCGGCGGCGAGGGCACGACGTGCGGCGGACAAGGGGAAGGGCAGGTTCGACCCACGGCGTGAGATCGTCAGCCCGGAAGCGATCAGCGCTGGTGCTGCGATTGGGTCGGCGGCGTGGGCTAGCGTGTCGGAAATCATGCCAATCACTGCCAAGGCGCTCGTTGGGACGTTGCTCGCCCTCGGTGCGGCGGGTGGCGCGCTCAGGGCCTGGGTGGCGAAGCTCGATGAGAAGAGGGGCAAGGATGAAGATCAGCAGTCGAGTTGAGCCGCTGACCCGCAGCGCGATTCACGCGGCAGTGCAGCAGGACCCCTCCAAACTGGAGACGGCTTTGCAGGCGCTACCTGACGATCAGGCAGTGCGAGAGGCTGTCGAGCTAGCCCTGGCCGTCACGCAGCTTGTTCTGCGGGATATCCACCAGGGCGAGCCGAGCGACGAGGAAATCCGGGCCGTTGCTGCTGAGATCGTACGGGCCGAGGCTTGGGCGCATGCGACTGACGAGCAGGTCTCCGCGTTCCTCCTGCGCCTTGTCAAGGGTGAGCCATTCGCGGGTGCGGTGCCCACGGAGAACGTCGTAATACTGGCGATCGTCTCGGCGGCCAACCTGCTGTCGTCCTGCCGGCGCGATGATGAGGAGTGGTGGAACTATCTCGACCGACTGGAAGCGGCATTAGAGAACGCGTGAGTCCGCCTTCCGGTGCGGGATTGATAGACGGCCGCTACCGCAGGCGGCCGCTCTCGTGCCATGCCCGAGCCGGCCCCCGGCTTTCAAAGCCTCTCGCTGGCCGTGGATCCGCCTTCCTGGAGGAGTGCCGATGGGAACCGCCCGAGACGCGGTGGTTCACGCGCCGGCAGCATTCCGCCACCGTCGTGGCGTGTACGTGTCCGCGCAGGAGTTGAACGTCGCATGAGCCTGATGATCCGCTGTTGGCCCGTCCCACCATCGAGGATGCCTTTCGACGGCTCGGGGATCGGCTGGCGACGTGAACGCCCCTCGTGTATTCGTTCGGGCGACGAATCCCGGGCGTGAACGGCAGCCGGCGGTGGTTGACGGCTTCCGGGATCGCCGTCGACGACATCGGCGAAGCCACGGCGACCGCGTTCACGAACCCGGGGAAGTTCGACGGCCTGGACGTCGAACTCGCCGGCGCCCTGCTCACCATGACCGAGTTCGCGGCGATCCTCAGCAATGCCGGCCGCCTGTTCGCGTGCCCGGTCGAGGAGCGCCTCCGCCTCCCGTCAAGCAGGTCGATCCTCGACAGACCTGGCCCGAGGGCCGGAACGGCACGGGTCACGCCCCGGGTGGCTGAATTCCCGCCAGGGCGAGGGTCAGGAGCCGCTCCGCCTTTGTCGCGTCGGACGGCTGGGCGGCGAGCGAGATCGCGTTGACGAGGGTCACCAGGTCCGCCATCGCGACGTCCGGGCGTACGGAACCCTGGTCCACGGCCCGACGCAGCAGCTTCTCTCCTGCCACGGTGAGCGTCGCGCCACAGGTCCCGTTCTCCTCGGGTGGCGCGTTCAGCAGCGTCACCGCCAGGCCGCGGGTTGTCGTGGCGTACGCGGTGACCTCCCGCAACCAGGTGGTGAACGCGGCGAGTGCGTCCGGCTCGACCAGCAGGTCGTCGGCGCGGGCGGAGAGGTTGCCGACACAGGTGCGGAACACGGCCTGGAGCAGGGACCAGCGGGACGGGAAGTGTCGGTGCAGGGTCGCCGAACCCACCCCGGCGGTGCGGGCGATGTCCTCCAGCGACGCGTAGGCGCCGTCGCGGGCGATCGCCTCGGCGGCCGCCGTGACGATGAGGTCGTAGTTGCGTTGTGCGTCCGCTCGCATGGCCCGCCATTGCCAAAGTGGGGTGGTCCCCCATATCGTAGCCGACGAGAAGTGGGGGGAGGCCCCACTTCGTGGGAGGCAATCATGACTGTCCTTGTCATCGGCGCGACCGGCAAACAGGGCGGGGCGACGGCCCGAGCACTGCTCGACCGTGGCGTCGCGGTCCGCGCGCTGGTCCGCGACCCCGGCGCCGACGGCGCCCAGGCCCTGCTGGAGCGGGGGGCCGAACTGGTCAGGGGCGACCTGGACGACGCGGCGTCGCTGTTCGCCGCGGCCGAGGGGGTGGACGGCCTCTTCTCGATCCCGTACCCCGACGTGGCGAACATGCAGGGCGACGCCGAGCTGACCCGCGGCCGCAACGTCGTCGAGGCCGCCCGCCGGGCCGGTGTGTCGCACGTCGTGCACAGCAGCGTGTCGGGTGCCGGCGACTTCCACCGCAACCAGCCCGGCTGGGCCGAAGGGCGCTGGGAGCGGCACTACTGGGAGAGCAAGGCGGCCATCGACGAGATGGTGCGTACCGGGGGCTTCGCGCACTGGACAGTGCTCCTGCCCTCGACCTTCATGGAGAACCTCGTCGGCTGGTCCTACCTCTTTGGCGACTGGTCCAGCGGCACGATCATCACCGGGTTCGCCGCGGACGCGCGGCTTCCCTGGATCGCCGTCGACGACATCGGCGAAGCCGCGGCGACCGCGTTCACGAACCCGGAGAAGTTCGACGGCCTGGACGTCGAACTCGCCGGCGACCTGCTCACCATGACCGAGGTCGCGGCGATCCTCAGCGAGGTCACCGGCCGGACGATCGCCGCGCCCGTGCTCACCCCGCAACAGGCGGTGGAGCGTGGCCTGCTCCCGGCCATGGTCAACGCGGTCGAGCGGATCAACGAGAACGGTAGCCCCGCCCGCCCGGAGACCGCCCAGGCGCTCGGCCTGCCCACCACCGATTTCCGCACCTGGGCCCGGCGCACCTTCGCCGGATAGTCACCCGATCACGAGACCGTCGCGAGGGTCTCCGGTCGATTCGCGACGATGCGGTGGCGGCGCACCGGGTACAGGATCGGGCGGGAGATGCTCCAGGCCGCGCCCGCGCAGACGAACTCCTTGTAGCGGGCCGCCAGCGTGCCCTTGAGCAGGGCGGGCCGGGCCCGGTCGTCGGCTGTCACATACTGGATGATGCCGTCGCGGCGGCCGAGGCTGACGCACTGGTTGAAGTAGCGCAGCGGGGCCTTCGGGATCTTCGTCCGACCGGTCAGGCGTGCGGCGATGGCGTCGGCGGCCTGCCAGGCCATCGGGACGCCCGAGGCGCAGGACATCCGCAGTGGTTTCCCGCCCGGTCCTGCGGCGATCGCCGCGTCGCCGACGGCGTACACGTCGGGGTGGGAGACCGACCGCATCGTGGCGTCGACGACGATCTGCCCGGTGTCCGCGACGGTCAGGGTCGTGGCGGCGGCGACGGGGTGGACGGCGAAGCCGGCCGTCCACACTGTCACCTCGGCGGGGAGCACCCGGCCGTCACCGGTGACCGCGCCGGTGGCGTCGACCCGGGCGATGTCGGTGTGCTCGTGGACGGTGATCCCGAGCCGGTGGCAGACCCCGCGCAGGTGTTGCCGCGCCTTCGCGGTGAGCCAGTCGCCGAGCGCACCCCGGGCGGCGAGCGCGACGTCGAGGTCCGGGCGGGCCTCCGCGATCTCGGTGACCGCTTCCAGGCCGGTGAGGCCACCGCCGACGACGAGCACCGTCGCGCCCGCCGGAAGCTGGGCCAGGCGGTCGCGCAGCCGCGCCGCCGACGTCCGGCCGGCGATGTCGTACGCGTGCTCGGCGACGCCGGGGACGCCGTGGTCCGCGCTGGTGCTGCCGAGGGCGTAGACGAGCGTGTCGTACGCGATCTCGTCGGTGCCGTGCTCGGCGACGAGGGCGACGGTCCTGCGGTCGGTGTCGACGGCGGTGACCCGGGCCACGCGGGTCTCGACTCCGGTGCCCGCGTAGACGTCAGCCAGCGGTCGGTGCTTGAGGTGCTGCCCGGTGGCGAGTTGGTGCATACGGACCCGCTCGACGAAGTCGGCGTCGGCGTTGACGACGGTGATCCGCGTGTCGTCGCGGTGCAGTCGCCGGGCGAGACGCCCGGCGGCGGTGGCTCCGGCGTATCCGGCCCCGAGGACGACGATCCGGTGCTTCATGGTGTCACTCCTGTCTCGGTGAGGGTCGCTTCCTGAACCGGACAGCGACCCGATTCCTGACAGGAGTCGGCTGAGAGCTGGGTCACCAGACGTGCAGCAGGGGCTCCCCGTGCGCGGACGCGGACCAGTGGCGGGTGGCGCGTACCAGTTTGTCCGGGTTGACCTGGGCGTGCAGGGCCGCGACGCCGTCGGACGTCACCTGGAGCGCCAGGACACCGACGACCTGTTCGTCGAGCACCACCACCAGCGCCGGGGCGCCGTTGGCGACCTCGACGTAGAGGGCGGGGCTGCCGCCCACGATGTCGCGTTTGGCGGTGCTGGGCGCGAACAGGCCGCGCAGGAACCTGGCCACCGCCAGCGCGCCGACGACGGGAGTGGTCCGGGCCGGGATCTTGCCGCCGCCGTCGCCGACGCTCGTCGCGTCGTCGGTGAGGAGCGTGACCAGCCGCTGGGTCTCGCCGTTGGCGGCCGCCGCCAGGAACTCCTCGACGATCCGGCGCGCGGTGGCACCGTCGACCTCGGCGCGGGCCCGGTCGCCGGTGACGTGTTGCTTGGCCCGCCGGTAGATCTGCTGGCAGTTCGACTCGCTCACGCCGAGGATGTCGGCGATCTCCGCGTGCGAGTAGCCGAAGGCCTCGCGGAGCACGTACACCGCGCGCTCCTTGGCCGACAGCCGCTCCAGGAGGGTGAGGACCGCCATCGAGACCGACTCGCGCTGCTCGGCGGTGTCGAGGGGGCCGAGCATCCGGTCCCCGGCCAGGACCGGTTCGGGCAGCCAGGTGCCCACGTAGGTCTCGCGCCGGGCCCGCGCCGAGGTGAGCTGGTTGAGGCACACGTTGGTGAGCGCCTTCGTCAGCCAGGCCTCGGGCGTCTCGACCCGCTGCCGATCGGCGGCCTGCCAGCGCAGGAACGTGTCCTGGACCGCGTCCTCCGCGTCACTGGTCGAGCCCAGCAGGCGGTAGGCGATCGCTCCCAGGCGGGCCCTGGCGCGTTCGAAGAGCTCGACCTCGTCCGGACTGAGCGGCATGGCTCGATAGTTAACCACGCCCGCGAGCCGGCCGACCGTGCCCGTGGAAAACCGGAGCGTGGCGGCCACCGCCGTCAGGCAGAGCACGACAGCGGCGATGAGCGGCGGGCGTCCGCCGAGGTGGACGGCCGCCGAGCCGAGCGGGATGGCCAGCACGAGCGGGCCGAACATGGCGGTGTTCGCCGTCGCGGAGACCCGGCCCAGCAGTGCCGACGGCGTGTGCGTCTGCACGGCCGTCACCGCCGCGACAAGCGTCCAGGGCAGGCCGACGCCGGCGACCACCGCGCCGGCGACAGTCACCGGCCACCACGGCAGGCAACGGGCCAGGCAACCCACGGCGAACAGCACGGTGCCGGCGGCACCGACAGCGGTGGGGCCCCGGCCGGCCAGGAGCCTGCCGACGAGCAGGCCGCCGATGATGGAACCGGCCCCCTGCGCGCTGGTCAGCACCCCCAGGAACGTCGTCGGTAGGCGCAGTTCCGTGATCACGATCTGGTAGACCGCCGCGGTGGTGAAGCCGGACATCGCGATGGACACGGCGGCGAGCACGACCGGCACGACCGTCGCCCGCTGTCCGAACAGGACCGACAGTCCGGTACGCGGACCGTGGCGCCGCTGCGGTGGCTGGTCGGGTGGCGTGCGGTGCGGGCGCACCGCCGCGTACAGGATGGCGACCAGGACCGGCATGGCCGCACTGAGGACGACGACCGCGTGGCCGCCGCGCCACGCGTAGAGGGCGGCGCCGGCCAGCGGGGCGACGAGCTTCATGCCCTCCTGTGCGCTGGAGCGCCACCCGTTGACGTCGCCGAGTTCGGCAGGTGACAGCGCGGACGGCAACAGCGCCGTCTCACCCGCGTCGATGAGCACGTAGCTGACGCCGTAGACGGAGGAGACGGCGAAGATGAGCCACGTCTGCCCCGGCCCCCGCACCGCGAACAGCGTCAGCAGGGCGGCGGCCAACAGGAGGTTCACCGCGATGACGAGTGGCCGTCGGGGCGCCCGGTCGAGCAGGCCGCCCAGCCACGGGCCGGCGAGCACCGGGGCGTACACGCACAGCCCGGCGAGGGCCGCGAAACCGGTGGAGCCGGTGAGGTCCAGGATCCAGATGCCGGCCACCAGGGACATGGCGCTGCCGCCGAAGCCGGACAGCAGGGAGATCGCCACGAACAGTCCCGCGTTGCGCCGCATGGGCCCTCCAGGTTGAGTCGAGGTGACTCACATCCTGTTTATTGAGGCGTCCCGACGCAATGCTGATGGCCAATGTCAACGCGGCATTGACAGGGCGGTCTCGATCGTCGACGCGGCGGCTCGGGCGGGTGCCGGCAGCCGGTCGCCCGCTTCGCCGAGGTCGGCGACGAGGTGCAGGGCCAACGCGTACAGCGATCCGGGGGCGGCGTCCAGGGCGGCGTCCACAGTGTCGCGCACCAGCCCCGCCCGACGGAACCGCGCGTCCCACCGCCGGTCGGCGGCGATCCATCGCCCGAGGTCGGCCACGGCGGCACGCACCGCCGCGATCTGCGTCGAGTAGCTGACGTCGAGCTGCTGCCGCCGCGACCGCCGCGCCGCCACCAGGCGCTGCCGGCGCTGCTCGGCGGCCTGCCGGCTGCCGAGGCCCAGCGCGTGTGCCACCTGCGCCCACGTCGCGCCGCCGTGCCGCGCCCGGTCGATCAGGTCCAACTCCTGCTCGTCCAGGCGGGCGCGGGCAACCTGGACGTCCGCCAACTGCGCCAGCTCCGACGTCATCCTGTCAACATTACGTTGACAGTTTCCGCGTCGGTGCGCGCACCAGGAACACGTCCACCGGATCCTCGGCCTCAAGCGTGAACCCGTGTCGCTCGTAGAGCCGCCGCGCCGGACTGCCCCGCAACACGTTCAACCGGACCACGGCGCCGTCGCTGTCGCACCGGTCCAGCAGCTCGCGCAGCACGGCCGTGCCGATGCCGCTGCCCTGGAGGTGCGGCGCCAGGTAGAAGTGCTCCAACCAGCGGGCGTCGTCCGCCGGGCGCAGCGCCACACAGCCGGCGAACGCGCCGCCCACCTCGACAACCCAGGTGTACGCCGCAACGAAGCCGTCGCGCAGGCGCTGCCGCACGCGCTGTTCGTCGTAGCGCCCGAGTCGCTCCAGATCGGCCCGCAGCACCACGGCGCGCAGCTCGGCCACGGCGTCGACGTCCGCCATCGAGGCTGGCCGCAGCTCCCACTCCACCATGATCACCACGCTAGCGCTGCCCGCGGGGCTACAGGAGGCGCAGCCCCGCGACGAGGAGACCGACACGCCGCCCGCCCTGCTCGACCCGGCACGCCGACGTCGCTGAGCGGAGCAGGGCACGGTGCGCCTGGTCAACGAGGATGAGGCTCATGAGCGCTGAGGCCGTCGGCATGCACATGCCCGCCATCGTGACGCTCGACGACGTGGCCGCGATGAACGCCGCCGACCCGAACGGCCACCGTTACGAGACCAGCCCCGAGGGGGTCCTGTCGGTCATGCCGCCCCCCGACTCGGACCACGCCATGATCGCGGTCGACGACGTCGTGCTCGTCGTGGAGATCGTCTCGCCGGGCTCGGAAGCGATCGACTCGGTGACGAAGGTCCGCGAGTACGCGTCGGCGGGGATCCCGCGGTACTGGGTGGCGGACCGGGACGGCGCGCAGACGGTCACAGTGCATCGGCTGGGCGGCGACGGCAGCGACGAGGAGCGGGCCCGGATGCCGTTGGCATGGCTGCTGCACACGACTCCCGCCGATCATCTCGACTGAAATTCACCGCCGAGGGGCAGCGCTCGTCGTATCGTGCCGGCATGACGCACCCGGTGTGGGCGGACGGTGACGCGTACGAGGCGTACGTCGGTCGGTGGAGCCGCCTGGTCGCGGCGGAGTTCCTGCGCGGGGTGGGCGTGGCACCCGGTCGGCAGTGGCTGGATGTCGGCTGCGGCACCGGCGTGCTGACCTCGACGATCCTCGCCGACGCCGCACCCGCTCGGGTCACCGGCGTCGACCGGTCGGTGGGTTTCGTCGCGACCGCGCGTACCCGGGTCGCCGACGCGCGGGCGACCTTCCAGGTGGGCGACGCCCGCGCGTTGCCGGTGGGTGACCGCACCGCGGACGTCGTGGTGAGCGGGTTGACGCTCAACTTCGTGCCGGAGCCGGCGCGGGCGGTGGCGGAGTTCACCCGGGTGGTCCGGCCGGCGGGGACGGTGGCCGCCTACATCTGGGACTACGCCGACGGCATGGCGATGATGCGGCACTTCTGGGACGCCGCCGCGCAGCTCGATCCGGCCGCGGCGACCCTCGACGAGGAGAGCCGTGGCACCGTGTGGCGGCCCGAGGCGTTGCGGACGCTCTGGGAGGACGCCGGCCTGGGCGAGGTGTCGGTCCGACCCGTCGACGTGCCGACGGTCTTCGCCGACTTCGCCGACTACTGGACACCGTTCCTCGGTGGACAGGGCACGGCCCCCGGGTACCTGACGACGTTGGCAGAGCCGGCCCGGGACGCGCTGCGGGAGGCGCTGGCGGCCCGTCTACCGGTCGAGCCGGACGGCTCGATCCACCTCGGCGCGCGCGCCTGGGCCGTGCGGGGTGTCGCGGCCGGGTAGCAACCGCGACTCACGTTTTCGCAGGTCAGATGGGGTCTGTGTCGTGCACCGGACAAGACGGTAGGGCCTCCGGCGGAGCACTGTTGGGGCAGGTGCCGACTCCGCTGGGGGCGCCCGCAGCGGTTTCCTCCTCACCGGGACAGGGACGTCATCACCGCCGACGCCGCCGCATGGCCGCGTCGACCGGGCCGGTGTCCCGTCTTCCCTCTCGCACTTCTGTGCGTCACGCCGGTCCGGCGTCGCTCAATGCCGTCCGGGCCCGGCGACCTATTTCAGAGAGGCATTTCCATGGCCGCTCCCACCGCAACCGCGACCCTGACCGCGCCGGCCTACTCGCCGGGCGACCAGATGCTCCTGACAGTCACCTACGCCGACACCGACACCAAGCCGTTGACAGTCACCATCGTGGTCACCGACGCGCAGGGCAACAGCAGCGCACCCGTCAAGGTCACCGCGGTCATCGACCCGCTCACCCTGACCGTGACCGACAACTCCGGGCGTATCTGGACCCGGGTCTCCGACAACGGCGCCGTCGCCGTGTACCGGGCGGTGGCGTGATGCCCCGCGTCACCGTCCAGGTGCGCGACACGGCCGGCAACACCGCGACGGCCACCGCCGACTACATCGTGGGTAGCCAACCGGTGCTCGGCGGCTACTACCTCTCCGGTGGTGCCGACCCGACCGCCGACATGGCCGGCGGCAACTTCCGCTCACTGACCCAGTACCGCAGCTTCGCCGACGGCTACACCTTCCCCGGCTACAACCGGCCCTGGCTGATCACCCTGGGCAAGACGGGGGTACAGATCAACATGGTGTTGGAACTCAAGCACTACGGTGCCGCGGACACCGGCCCGCAGACCTTCACCGTGGACGGCACCACCTACACCGTGCCGGCGCCGTCGATGACCATCCAGCAGCGCCCCAGCAGCACCTGGCCGAAGGCGTACGGGTACGGACAGGTGATCAGCGGGCAGTGTGACGGGCTGTTCGCCCGCGCGCTGGCGCAGTATCGGACGCTCGGCTTCGGCGTGAACATCCAACTCACGTCCGAACTGGACACCGACCACGAGTTCGGCACCACCGAGGCCGGTGTCGCGTACACCTGGGCGCAGTCCGACGCCCGCGCGGTGCAGGCGATCAACTACATCCTCACCTGGTTCAAGGCGCGGACGCTGCCCGGCGGCACGACCTTCTCGGTCGGCATCGCCGGCTTCGACAGGGCCTGCTTCCAGCGCGTCCACCCGGAGTCGCTGATGACCCGTCTGGACTTCCTCCAGTGGAACGTCTACGGCATCAACGCCAGTCACACCGCGTTGGCCCGGTTCCGCCGTACCAAGGACTGGGCGGTGGCCGACCTCGGTCCGGTGGCGCTGTCCCGCCGGGTGCTCATCGCCGAGTGGGGGGTGCGGGTGGCCGAGATCCCCAACCAGGCCGCCTGGATCGCCACTGTGCCGGCGGCCATCGCCCAGCTCAACGCCGAGGGTGGACCGCCGATCGCCCGCACCAACTACTTCAACTCCGGGTGGGGCACGCTGACCCCGAAGGCGACCGGGCTGGCCGCGCTGCGGTCCGCCTACGCCACCCCGCCGTACGCCTGAGTCAGCGGCTTGGGCGGCCCGGTCGGTGTGACTGCCGACCGGGCCGACCGGGGGACCCTATGCTCGGATCATGGAATTGCGGATCTTCACCGAACCCCAGCAGGGCGCCAGCTACGACCAGTTGCTCGCCGTCACCCGCTGCGCCGAGGACGCCGGCTACGGTGCGTTCTTCCGGTCCGACCACTACCTCAAGATGGGCGACGTGACAGGCGAGCCCGGCCCCACCGACGCGTGGACCACACTGGCTGGCCTGGCCCGGGACACCAGCCGCATCCGGCTCGGCACGTTGATGACCGCGGCCACCTTCCGGCTGCCCGGCCCACTGGCGATCACCGTGGCGCAGGTCGACCAGATGAGCGGCGGCCGCGTCGAGTTGGGCATCGGCACCGGCTGGTACGCCGAGGAACACAGCGCGTACGGCATCCCGTTCCCGCCCCTGGCCGAGCGGTTCGACAGGCTGGAGGAGCAGCTCGCGGTCATCACCGGGCTCTGGTCCACGCCGCCGGGGCAGCGCTACGAGCACGACGGGCGGTACTACCCGGTCCGGGACTCGCCAGCGCTGCCGAAGCCCGTGCAGCAGCCGCGCCCGCCGATCCTGCTCGGCGGGACGGGCCCGAAGCGCACCCCCAGGCTGGCCGCCCGCTACGCCGACGAGTTCAACCTGCCGTTCGCCTCGGTGCCGGACACGGCGGCCCAGTTCGACAGGGTCCGCGCCGCGTGCGCGGAGATCGGTCGGGACCCGGCCGAGATGGTGTGGTCCAACGCCCTGGTGCTGTGCTGCGGACGCGACGACGCCGAGGTGGCTCGTCGGGCCGCCGCCATCGGCCGCCAGCCGGACGAGTTGCGGGTCAACGGCCTGGCCGGGACGCCCGGCGAGGTCCTGGACACCATCGGCCGGTACGCGGAGATCGGCAGCCAGCGGCTCTACCTCCAGGTGCTGGACCTCGGCGACCTGGAACACCTCGAACTGGTCGCCCACGAGGTGATGGCGAAGCTCTGAGTCGACGAGTCGACGTGCTGCTGGTGGTCAGGCGCGGCGGTGGGCGCCCACGCCCGTCCCGGGCAGGTCCGCCGCACCCAGCACGGTGTCCAGCCGTCCGTCCCGATCACTGTCCACATAGGTGATGTCGGCGATCCCGTCGCCGTCCACGTCGATCTGCACGACGTCGGCGACGCCGTCGCCGTCGAGGTCGGTGACCACCTCCACCGAGCCGTCCAGGTGCCGGGTCACGATCGACTGTGGCCCGGCGCCTGGCGCGCGCGGTGCGGGGCCGGGCGCTGGCACCGGAGTCGGGGCCGGTGCGGGCGCCGGCGTGGGGCGGGGACCGGGCGTGGGCGACGGATGGCCGGGCAACCCGCCGGTTGGCGGCGTGCTGGCCGGCTCGACGCCGCTGCCGGTCGGGTCCAGCTCCTCCTCGGAGGGGAACACATCGCCCCGTGGGGCCGGATCGCGGTAGCTGCTCATGGGCGTAGGGTTCCCCGGCGATGACGAGAACAACCGTGCCCGATCGACCGGTGTCCTCGGTGGGCGGTTTGGCGGAGGATGCGGGAACCGACGCCACGGTCATGAACGGGGGTCCGAGCGTGGAACTGCGCCGGAATCGGGGGGCCCGTGCGCTCGCTCTGGTGTGCGTACTAGGTGGGGTGTTGCTGTTGGTCTATCCCAGCGACGGCGCCCCGCTACGGACGATCATCGCGGGGGGTGCCGTCGCGCTCGGCGTCGTGGCCCTGGTCAGCGCGCTGCGACCGTTCCGGTTCGGAATCGGCGCCGAGGGGCTCACCATCCGACGGCCCGGCCTGCGCCGGCACATCCGGTGGGCCGAGGTCGACGCGTTGGTCCTGGACGAGCCGCCCCGCCGCGACGGCTACCGGAGGCCGCCGCGGCTGCTGCTGGTGCCCGTGCCGGGTGTGTCGCTGGAGCCGGTGACCGCCCGCCACCCGGTCGACGGTCGCCCCGCCATCGAGTTGCTCGTCCTCGACCAGGTCCGTGAGCAGCCCGACCAGGTGGCCGCCGCGCTCACCCAGTACGCCGGTGACCGTTTCGTCGACCTGCTGGCGCTGCGCCGAGCCGCCTTCGCCGACCCGGACCTGCCGGTGGGCCTGCGGGGCTATCAGATGGACCGGGTCGACAGGTTGATCCGCCGTGGTCAGGACGCCCTGCTGGCCGGGGACGCGCCGACCCGACAGGCGGCCCGAGGTGAGATCGAACGCGCCAGCGCGGCCGGTCTGCCGATCGCCCAACGTGGCTACCACACGTTCCAGACGGATACGGTTCTGGACGCCCTCGTCGCCGCGTTGGCCGACCACCAGTCCACCGATCGGGAGACCGCAACGTGATCGCGCACGGACAGCACGCCACCCCGGCCACCGCACCCGAGGTTCCGCGCCGCAACTGGGCCGGCAACGTGCGGTACGCCGCTCGGGCGTTCCACCGGCCGACCTCCACCGACGAACTGCGCCGCCTCGTCGCCGGCAGCACCCGGGTCCGGGCGGTGGGCAGCGGGCACTCCTTCAACCGCTTCGGCGACACCGACGGCGACCTGGTCACCCTCGCCGGGCTGCCCCCGGTCGTCGAGGTGGACCGCGAGCGCGGGCAGGCCACAGTGAGCGGCGCGATGCGCTACGGCGACGTCGCCCGACAGCTGCACACCCAGGGGTACGCGCTGGCCAACCTCGCCTCGCTGCCGCACATCTCGGTGGCCGGCGCGGTGGCCACCGCCACCCACGGCTCCGGTCCGACCCACGGCAACCTGGCCACCGCGGTCGCCGCCCTGGAGTTGGTCACCGCCGACGGCGACCTGCTGCGGGTCGACCGCCAGACCGACCCGGACACGTTCGCCGGCATGGTTGTCGGTCTCGGCGCGCTCGGCGTGGTCACCCGGGTCACGCTGGACCTGGTGCCGGCCTACGAGCTGCGCCAGTACGTGTCGCTCGACCTCGGCCGGGACGCGTTGGACGAGGCGCTCGACTCGGCGTACAGCGTGAGTGTCTTCACCGATTGGCAGGCACCCCGGCTGCGTGAGGTGTGGCGCAAGCAGGTGGCCGACCAGCCGCCGCCCCCGGCGGACTGGCTCGGCACCACCCCCGCCACCGCGCCCCGGCACCCGGTGCTCGGCATGGCGCCGGAGAACTGCACTCCGCAGCTCGGCGAGCCGGGCCCGTGGCACGAGCGGCTGCCACACTTCAAGCTCGGCTCCACCCCGAGCAGCGGCGACGAGTTGCAGTCCGAATACCACGTGCCGCGTACGGCGGCGGCCGACGCGCTCGCCGCGCTGGACGAGGTGGCACACCTGATCGCGCCGGTGCTGCTGGTGTGCGAGTTGCGGACTGTCGCGGCGGACGAGCTGTGGCTCAGCCCGAACTACCAACGGGACAGCTTCGTCGTGCACTTCACCTGGATCGACGACACCGCCGCCGTACTGCCGGTGGTGGCCGCGGTGGAGGAACGCCTGGCGCCCTTCGCACCCCGCCCTCACTGGGGCAAGGTCTTCGTCACCGACCCGAAAGAGCTGGCCACCCGCTACCCGCGCCACACCGACTTCGCCGCCCTGCTGCGCCACCTAGACCCAACCGGAAAGTTCCACACCGACCTGCTGAACCACTACTTCCCCCGCTGATCCTCCACGACCATGCCGACCCTCCGCAGACCCCCGTTGATCATGAGGTTGACGGGGTCCAGCTTGGCGAATCGCCCCGCTAACCTCATGATCAACGGGAGGTGGCCGGGGTGCGCAGGGTGCTGCGTTGGACGGCTCGGCTGATGTCGCTGGGGGAGACTATTCCGACCAGTCGACCGTCCGTGGCCACTTCGGCCGGCACACCGCGCACCCGGTCGACGGTGACCAGGCCGGTCGGCCGGCCCTCCTCGGTGAGTGGCAGCGCCGAATGCCGGTACGCGAACAGGTAGTGGTCGACGAAGTCGGCGACTGTCATCTCCGCCGAGGCGGTCTGCGGCTGCGGGATCATGACGTCACCCACCCGCACACCGCGCAGTGCGCTGCCGGTGCGGGCCTGCCGCTCCTCCATCCCGGCGGCCCCGATCAGGAACCAACCGATCAGGGCCAGCCAGAGCCCACCGAAACCAACCCCGGACAGGAACTGCCACAACCCCAGACCGATCAGCAGGACGCCCAGCACCCAGCCCGCCCGCGCGGCGACCACCGACGCTCTGGTCCGGTCACCGGTCGCCTTCCACACCGCGGCGCGCAGCAACCGGCCACCGTCCAGCGGCGCGGCCGGCAGCACGTTGAAGATCGCCAGCAGGACGTTGATGCCGGCCAGCCACGCCACCGCCCCGAAGAGCAGCCCGTCCTGCCCGGCCAGCGCGAGCAGCGCGGCGATCGCGCCGAAGAACGCCCCGAGCAGCAGACTGACCAGTGGGCCGACCCCGGCGATCCGTAGCTCCGCGCCCGGGTCGCGCGGCTCGCCCCGCAACTCGGCCACCCCGCCGAACAGCCACAGCGTGATGCCGTCGACCTTCAGCCCGTTGCGCTTGGCCACCACCGCGTGCGACACCTCGTGGGCGAGCAGGCCGACGAAGAAGACCACCGCCGCGGCCAACCCCGCGAGGGTGTACGCCACGGGCGAGCGATCCGGGTACGAGCGGGGGAACTGGTTCGCGGCCAGACCCCACGCGATCAACGCGAAGATGACCAGAACGCTCCAGTTGACGCCGACCGGCACCCCCGCGACCCGACCGAGTCGGAAACTGGCCCTCATCGCACCCGGATACCCCAGTCGGGCCCGCCCATGCCGAACCCGACTGAGCCGACCGGCCGAACGACACGCTCCAAGCACCGCCTCCGCAACACCCGCCCGTGCCCGCGCCTCAGCCGCCGCCGCCGGGCGGCGGGTTGACCGATGCGCCGGTGATGGCCGCCTCCTGCCGCAGCAGGATGTCCTGTAGCTGCACGTTGTCGTCGTTGCTGAGGACGATGCCCACCCAACCGGTGTTCGGGTAGATGCTCCAGTTGGCGCCGATGCCGGCACCCGCGCCGCCGCGCCCGAACACCCACTGGCCGTTGCTGATGCTGAGCGGCATCGTGTACCCGTGGAACGACGCGGGTTCCGGGCCAGGGAGCTTGGCCCCGGCGAACAGGTCCGCGTAGGGCCGGGCCAGCACCGTGCCGTCGCGCAGCCCTTCCGCGAACCGAACCAGGTCCGGCGCGGTAGCGAAGCCGTCACCCGAGGAGTAGCCGATGAAGCTGCGGCCCGGATTCCGGCCCTCGATGGGCGGGAACACGCTGCCCTTGTCCAGATTACGGACTGCGTCCACCAGGCTGCCGTCGGCCTGCCGCATGTACGGGTGCGCGATGTGCCTGTCGGTGAGCCACTGGTCCCTGGTGTAGAACGCCGAGCCTTTCATGCCGCAGCGCCGGAAGATGTGCTCGTGCACGTAGTCCCAGAACGTCATGCCGGATACGGCCTCCACGATCTGCGCGGCCATCGCCAGGCCCACACCCCCGCCGGGTAGGTGGCCATTGGACCCCGAGCCGGGGATGCCCGCCAGCGTTGCCTGCCGGATCCACTGCCTCTCGTTCTCGTGCACCTCCTCCCGGCTGTGGAAGACGCGTTGCCAGTCCGGCATCGGGGCGTCCACCCCGGAGGTGCTGGTGAGGAGATGGTGGATGGTCACCTTCTCGGCGATCTCCTCCAGAACGCCCGCCAGGTGTTTGCCCACCGTGTCCGACAGCGCCACCCTGCCCTGCTGTACCAACTGCAGGACGGCCACGGCCAGGAAGGGCTGGCTCGCTGAAGAGAGGTTGAACGCGGTGCCCTCGTGGTTGCGGATTCCCCTCTCCTTGTCGGCCATACCGTAGCTGCGGGACAGCACCGTCCGGCCCCGGTGCGACAGCAGCACCACGCCGGAGAACCTGCCCTCGGCGGCCAGCCGCGCCACGTACCGGTCGAAGGTTCCGCCGGGCAGGGTGTCCGACGGGATCCGGCCGTGTCCGGACGAGCCAGTTGGGATCGAGTCGGCATGGCCGATCCCGGCGCTCAGCAACGGGGCGCCGGCCGTGACCACACCTGCGGCAGCGAGCCCGCCCCAGCTAACCAGTCGCCGTCGGGCGATACCCCGTACCGAAGCCGATTCCATGGTCACGGTCCTTTCCCGGATGCCTGACCCGGAGCTGTCAGTGAAGCGTTGTGTGTCGTGCCTCCACTAAAGACGGGCGACTGTCGCGGTGGCATAAAGACGAGCGACTGTGGCGTTGGAATCGGTGATCTTCTTACGGGCGAGGTCAGCGGCGGGGTGCCTCACTGGCGATTGTCGCCTCCCGGGGCAGGGCTGCCGCGCGTACCGCCCAGTCCAGCGCGTAGTCGGCGACCTCCTCCCAGCCGTCCTGCCCGACGGTGAAGTGCGACCGGCCGGGAAACTCCTGGTACGCGGTGAGCGCCCGGGACTTCTGGTAGAGCCCCGCGTTGGCGCGGACCACCGACGCCGGCACCACGTGGTCCGCCCCGCCGGCCAGCAGCAGCAGGGGCGCGCGGTCGTCGCGGGCGGTGTCGACCCGGGCGGGTGAGCGCGGGTCGACGTTGGCGAACGCGCCCTCGAAGAACACCCGGCCGGCGCCGGGGACGGCGTAGCGTTGATAGGCCCGGTCGGAGTCGGCACGGCTCATCGTGTTGCCGAAGGTGTAGGCGAAGTCGTCGGGGGTGAACGGCACGGCCCTGCTCCGGTTGGCGGGGCTGCGCAGGATCGGGAAGCCGGAGCGCAACTGACTCAGCGGCACCTTGAGCACCCCCTTCACCGCCGCGGGATGCACGCCCACCACCGCCGCGCCGAGCCCCCGGTCGGCGAGGACCTGGGCGAACAGGCCGCCGAACGAGTGGCCCATGATGATCGGTGGTCGCGGCAACGCCCGGATGATCCTGTCGTAGTGCGCGACGATAGTGGCCATGCTCTGCTCGGCGATGGGGGCGGGGTTGTCACGCAACTCCTCCACGGACCGGTCCATCCCGGGCCAGGCCGGGGCGATGACGTGCATGCCGCGCGCGGTGTACCGCTCGGCCCACCCCTGCCAGCTGCGCGGGGTCATCCAGAGCCCGTGGATCAGCACGATCGTGTCGACCTGGCCCTGCGGCGTGGCACCCATCGCATCCTCCCGGTGTCGCGGCGTCCGGCCCGGCGGTTACCCGCTGCCGCGCCGGGAATTCCTCCGCCGGCGCTCGCCTCGTCGTGCCTCGCACGGGGCGGACGTGGCAGAGAGCGTGATGACACAGGGGCATATTGATGACTCAGGGGCATCACGCTCGCCGTGGTGCTCGCTCGCACGCCGGTCACTCTGCGTGCCACCCAGGCCCCTGACAAATGTCACGGTCGGGACGTGACGACCGCTCCGGGCATCGGGGTACGCGCCGCCGGAGCATGAGTGACATGACCAGTACGCATCCGGCCGTCGAGTTGAGCGGCCTCACCAAGACCTTCGGCGCGGTCACCGCTGTCGACGGGCTGAGCCTGCGGGTGCAGCCCGGCGAGGTGGTGGCGTTCCTCGGCCCCAACGGGGCGGGCAAGACCACCACCATCGACATGCTGCTCGGTTTGGCCCGCCCGGACGCTGGCACCGTCCGCGTCCTCGGCGGCACCCCGGACAACGCGGTGGCCCGGGGCCGGGTCGCCGCCGTGCTCCAGACCGGCGGCCTGCTCAAGGACCTCACCGTCGGCGAGACGGTCGAGATGAGCGCGCACTTCTACCGGCACACCCGCCCGACGGCCGAGGTGCTGGAGCGGGCCGGTATCGCCGACATCGCCGGGCGGGTCGTCGGGCGGTGCTCCGGCGGGCAGCAGCAGCGGCTGCGCTTCGCGCTGGCCCTGTTGCCCGACCCGGATCTGATGGTGCTCGACGAGCCGACCACCGGCATGGACGTCGAGGGTCGACGGGACTTCTGGCAGGCCCTGCGCCGCGACGCGCGGGCCGGCCGCACCGTCATCTTCGCCACCCACTACCTGGACGAGGCCGACGCGTACGCCGACCGGATCGTGCTGGTCCGGCAGGGGCGGATCGTGGCCGACGGCACCACCGCGGAGATCAAGAACCTGGCCGCCGGCCGCACGGTCCGGGCCACGCTGCCGGGCGCCGACCAGGCCGCGCTGGCCGCGCTGCCCGGCGTCGACGCCGTGGAGGTACGCGGCGACAGCGTGCTGGTGCGCACCGGCGACTCGGACGCGATCGCCCGACACCTGCTCACCCGGACCGACGCCCGGGACGTGGAGATCACCTCCCGCAACCTCGAGGACGCCTTCCTCGCCCTGACCACCGCGCAGAGCGGAGCCTGAGATGACCACCGTCACCCCCACCCCCACCCGTGCCGTCGAGCCGGACCGTCGGCTGCCCGCCCTGGGCGGGTTCGCTCCGGGTGTCCTGCTCATCGAGCTGCGCCGGGTGCTGCGTAACCGCCGCACCCTCGCCTTCACGCTGATCATGCCGGGCGTCTTCTTCCTCATCTTCGGCCTGCCGCAGGGCGGGCAGTCGCTGGACAACGGCCGCCCGGTCACCGCGTACGTCATGATCAGCCTGGCGGTGTACGCGGCCATGGTGGCGACCACCAGCGCGGGCGGCGCGGTCGCCACCGAGCGGGCACTGGGTTGGAGCCGTCAGCTGCGGCTCACCCCGCTGCGCCCGACCGCGTACGTGGCCACGAAGCTGGTCACCGCGATGACCCTCGGCCTGCTCGCCGTCGTCGTCGAGTTCCTGGTGGGCGCGGCGGCCGGTGTGCGCATCCCCGCGTACGTCTGGCTGTTGTCCGGGCTCGCCGCCTGGCTCGGCTCGCTGGTCTTCGCCGCGTTCGGCCTGTTCATCGGTTACCTGGTGCCGGCCGAGAACGTCATGCAGTTCATCGGCCCGATCCTGGCCGTGCTGGCCATGTTCGGCGGCCTGTTCGTCCCGGTCGAGGTGCTGCCGGAGGTGCTCCAGCAGGTCGCGAAGTTCACCCCGGTGTACGGCATGGGTGTGCTGGCCCGCGCCCCGCTTACCGGCGAGGGGGTGAGTGTGGCGGCGGTGGTCAACCTCGTCGGCTGGGCGCTGCTCTTCGGTGTCGGTGCGGCCCGGCTGTTCCGCCGGGACACCGCGCGGGTCTGACCCCCGCGCGACGGCTAGCGTGAACCCGATGGACTCCCTGACGGGTCAGCCCCGACCGGTGAGCCGCCGATGGCGGTTCACCGGGTGGCTGCTGGCCGCGGTGTGGCTGTTCTTCCTCAATGTGCCGCTCTCCACCGCACTGCACCAGCCGCAGCCGTGGCGGCGGGTGGTCGGCGTCGCCACCCTGATCGCCTTCGGTCTCGGCTACGTGCTGCTGTTCCAGTGGGCCCGTCAGCTGCGTGAGCACCTTCAACCGATCCCCCCACGCCGGGCTGGGATCGCGCTGACCGGCCTGGCGGTGCTGGGTCTGGCCAGCATCCCGGGCACCGCCGGGGACTGGACGGCCACGCTGGTGTTCGTGGCCGCGTCCGCGGTGTTCCTGCTGTCCGCGGCGCAGGCACTGATCATCGTGGCGCTCTGCGCGCTGATTCCACTGGTGGGGGCTTGGCTGGTGCCGACCTGGACGGGGGAGAGCACCGTCACCTTCGCGGTCCTGCTCGCCTCGTTCGCCATGTTCGGGGTGTCCCGGCTGGCGCAGCGCAACAGCGAACTCCGGGCTGCCCAGCGGGAGATCAGCCGACTCGCGGTCGCCGAGGAGCGGGCCCGCGCCGCCCGGGACCTGCACGACATTCTGGGGCACTCGTTGACAGTGGTGGCGATCAAGGCCGAGTTGGCGGGCCGGCTCATCGAGGTGGACCGTGCGCGCGCGGCCGTCGAGATCGCCGAGGTGGAGGCACTGGCCCGCGCGGCGCTGTCCGACGTACGGCAGACGGTCGGGGCGTACCGCGAGGTCACCCTCGTCGCGGAGCTGGCCGGCGCCCGCTCCGCGCTGGCCGCGGCGGGCATCGCGGCGGACCTGCCGGCCGAGGTGCCGGCGCTGCCGGACGAGTGGGACCGGTTGTTCGGGTGGGCGGTGCGGGAAGGGGTGACGAACGTGGTCCGGCACAGCGGGGCGCGGTGCTGCACGGTCCGGGTACACCCGGATCGGGTCGAGGTGAGCGACGACGGGCGGGGTCCGTCCACTCCCGACGCCGGTGGGTACGGGCTCGTCGGCCTCCGTGAGCGGGCGCGGGAGTTGGACGCCGCGCTCAGCGTCGGTCGCCGGCCGGACGGGAGCGGCTTCCTGCTCCGGGTGCACGCCCCGGCGGAGGCCCGGTGAGCGGCGACTCCCCGCCGATCCGGTTGCTGCTCGCCGACGACCAGGCGCTGGTCCGGGGCGCGCTGGCCGCGTTGCTCTCGCTGGAGGAGGACCTCAGCGTGGTGGCCGAGGTCGGCCGGGGCGACGAGGTGGTCGCCGCGGCCCGCCGCAGCAACCCCGACGTCGCCCTGCTGGACGTGGAGATGCCCGGCCTGGACGGGATCGCCGCCGCCGCCGCGTTGCGAACCGCGCTGCCGACCTGCCGGGTGCTGGTGGTGACCACCTTCGGTCGGCCCGGCTACCTGCGTCGGGCCATGGAGGCCGGCGCGAGCGGCTTCGTGGTCAAGGACACCCCGGCCCGGCAACTCGCCGACGCGGTCCGCCGGGTGCACGCCGGTCTGCGGGTTGTCGACCCGGCGCTGGCCGCCGAGACCCTGGCTGCCGGGGTGAGCCCGCTGACCGACCGGGAGACCGAGGTGTTGCGGACCGCGCGCGGCGGCGGCACTGTCGCCGATCTGGCCGGGGCGCTGCACCTGTCCGAGGGGACAGTGCGCAACCACCTCTCGGCGGCGATCGGCAAGACCGGTGCGCGCAACCGGGCCGAGGCGATCCGGGTCGCCGAGCAGAACGGCTGGCTGCTCGGCGAGTGACAACCGCCGGTCAGGCGGTCGGGGGCGGGGTGGGCAGCTTGTCGACGACCACCACGCTGCTGCCGGGCCGGACCTCGGCCAGCAACTCCCGCTGACCGCTGCGGGTCAGCCGGATACAGCCGTTCGTGGTGTTCTCACCCAGCTCGTCGTCGTTGTACCAGGTGTGCACCCCGATGTGGGCGCCACGCAGCCCGGCCGGCACCGACTCGGGGTCGTCGGGCACCGAGCCGAGGGCGTAGATGTCCACCCCGCCGTAGACCTCCTCGGGCGGCGGGGTCCGGCCCAGGACGAACGTCCGCCCCAGCGGAGTCTCCTGCCCCGACTGGCCGAGGCTGACCTCCCAGGAGCGCACCGCCGTGCCGGCCCGGTACCAGGTGAGCCGGTGGACCTTGCGTTCCACAACGATCTGGTCGCGCAGCGCCACGGTGTCGAACCCGCCGGGAGGCAGCCAGGCGAGGCGACGATTGGCGGAGGGCAGCAGGACGGCCGTCCAGCCGGCACGCCGGTCGGCGATCGGCATGGTCAGGTCGACACCGCTGATCGTGGGTTCGAGGAAGGCGCGCGGACGGCCGCCGGGCGCGTCGTACGCGGCGATCCGCCTGGTCGGGTGCGCGCCCTCGGCCAGCGGCGTGGTGTCCATGGTGGCCGGATCGGCGGGGAAGCCTCCGGGCGCGGGGTCGTAGTCGACGACCGGCAGCCCGGCCGGGGCGGGCGCGGCCGGGAGGACCGACTCCTCCGGGCTCTGCTCGGCACTGCTCGGAGTCGGGTCGGCTGCCGCGATCCGTCTGTCCGGGGCCGCGCCGGGGGTCAGCGCCTGACCCACCAGCAGCGCGGTCACCAACAGCGCGGGTACGACGATGGCGGCGGCCACCCAGACGCCTCGACGGCGGTACGCGGACTTTCCGGCAAACGACACCAAACCACTCTAAGGTGACAGCCGGCTCGCGGCTCCCGGTTCGCCGATACCCGCCGATCGAAGGGCCAGACCCGCGCCGAGGTGGAGAACAACGCACGTCGACGCACCTCGGTTCGATCCCGGCCCAGAAATTTTTCGGCCCGGGTGATCCGCGCGCCCCGCCGGTCCGTACTGGATGGGGGAGCAGGGGTCGGCCGGTGGTACGCCGCCGCGAGACGATCGAGGAGCACATGGCCCGGGCACAGCAGAACCAGAAGGCGGCCACCGTCCGGACCAGCGCCAGCAGTCGGGGGGTACGCACACCGTCACGGTCGGCGGCCACCCTGCTGATCGCGTCGGCGCTCGCCGCTCTGTGGGCGGCGGTCATGCTGACGGGCGCTGGACAGAAGGCGTACGCGTACGGCTTCTTCTTCACCGAGTTCTTCGCCGGGGTGGTCTCCCTGGTGACGTTGAGCCTCACCGTGATGCTCGGCCTGCTCGCCACCGACCGGCTGGTGCTGCGCATCTCGCACCGGGTGCTGATGCAGTCGGCGCACCGGGCCACCGGCGTGCTGGGCGTGGCCGGGCTCGGCTTCCACGTCCTCACCAAGATCGCCACCGGGCGGGCGGCCGCGACCGACGCGCTGGTGCCGTTCGTCGGCGGCCGAGGGCTCTACGTCGGGCTCGGCACCGTGGCCGCCCTGCTGATGGTCAGCGTGATCTGGACCGGCATCATCCGGGCCCGCTTCGCCGGTGTCGGTCCGAAGTGGCTGTGGCGCACCCTGCACTCCACCGCGTACCTGGCCTGGCCGTTCGCCGTGCTGCACGGTCTCAACGCCGGTCGGGCCGCGAGCCCCTGGGTGGTGTTCAGCTACCTCGGCTGCATCCTGCTGGTGGTGCTGGCCCTGCTGGTCCGGCTCTCGGTCACCATTGGCCGGCGCAGCCGCGAACAGCACCAGGCCGCGGTGCGTAACGCGGTGCTGGCCGGGCGGGCCAACGAGACGAACACCGGCCGGTCGCTGCTGGCCGGGCTGAGCCGGCGCAAGAACGCCGACGCGGACAAGCGTCCCGCCTGGGCGGAGACCACCACCGCCACCTGGGCCGCGCCGGCCGCGCGGCGTGACCCGGACCGGTTCACCGTTCCGGTGGTGCCCGAGCCCGGTTCCCTCGTCGAGTCGGCCCGGCCCAGTCGACGCCGGCGTACGGAAGAGCCGGCGGCCCGCCGCGACACCGAGCGACAGTCGCGCGGCCGGCGCGACGAGGCGGAGTCCACGACCCGCCGTTCGCGCCGCAGCGCCGAGGAGACCGTCACCCGCGGGCGCGACGACGAGGAGATCGTCACCCGTCGGCGCGACGACGAGACCGTCATCCGTCGGCGCGACGAGGAGGAGTTGGAGCCGGTGACCCGGCGGCGCGGCTCCCGTACCCGGGACGAGGCCGTTCCGACCGGCCGGCGACGCGCCGAGGAGCCGGCCGCCGAGCGGTCCCGCCGCCGGTCCCGCAGCGAGGACGACGGCAGCCGCTACTCGGCGCCGCCGCGGCCGACGGTCGAGCCGGAGGAGCCGTGGGACAGCCCGCTGCGGTGGCAGGCCGCCGAACCGATCTCCGCCGGCCCCGTCTCCGCCGGCCCGATCTCCGCCAGCCCGATCTCCGCGACACCGCGCAGCGGCAGCGGCCGGCACAGTATCGAGGACGACGTGCCGGAGGAGCCCGACTACTGGCGTCCGCCGGCCCGGTACGTGCCGGACGAGGTCGCGCCGCCCGTCGACGACACCCCGACCCTTGTCGACCTGGCGTCGCGGCGCGCTCGGCGGGCAGCCGGCGAGGGCCGGTCCGCCAAGCGTCGCAAGGCCAGCGCGGATGCGGTGGACGGGGCGTACTGGGCTGGGCTGCGGGGTGAGGCGAAGTGATGCGCACGGCAGTGCCACCCGTCGCCTGCGTGGGCGAGCCCCGGCTGACCGCCGGCTTCGCCGAGTTCGGTCGGCTCGACCTGGCCGCGCACGAGGAGGTGCACGGCCCGATCGGCCCGATGGAGCCGGCGCAACTGCTCCGGCTCGCCGAGGGCATGCAGCTCAAGGGCAAGGGCGGGGCGGGTTTCCCGTTCGCCCGCAAACTGCGCGCGGTGCTGGAGTCCTGCGAACGCCAGGACCTCGCCGCCGTCGTGGTGGTCAACGCCACCGAGGGGGAGCCGGCCAGCTGGAAGGACAAGGTGCTGCTCACCCGCGCCCCGCACCTGATCCTGGACGGCGCGGCGCTTGCCGCGTACGCGCTGGACGCCGACGAGATCGTGATCGGCGTTGCCGACGACGGGGTCGGCCGGGACTCGCTGATGGAGGCCCTCGAGGAGCGCCGGATGCCGGTGCTGACCACCATCGTCACAGTGCCGCACCGGTTCATCTCCGGCGAGGGCGGCGCACTCGTCAACGGGATCAACGGCCTGCCGCACATCCCGCCCGGCACCAAGAAGCGCTCCAGCGACTCCGGGGTCAGCGGCCTGCCCACCCTGCTGTCCAACGCCGAGACGTACGCGCAGCTCGCCGTCGGCGCCCGTCTCGGCCCGTACGAGTACGCGGCGCTCGGCACCGACGACGAGCCAGGCACCGTGCTGCTCACCGTGACCGGCGCGGCGGGCCGGCCGGCCGTTGTGGAGTGCACCGCCGGCATGCCGCTGCGCGACGTCCTCGACCTGTGCGAGGTGCCGGAGACCCAGGGCATCCTGATGGGCGGCTACCACGGCAAGTGGATCACCCCGGAGGCGGCGGACCGGGCCGAGGTGTCCCGCAAGGGCCTGGCCGCGGTCGGCGGCACCCTCGGCGCGGGCATCATCGTCCCGCTCGGCGTCGACACCTGCCCGCTCGGTGAGGCCGCCCAGGTGGTGCGCTATCTCGCCGGGGAGTCCGCCGGCCAGTGCGGGCCGTGCAAGATGGGCCTGCCGGACCTGGCCCGCGCTGTGGACCTGGCCGTGGCCGGCAGTCAGCCGGCCGACGTGGTGCGCGCCGCCGCCGGCGAGGTGCGGGGCCGGGGCGCGTGCAGCCACCCCGACGGCACCGCCCGGTTCGCGCTCTCCGCGATCGAGGTCTTCGCCGACGACCTGCGACTGCACACCACCGGAGACGGCTGTGGCCGGCGGGTCAAGGGTGTGATGGGGCTGCCCGGCGCACCCGACGCGAACCCGCAGAAGCTCACCCTGGACTGGTCGCGCTGCGACGGGCACGGCCTGTGCGCGCACGTCGTACCGGACTTCATCCGGCTCGACGCGAACGGATACCCCGCCTTCCCGCCCACCCCCGTGCCGACCTGGCTGCGGGAGGGCGCGCTGAAGGCGGTCAAGGTGTGCCCCGAGCTGGCTCTGCGCCTCGCCAAGGCCGAGTAGGGAAGGGCACCTTTTTCGCCGAACGAACGGAGACGCGCATGCGCAGCTGGCACGTACCGAGGCGGTTGTCCGGGGTTGGTGCGGCCCGCCGCGCCGGCACCGCCGTGGCGTTGGCCGCCGCGCTGCTCGGCGTGGTCTCCTGCACCGGTACGGCCACCCCGGCACCGGCGGTCGCCGGCACCGCGCCGACCACCACCAGCGCCCCGCCAACCACCACCGCCGCCGCGACCGGCTCGCCGAGCACGGCCCCGGCAGCGGTCCCGGACGTGCTGCGCTTCACCGGCACCACCCTCACCGGCGCGGCGTTCGACGCGACGCAGCTCGCCGGCAAGCCGGTGGTGCTGTGGTTCTGGGCGCCGTGGTGCGCCACCTGCGCCAGCCAGGCCTGGACGGTGGCCGAGGTCGCACCCCGCTACCGGGACACCGTGCCGATCATCGGTGTCGCCGGGCTGGGCGAGCAGCGGGCCATGAAGGAGTTCGTCACCGAGTTCGACCTCGCCGCGACACCACAGATCGACGACCGCAAGGGCGTGCTCTGGAAGCGGTTCAAGGTGACCGAGCAGAGCATCTTCGTGCTCATCGATCGCAGCGGCACAGTGGTCCACCAGGGCTTCCTCGACGGTGCGGCACTCACCGCCCGGGTCGCCGCACTGGCCGGGGCGTGACCGCCCCGCTGCTGCTCGCGCTGACCGCCGGCATGCTCGGCGCGGTCAACCCGTGCGGCTTCGCGTTGCTGCCCGCGTACCTCTCGCTGTTGGTCACCGGGACGTCGGACACCCGCGGCGCGGTCGGCCGCGCGCTCACCGCGGCGGCCGGGCTGACAGTGGGGTACGTGCTGGTGTTCGGCGCGTTCGGCCTGGCGCTCGCGCCGCTGGCCGGCTGGCTGCGGCCCAGGCTGCCGTGGCTGACCGTGGCGCTCGGCGTGCTGCTGGCGGTGGCCGGCTGCTGGCTGCTCGCCGGCCGACGACTGCCCGCACCCGGCTGGAGCACCAGGGCACCCCGGCTGACCCGCTCCTGGCCGTCGATGGCGCTGTTCGGCGCGGCGTACGCGCTGGCGTCGCTCGGCTGCGCCATCGCCCCGTTTCTGGCCATCGTGGTGACAAGCCTCCAGGCCGGCTCGACCGGGCACGGGTTGGCGTTGTTCGGCGCGTACGCCCTCGGGATGGGCCTGGTGGTCGCTGTCGCCGCGCTGGGTGTGGCGCTGCTGCGCGACGGTCTGGTGGCCCGACTGCGCGTCGCCGGCGCGCTGGTGCCCCGCCTCAGCGGTCTGGTGCTGCTGCTCGCGGGCGGTTACGTCGCCTGGTACGGCTGGTACGAGCTACGGCTGGCCGCCGGCCGCCGAGAGGCACTACGGGACCCGGTGATCCAGGCGGCGTCCCACCTGCAACAAGCCCTGACCAACGCCCTGGACACCGTCGGCCCAGCGCTGCTGCTGGCCGTGCTGGCCACCCTGATCCTGACCGTGTTCCTTCCCAGGCGCCCGAACCGCCCACCCCGCCCCGTTGATCATGAGGTTATCGCCACGACACGCCGAGGCAAGGGGCAATAGCTCCATGATCAACGAGGTGGAGCAGGCGGAGCGGGGGTCAGCGGGGGGTTAGGCGGTCTGTTCCTAGGCGGTCTTGGAGGACCTTGGGGATCAGGACGCTGCCGTCGGGCTGTTGGTTCTGCTCCAGGATGGCGGGGAACAGGCGGCTGGTGGCCAGTGCGGAGCCGTTGAGGGTGTGCACGAAGCGGGTCTGCTTGCCGCCCGGCTCGCGGTAGCGGATGGCCGCCCGACGCGCCTGGTAGTCGCCGGCCCAGGAGACCGACGACACCTCCTTGTACTTGCCGGTGCTCGGCATCCACACCTCGATGTCGAGGGTCTTCCGCATCGACGCGCTGGCGTCCCCGGCGGAGAGCAGCGAGCGCTGGTAGTGCAGGCCCAGCCCCTCGACCAGGCTCTCCGCGTGGGCGAGCATCTCCTCCAGGGCCGCGTCGGCCTGCTCGGGCAGGGTGAACTGGAAGATCTCCACCTTGTTGAACTGGTGCCCGCGCACCGTGCCACGCTCGTCGGAGTGCGAGCCGGCCGACTCCCGCCGGTAGCACGGCGTGTACGCGAAGGCCTTCAGCGGCAGCTTCGGGGTCTCCAGGATCTCGTCCTGGTACGCGCCCAGGATCGCCGTCTCCGAGGTGGGCAACAGGAACTGCCCACGCGGGGCGGACTCGGCGTCCAGGTGGTAGACGTCGTCGTAGAACTTGGGGAACTGCCCTGCGGCGAAGCCGGCCGAGTCGAGCAGCAGGTGCGGCGGGAGCAGGAACTCGTACCCGGCCTTGACGTGCTGGTCGATGAAGTAGTTGAGTAGCGCCCACTCCAGCCGGGCGCCGGCGCCGGTGTAGATCCAGAAGCCGGAGCCGCCGAGCTTGACCCCGCGCTCGTAGTCGACGAGGCCCAGCGCGCGGCTCAACTCGACGTGGTCGCGGACCTTGTCGATCACCGGCGGCTCGCCGAAGGTCTTCACGACCCGGTTGGCTTCCTTGCCGCCGGCCACCACGTCGTCGGCCGGCAGGTTGGGCAGCTCACTCATCGCCGTACGCAGCCGCGACTGCACCTCGTCCAGCTGGGACTCCAGCTCGGCGAGTTGCTTACGCTCGGCCTCCGGTGCGGCGGCCTGCGGCTCCTCGCCGGCCCGCTTCGCCTGCGCGTACGCCCGAGCCTCGGCCTTGCGACGCTGCCGCTCGGCGTCGATCTCCGTGATCAGGGCGCGGCGTTCCTGGTCGAGCCGCTGGATCTCGTCCAGCGCCCGGGTGACCTCGGCGGGATCCAGACGCTTCGCCAGCGCGGTCGCCACCGCCTCGCGATCCTTCCGGATCAACTCCATGTCGAGCATGCTGCTCCGTACGCCTCCGTCCGGGGTCACAGGTGAACCACCCGATGCTACCGTCGCGGGCTTTTCCTCCCGGAACGGGGAGTGCGGGCATTCCCGCAACGGGGAGTGCGGGCCGTCAGGTCAGAGTCGGATCGGCATCAGCACCGAGTAGGTGTCCGCGTCGTCCGTACGGCGCACGGCCAGCGGGGCGATCGGTCCGTCCAACTCCAACACCAGTTGCGGCGTGCCGGCCGCGTTCAGGGCGTCCAGCAGGTAGCGGCCGTCCACCCCGACCCGCAACGTGTCGGAGGCCAGGTCGGCGGCGGGGAGCAGCCGCAGACCGCCCTCGTCGTCGACGCCGAGCACGGTGACCGCCCGGGTCGTGCCGTCGTGGTCGCGGGCGACGGTGGGGGCCGCCGGGTCGGCCAGCGCGGCGCGCAGCGTCGCCACGTCCACCGGGATCCGGCGCGCGGCCGGCCGCTCGCCGACGGCCTTGCGTAGCAGCCTGCGGTAGTCCGGGAAGTCGTACGGCAGGGCGGTGCCGGTCACCGTGGCCTCGGCCACCCGCACCCGCAGGTCCGCGCCGGCCACGCTCAGCCCCACCGGTCGGGTGTCGGTGGCGTCGAGCAGCGGGCGGAGCCGGTCGACGAGGGCCACCGGCACGAACACCCGCACCGGAGGTCCGTCGACCTCCGCCGTGGCGCGGGCGAGCGCGAGCCGGTACCTGTCGGTGGCGACGAGTCGGACCCCGTCGGGCTCCACGTCGAGCAGCACGCCGGACAGCATCGGCAGCTCCGGGTCGACGCCGACGGCGAAGCGCACCGCGTCGAGCGCGGCGGCCAGGCCGGCGGGGGAGAGCAGCAGCGTGGTGGTGGCCGGCTGGCCCAGGTCGACGAGGGTCCGGAGCCGGGCTGCTTCCCGGCGGGCGTCGGTGAGCCCGTCGGCGAGCCGGCGCAGGTGCGCGTCGAGCAACAGGTGCACCGCGGCCGGCTCGGCGCGTACCGCGGCGGCGATCTCCGGCACCGGCATCCCGATCCGGCGCAGCCCGGCGACCAGCCGGGCCGGTGTGATCTGCTCGTCGGTGTACCAGCGGTAGCCGGTCACCGGGTCGACAAGGGCCGGCTGAAGCACTCCCGCCGAGTCGTAGAAGCGCAACGCGCTGACGGTCAGGCCACTGGCCCGGGCCAGCTCACCGATGCTGTGCAGGTCGCTCACGCTGGGCATCCTGCCCCCTCGACCCGGTCGAGGGTCAAGCCGAGCGGTCCAGCACGCGGAAGGTGAGCCCGGCCCGGATGAGCCGGTCGAGCAGCGCGTCACCCATCGCGGCGACCGGGGTGAGCTGCCCGGCGGTCGGCGGCAGCTCGTCGAGCGCCAGGCACAGCGCAGACTCGGCGAGCATCTTCGCCGTCTCGTCGTACCCGGGGTCGCCGCCGGCCACCTCGGTGACCACCCGTCGCCCGCCGCCGGTGCCGACGAACCGGACCGTGAACCAGGACGCCGCCCGCTGCTCGGCGGTGGGCCCCTGCCCGGACGTGAGCCGACCGAGGAGCCAGCGTCGAGTGGGCGGCAGCCGTACCAGCCCGATCAGCGCGCCGAGCCCGACCGCGCCGGCCAGCACCGTGGGTAGTCGCTTCACCGCGGCGAAGTGCCGGTACCGGAAGTCCGGGCCGTACTCCGGGCGGGCCGCCGCCGACCGGCGGACCACCTGCGGGTCGATTGTCGGCAGCGGCACGGTCCAGCTGCCCAGCTCGGCGGAGCGGGCCAGCCGGCCGGGCACCGCGCGGACCCGGCGGTCGGTGGGGCGCGGCTCGACCGCCCGGCGCTCCCGGGCGGCCCGGCTGGCCTGCCCGGTCCGGGAGAACGCGGTGAGCGCCGAATGGTAGGTGCCGGCGGAGAACCGGCCACCGGCGCGGACGTGACCGTCCACGGTGATCGGGACGTCGGCGGGCAACTGCTTGACGGTGAACCAGACGCCCAGGTCGTGCGGGACGGAGTCGAACCCGCAGGCGTGCACCAGCCGCGCGCCGGTGCCTGTCGCCTGGGCGTGGTGGCGCACGTACATCAGGTCGACGAACTCCGGCTCGCCGGTGATGTCCAGGTAGTCGGTGCCGGCCGCCGCGCAGGCCGCGACCAGCGGCTCACCGTGGTGGATGTACGGGCCGACAGTGCTGGCCACCACCCGGGCGCTTTCCGCCACGGCCCGCAACGAGTCGGCGTCCGTCACGTCGGCGGTGAGCAGCGGCAGATCGGCACGTGTCGGGTCGATCGCGGCGAGCCGGTCCCGGACGGCGGCGAGGCGGGCCGGGTTGCGCCCGGCCAGCGCCCAGCGCAGCCCGGCCGGCGCGTGTCGGGCCAGGTATTCGGCGGTCAGGCCGCCGGTGAACCCGGTCGCCCCGAACAGCACCACGTCGTACGTCCGCTCGCCAACCATGCCCGGAGTCTGCCACCCGCTCGCGCCGAGGCACGTCGACGAGGAGACGTCACGGCGTGAACACGGCTCGGACACAGCCGTCGGCCCGGTCCCGGAACAGCGCGTACCCCTCGGGGCCGCGCGTCAGCGGCAGTCGGTGGGTGGCCAGATGTTCGGTGCGCAGCTCGTCGCGGGCCATCCGGTCCAGCAGCATCGGCACGGTGCCCAGGTCCGGCCGACGGGCCCCGCGCAGCGTCAGCCGCCGGTCGGTCACAGTGCCCAGCGGGAACGCGTCGACGAACCCGTCCGTCCCGCCGAGCAGCACCACCACGCCGCCCTTGCGGCAGACGTGCACGGCCTCGCGTCTCGCGTCCGGCCGGTCGGCCTGACCAGCGAACCGCTCGGGTGGCGGCGCGCCGACAGTCACCACACACACGTCCGGCCCGCGCCCACCGCTGCGGTCGCGCAGCTCCGCCGCGACGTCGGTGCGACGGTAGTCCAGCGGCTCCGCCCCGGAGTGCCGCTCGGCCATCCGCAACCGCTCCTCGTGCCGGTCGACGACGAGCACCCGGGCGGCACCGCGCAGCACCGCCGCGCGGGCGGTCAACTGCCCCACCGCCCCGGCGCCCCAGACCGCCACCACGTCCCCGGACCGCACCGCACCCAGCTCGGCGGCCAGCCACCCGGTCGGTGCCGCGTCGGCGGCGAACACCGCCCGGTCGTCGTCGACCGCGTCCGGCACCGGGAAGGCACTCACATCCGCGTACGGCACCCGCACGTACTCGGCGTGACCGCCCGCGAACCCGCCCGCCGCCCGGGGACGGCCGAAGCAGCCGGCGTCCGAGTGTCCCCGGTCGGGGTCGGCGCTCGCCTGGTCGACGTGGGCGTTGTCGCAGCAGGAGTGCAGGCCCTGACGGCAGTACCAGCAGCCGCCGCACGCGACGCTCGCGCCGACGACCACCCGATCGCCGACACGGTGCCGGCGGACCCCGGGACCGACCTCGACCACCTCGCCCAGGAACTCGGCCCCGAGCACGTCGCCGGCCCGCAGCAGGGGATGCCGTCCGGCCAGCAGCGGCAGGTCCCCGCCGGCGGTGGCACTGCGACGTACCCGGACGATGACGTCCCGCTCGTTGCGCAGCTCCGGGTCGGGCACCTCGCGTACCGCAAGCTCGTCGGCCGCCACCCAGCACAGCGCCCTCACCCGCGGACCTCGGGACGGTCCAGCGCCGACCGGTCGGCGCGCAGCACCTCGCCGGCCTCCACCCGCTGTTTGATCTGGCGCAGGGTCCGGCGAACCAGCAGATGGGGGTCGTCGCCGACCAGGTGCGCGGCCAACCCGACGGGCGGGGTGGCACCGGCCACCGGGCGGGCGGCCAGCTCGGTGCCCCGGTCGCCGGGCGCCGGCCGCACCCGCACCTCGACCGCGCCGTCCAGGCGGCGCAGCGGTTCCGGCCACCGACCGGCGGGAAGCACCTGCTCCGGCGGCCGGTCGACGGTCACCACCTCCCACCGGGCCGGCGCGGAGGGGTCGCGGTCCGCGCCGGTCCGAGGGCGCCACCGGGGTACGCGCAGCAGGCGCGCCGCCGCGCCGCCGAGGGCGGGTCCCGCCCGCGTCAGCCGTCGCATCGCTCCCACCCGTCCCACGTCCTCCCGGTCCACGTCCCCCGATCGTCGGTCGCCCTCGGGTGAAGCGTGCTCGCCCGGAAGGGGTGAACCGGCCCACGTCGGGTAACCGCTCGCCGACCGGGGGCGGAGCGCGTGGTGGGGGTGGGGCTGAGTGCCAGAACAGCAGGATCGCGTACGAGTCGACACGACACCGGGGCGACCGCTGCTCGCTTCACGGCTGAGCCCGGCCGTGCCACCGGAGCCGGTGGTGGCCCGGCCCCGGCTGCTGCGGCGGTTGGACGAGGGCAGTGCCGGACCGGTCACCCTGGTCGTCGCCCCCGCCGGCTGGGGCAAGACCACGCTGCTCGCCACCTGGGCACGGCTCGAAGGCGCGACGCCCGACGTCGACCCGGGCGCGATCGTGCCCGACTCCGGCCAACTGGCGGCGGGGCCGGAGGTCAGCCCGGTCTGGGTGTCGGTGGAGGTCGGCGACGACGCCGACCGGTTGTGGGCGTACCTCGCGGCGGCGCTGCGCACGGCGACCGGGTCGGACGAGGGCGGCCCGGTGCCCGACCGACCGCCCCGCCCCGACCAACTGGAGGTGCTGGCCGCCACGCTCGCCGCCGCGGACCGGCCGGTGCTGCTGATCCTGGACGACCTGCACCGGGTCGCCGACCCGGCGGCGCTGAGTGGCGTGGAGTTCCTGCTGCGCCATGCCGGGCAGCGACTGCGCCTGGTGATCGGGGCGCGGGCCGGGCTGCACCTGCCCCTGCACCGGCTGCGCCTCGCCGGCGAGCTGACCGAGATCGGCCCGGACGAGCTGGCGTTCACCGACGACGAGGTGGCCGACCTGCTCACCGCGCACGGCGCGGCCCTGCCGGCGGCCACCGTACGCCAACTGCGCGAGCGCGCCGGGGGCTGGCCGGCCGCGTTGCGCATCGCCGCGCTTGCGGTCCGGGGGCAGACCGACCCGGAGCGCTGGGTGGGGCAGTTCGGGGGAGACCAACCGGAGATCGCCGGGTACCTCCGCGAGGAGGTGCTGGCGACGCTCGACCCGGCCGAGGAGGACCTGCTGCGTCGTACCGCCCTCGTCGAGACCGTCTGCGCCGACCTGGCCGGGGCGCTGACCGGCCGTGCCGACGCCGGGCAGGCGCTCGCCGACCTGGCCGGTAGCGGCGGTCTGCTGCACCGGGAGGACACCCGCCCGCCCTGGTACCGCGTCGACCCCCTGCTCGCCGACCTGCTCCGCGCCGACCTGGCCCGGTTGCCCGACCACGAGGTGCGCGATCTGCACGTGCGGGCGGCCGACTGGTACGCCGGCGACGGCCGGCCGGTCGACGCGCTGCGGCACGCGCTGACCGCCGGCCGGTGGGACCTGGCCGGCGACCTGTTCGTCGCACACTGGCCCGAGCTGACCCGGTACGACAGCGGCCCGGTGCCCGCACCGGCACCGGTGGCCCCACCGGCGGAGGTGCTCCGCGCCGACCCGGAGGTGGCGCTGGCGTACGCCGCCGAACGCGCGTACGCCGACGATCTGCCGGCCGCGAGCGGTCACCTGCGCGCCGCCGCCGCACACGCCGCCGGACTGCCGGTGCCTCGCCGGCAACGGTTCCTGCGGCTGGTCACCGCGCTGGAGTTGACAGTGGCCCGGCTCGCCGGCGACCCGGTGCGGGTGCGGGCCGCCGCCGCCCGGCTGCTGCGGACCCGCCCGGAGGGCGCCACGCCGACCCGGCTGCCGGACCCCGCGTCGACGACCGCTCCGACGTCCGGTGGCGGCGACGCCGCCGACGACGCCGACCTGCGGGCGTTCACCGGCACCGGGCTGGGGCTCGTCGAGTTGGCCGAGGGCGCGCTGCCGGCCGCCCGGTTCGTCAGTGCTCGGTCGGCTGCCCGGGAAGCGGGCCGGCCGCGTACCGAGCTGGTCGGCGCCAGCCGGGCCGCGCTGCTGCTCGCCCTGCGCGGGGGTCTACGGGCTGCGGAGCAGGCGGCCCGGGACGCGCTGCGCATGCCGCCGTGTCGGGGCTGGTCCTGTCAGCTCGACTGCGCCTACGCGTACCTGGCGTTGGCGCACGTGGCGTTGCTGCGCGACCAGCCCGACGAGGCCACCGCGAACCTCAACCTCGCCGGCCCGGCACTCGGCGTCACCGGCGGCTGGGTCGGCGACACCGGCGACGGCTGGCTCTCCGCCGCTGACGGCGAACCGGTGGCCACCGCGGCGGCCGCTCTGTGCCGCGCGCAACTGCACCGCGACTCCGGAGACCTGGCCGCCGGCCAACGACTTCTCGTCCGGGCCCGGGAAGCTCTTGCCGACCGGCCGTCCGCCGCCGAGCTGACCGGCCTGCTGCGAGCCGCCGAGGCCGGACTGCGCGCCGAGCGGGGCGACCTGGACGCCGCCCGCGGCCTGCTCGCCGGTGGTGCCGACGAGCAGAGTGGTGAAGGGGCCGACCCGGTGCTCGCGGTGGCGCGGGCGAGGGTCGAGCTGCTGGCCGGCGACCACGCCGCCGCCGGGCGCAGCGTGCCCGACTGGCAGGCGCCGACCGCCACGGCCTGGCCCCTGCCGGTACGCCTGGACGCGGGCCTGCTGGACGCCGTACTGGCCGAGCGGGCCGGCGACGGGCGTCGGGCGGGCCGACTCCTGGAACAGGTGCTGGACCTGGCTGGCCCGCAGGGCTGCCTACGGGTCTTCACCCGCGCCGAACCGCCGGTCCGGGACCTGCTCGCCGCACACCTGGACGCGGGCACCGCACACTTCGCGCTGGTCGGTGACCTGGTGCGCGGGGCCGGGCAGAGCGTGCGCGGGCCCGGCCAGGGCACCACCGAGCCGAGGGGCACCCTGGACGAGCCGCTCACCGAGCGGGAACTGACGATCCTGCGCTACCTACAGAGCATCCTGTCCAACGTGGAGATCGCCAGTGAGCTGTCCCTCTCGGTCAACACCGTGAAGACCCACGTGCGCAACATCTACCGCAAGCTCGACGCGACCCGCCGGCGCGAGGCGGTCCGGCGGGCGCGCGAGTTGCGGCTCATCTGAGCGGGACGCGTCAGGCGTCACTCGCCGCGTCCACGGCCGTCAGCAGGTCGGGCAACTCGTACCCGCCGTCGTGGCGGACACCGTTGACGAACAGGGTGGGCGTGCCGTTCACCCCGCTGCGAATGCCACCCACGAAGTCCCGGCGCACCCGGTCGGCGTGCGCCCGGCCCTCCACCTCGGCATTCAACTCGTCAGGTGGCAGTCCGACCTGCTCGACACCGAGCGAGAGGTGCACCGGGTCGAGTTGGTCCTGGTGCTCGTAGAGCCAGTCGTGCATCTCCCAGAACCGGCCCCGAACCGCGGCCGCCTCGGCCGTCTCGGCGGCACGTTCGGCGTACGGGTGGACGTTGGCGATCGGGAAGTAGCGGTAGACCAGCCGGACGGTGTCGGCCCGCTGCCGCAGCATCTCGTGCAGGTTCGGGTACGCGGCGCCGCAGAACTGGCACTGGAAGTCGCCGTACTCGACGACCGTCACCGCCGCGTCGGCCGGCCCCCGGATGTGGTCCTCGGTGGTGACCGGGTCCCGCAGTCGGGCGGTCACCTGTAGTGGCGTGGTCATCCGGCCATCACCTTCCGATCGGTGGTGAGTTGGTCCAGCGCGTCGAAGATGCCGTCCGCGCCCGGGTTGACGTCCGGCGGCGAGAGGTAACTCCAGGTCACCGTCCCCGCCGGGTCGAGCACCACGAGCGCGCGGTCCGCCTCACCTCGCGAGTTGTACGCGCCGTAGCGGCGGGCCACCTCGCCCTTCGGCTCGAAGTCGGCAAGCAGCGGAAACTCGATGCCCCGGCTCTGGGCGAACGCCCGGTGCGACCAGATGCTGTCCACCGAGACGCCGAGCACCACCGCCCGGTACTGGGCGAAGACGGGTGCCGCCGACTGGTAGAGCGACATCTGGTCGCCGCAGACCGGGCTCCAGTCGGCGGGATAGAAGGCGAGTACGACGGGTCGGCCCCGGAACTGCTCGGGCCCGGTCAGGGCCCCGTCCGGGGTGCCCGCCAGGGTGAAACCGGGCGCGGGGCGCCCCGGTTGGATCAGCCCGTTCGGATCACTCATGCCACCAGCCTGCTCCCGGGGTGGGTGAGGCCGGCTCACCCACCCCGGGTGGTTTCGCGCTAGCTCGGCGCGGCGCTCGCTCAGCGCAGCACCGGCGCGACGGCGATGTGGTTCTGCACCTCCCGGATGCCCGGCGCGGACCAGGCCACCTGCTCGACCTCGGCGCGCTCCGGCATCGAGTGCACCAGCCCGGCGAGCACCGCCGTGTCGCCGTGCACCTGGACGCTGATCCGCTCGGCCTCCGTCGCACCGGCCCGGGCCAGGGCGTCGACGATCAGTTCGGCCAGGTTTCGGCCGTCCGGTGCGGCGGCCGGCCGGACGGTGACGCCGTTGCTCACCCCGCGTACGCCGGTGAGCCGCGCGACGGCCCGTTCGGCTGCCCGGCGCTGGTACTCCCACTCGACATCGCCGTGCAGCGTCACCCAACCGGACGAGACGGTGACCTGAAGCTTCTCGATGGGTACGAACGCGTCCCACTCCAGCGCGTGGCTGGCGGCGGCGGCCAGGTCGGGATCGGTGCGCTCGGCCCCGTTGGCCAGTTGCACGGCCAGGTCGTTGGCGACCGCCCGGACCCGGACGACCCGGTGGGCGGCCCGTTCGGCGGCCCACTTCTTGGCGTAGCTGTCCACCCGTCCGGTCAACGTGACCACACCCTCGGCCACTGTCACACCGATCTCGTGTGGCTGCACCCTCGGTTCCCAGGTCAGCTCGTCGAGTACGGCGGACTGGATGTCCTGGTCGGTGCGGTCGATCTCCGCGATCGCCATCTGGGCCTCCTCCCCACGTGGGTGGCGGACCGGTGGCGGCTGCGGCCGGAGGTCCGCCGGGGTCCGAGCCTGCCGCCGACAGGGGTGAACCGTCCTCACCCGCACCGGGTGAGGGAGGGCCCGGCGCCGGGTCACACGCTGTCGCTGGGAGCGCTTCCAAAGCGAGTGCATTTCGGTTACGGTAGTCACATTCCTCGATCGCGGGAGCCGTCGCGTCGGGTGGCGGGAGCCAGGGCAGCTCCGTCCGTCCCGTCGTTGTGCCCGTCCCCCGGGCCACGGCGTCGCCACGTGACCAACCCCGTCCCCCGGGGTTGCCTCCCGAGAGGACCCGCAGATGCCCAGAAGTCTCGCCAGCACTGTCGTAACAGTGCTGGCAGCCGCCACAGCCATCGTGGCGGTCCCGCTCACCCCCGCCGGGTCGGCCTCCGCCCCGACCGCGGCGGAGGCATACACCTGGCGCAACGTCCCGGTGGGCGGCGGCGGCTTCGTGCCCGGCATCGTCTTCAACCCCACCGAGAAAAACCTGATCTACGCGCGCACCGACATCGGTGGGGCGTACCGCTGGGAGCAGGCCAGCCAGTCGTGGACGCCGCTGCTCGACTGGGTCGGCGCCGACCGGTGGGGTTACAACGGCGTGGTCAGCATCGCCACCGACCCGGTGCAGACCAACCGGGTGTACGCGGCGGTCGGCATGTACACCAACGGCTGGGACCCGAACAACGGCGCGATCCTGCGCTCGACCGACAAGGGTGCCACCTGGCAGACCACCGAGTTGCCGTTCAAGAACGGCGGCAACATGCCGGGCCGGGGCATGGGCGAGCGGCTGGCCGTCGACCCCAACCGGAACAGCATCGTGTACTACGGCGCCGAGGGCGGCAACGGGCTGTGGCGCAGCACCGACCACGGGGTGACCTGGGCCCGGGTCACCGCGTTCCCCAACGCCGGCAACTACCGGGCCGACCCCAGCGACCCGAACGGTTACAACGGGCAGAACCAGGGCCTGACCTGGGTCAGCTTCGACAAGAGCACCGGCACCGCCGGATCCACGACGCAGACCATCTACGTGGGCGTGGCGGACAAGGAGAATCCGGTCTACCGCAGCACCGACGGGGGCGTCACCTGGTCGCGCATCCCCGGGCAGCCCACCGGCTACCTGGCGCACAAGGGTGTCGTCGACCCGGTCGGCGGTCACCTCTACATCGCCACCAGCGACACCGGTGGCCCGTACGACGGCGGCAAGGGCGACGTCTGGAAGTTCACCCGGTCGACCGGAGCCTGGACCCGGATCAGTCCGGTGCCCTCCACCAGCGGCGACGACTACTTCGGCTACAGCGGTCTGACCATCGACCGGCAGCATCCCAACACGCTGATGGTGGCCACCCAGGTCTCCTGGTGGCCGGACGCGATCTTCTTCCGCAGCACCGACGGCGGGGCGACCTGGACCCGGATCTGGGACTTCACCAGCTATCCCGAGCGGTCCCGCCGCTACACCATGGACATCAGCTCGGTGCCCTGGCTGACCTTCGGCGTCAACCCGGCGCCCCCGGAGGCCTCGCCCAAGCTCGGCTGGATGAACGAGTCGGTGGAGATCGATCCGCACGACTCCAACCGGATGATGTACGGCACCGGTGCCACCATCTACGGCACCACCGACCTCACCAAGTGGGACACCGGCGGTCAGTTCACCATCCGACCGATGGTCCGCGGGCTGGAGGAGACGGCGGTGCTCGACCTGGTCAGCCCGCCCAGTGGCGCACCGCTGATCAGCGCGCTCGGTGACGTCGGTGGCTTCCGCCACACCGACCTGGACGCCATTCCGCCAATGCTGTTCACCCAGCCGGTGTTCACGACCACCACCAGCCTGGACTATGCCGAGAGCAAGCCGGCCACACTGGTGCGGGCCGGGAGCTTCACCGACTCCGACCGGCCCAACGACAGTCATGTCGCGTTCTCCACCGACGGTGGGGCCACCTGGTTCCAGGGCACCGAACCGTCCGGGGTCAACACCGGTGGCACCGTCGCCGCCGCGGCCGACGGCAGCCGGTTCGTCTGGGCGCCCGGCGACCCCGGTCAACGGGTGGTCTACTCGGTGGGCTTCGGCAACACGTGGGCGCCCTCGGCCGGCATCCCCGCCAACGCGACAATCGAGTCCGACCGGGTCGACCCCAACCGGTTCTACGGCTTCAGCGCCGGGCGGGTCTACCTCAGCACCAACGGTGGGGCGAGTTTCACCGCCACGGCGGCGACCGGTCTGCCCGCCACCGACGTCCGGTTCAAGGCGCTGCCCGGCCGTTCCGGCGAGTTGTGGCTGGCCGGGCCCGGCGGACTGTGGCGATCCACCGACTCCGGCGCCAGCTTCACCAAGCTGGACGGCGTCAGCGCCTCCGGCAACGTCGGCTTCGGCAAGGCGGCTCCCGGGCGCACCAACCCCGCCGTCTTCCTGTACGGCACGGTGAACGGTCAGCCCGGCGTGCACCGCTCTGACGACGCCGGCGCGACGTGGGTACGCATCAACGACGACAGCCACCAGTACGGCAACCCGGCCGAGGCGTTGACAGGTGACCCCCGCGTCTACGGCCGGGTGTACCTCGGCTCCAACGGGCGCGGCATCCTCGTCGCCGACCGGGCCGACGGGCCGCCTCCGACGACGCCGCCTCCGACCACGCCGCCTCCGACCACGCCCCCTCCGACCACGCCGCCTCCGACCACGCCGCCTCCCACGACGCCCCCTCCGACCACGCCCCCTCCGACCACGCCGCCTCCGACGAGTGGGTGTACGGCGACCTATCGCGTCACCGGCTCCTGGTCGGGTGGCTTCCAGGCGGAACTGGTGGTCCGCAACGCCGGCAGCGTGCCCATCGCCGGTTGGACGCTCGGCTGGACCTTCCCCAACGGGCAGCAGATCACCCAGTTCTGGGGCGGCATCCACACCCAGGCCGGGGCTGTCGTCTCGGTCCGCGACAGCGGCTGGAACGGCGCGCTCGGTGCCGGGGCCACCACCACCGGCGGCTTCCTCGGTTCGTGGACCGGCAGCAACACGCCGCCGACCACCGTCACCTGCCTGAGTCGCTAACTGGTGATCCGGGCCCGACCGGCCCGATCACCACCCGAGCACCGGTCCGTCGGGCTGCCTGAGGGGTCCGGCACCCGGCGGACCGGTCCACCCCGGCCGACACCGTCGGTGAGGTGCGAACGACGCGGGGCCGCACTCGAACGAGTGCGGCCCCGCGTCGTTCGGTCGTTCAGACCGCCGGGGAGTTGGGACGGTCCACGTCGACGAACTCCACGTCGTCGACCGCGCGGTCATCCCGGCTGCCGGCGGCCCGCGCGGCCGACCCGACGGCCCAGCCAACCGCGGCACCGACAAGCGCGGCGCCGATCAGCAGGGTCCAGGGCAGAGCCGGCTGCCGGCCGGCGAGCGCGTCGAAGGCCAGCGAGGCGCGGCGTCGCGCCTCCTCGGCGGCGGAGCCGACCAGGTCACCCGCCTCGTCGGCGAGGTCGCCGCTGTTGCGACGGGCCGAGCGGGCGGTGTCGCGCACACTGTCTCCGGCGGAACTGACGGCGGAGAGCAGGTGCTCCCAGGCCTGGTCCGCAATCCGCTCCGGCTTGCTGCGGCGGTCCAGCAGGTTGGTTCCGAACATCGTGGTTACCTCCTCGGGTGCCGAAGCCGCCGGCCACTTCGGACTTCGGCGTCTGTTCAGCGCGTCACGGTTCGCCTACCCCGCCAGTGCCCAGGGCCGTCCGGGCGCAAACCCGGCCGGCTCCGGCCCGCTGCCGGGACTCAGCGCACCGCCACCACGGAGACGCCGCGGGCGAAGTCGTCGTCATCGTCGTCGTCATCGTCGTCGCCGCCGCCGAAACCGCAGGCCAGTACGAGGGCCAGCAGCACGCCGACGCCGGCCAGCCCAGCAAGTCGTTTGATCATCGAAGATCCTCTCCGTCACGGGCGGTGTCCCGGCCGATGCTAGGTGGCGTCGGCAAACCGACGGCGCGGATCGGGCCGGTATCCGCGGGCGACACGCCGATGACAGCGGGCGGGCGTCGCTTGTGGGCCGGTTGTCGGGCGCGTCGGGCCGGGGCCGCTACCCTGGTTCGGCGGCGCGTCGGTGACGACCGGTCGTCGGAGGTCAAATAACAAAAAGTCTTGAGCAATCAGATACTCAAAAGTGCGGATATGGGTGCCTTTGTGCGGCCGGATCCGTGAATTGCTCATCCCGAGGGGTGGCGACCGAGGCCGTCGGAGGAATACTCTCGGTCGCGGCCCGCGTACTGATGAGGCGCCCGGGGGACGGGCGGGTGGAGGTGCTCGCGTGAGCCTGTCGATCGTGAAGTCGGTTTTGTCCGGTGGAGTCGTGGAGATCGCCCCGCGGGGCGAGATCGACGTCGACACAGCGTACGAGGTACGTGAGGCGATCGCGGAGGTGCTGGCCAAGGGCCGGCCGCTGCGCATCGAGCTCAACATGAGGCTTGTCACCTTCATCGACTCCGTCGGCATCAGCGCCATGGTTGCCGGCTTCCAGACCGCCGAGGTCAGCGACGTCAAGCTGGTGGTCACCGAGCCGAGCCGGTTCGTGCACCGGCAGCTCTGGGTGACCGGCCTGCTCGGCCTGTTCGGTGCACCGGAGCCCTACTTCGCCGGCACTGCCACCCCCGAGGTGCTGCCCGGCGCCTGAGCGCGCCAGGCATGACCCGTCAGGGCTGGGCGTCCAGCCCGGTCAGGTCGACATCCGTCGCTTCGGTGACTGCCCGGATGGCCGTCACCGAGGCGTACCCGGCGGCCAGCAACGCCACGTCCGTGCCGGGCTGTGCGGCCTGCCCCGGCTCCTCCAGCGACGTCCGGACGAAGCCGTGGCCGGATTCGGCCACCGTCATCTGCACCTGACCGAAGCTGGCCAGCGTGCCGCGTCGCACCCCGCGCAGCCGCCCGTGCGGCAGGTCCGGGGCGTTCACGTTGAGTACGCTCTCCGGCGGCGCGGAGGTCAACCGGGGAAGCAGGTCCAGGGCGACCCGCGCGGCGGTGCTCCAGTGCCGCTCGGCGTCGCGTACCCGGGCGGCGGCGTCCACGGCGGCGCCACCGCTGGCTGCCGTCGCCTCGCCGGCGGAGAGCACGTCCAGCGAGACCGCCATCGCCCGGCAACCGTTCATCGCGGCGGTGAACGCGGCACCCACCGTCCCGGAGTGCAGCACGGCCCGGCCCGCGTTGGCACCCCGGTTGATGCCGGAGAGCACCACCGACGGCGGCGGGCCGAACGCGCCGTGCAGCGCGATCAGGGTGATGAAGCCGGGGGAGCCACCCACCCCGTACGCCGGCACACCCGTCAGGTCCGGCAGCGGGTGGTCGTGCACGACCACCCGCCCGTCCCGCTCCACGGCGCTCATCGCGGCACTGGTGCCGCTCGCCTCCTCCAGCGGCGCCGCGACCACCACGTCCAGGCCCCGCTGTGCCGCCGCCCAGGCCAGTGCCTGGATGCCCGGCGCGGCGATCCCGTCGTCGTTGGTGATCAGCACCCGCAGCGTCATCGCTCGACCACCCGGTCGGCCAACTCGTCAGGGGTGGTCCGCTCCTGGGGCCGGCTGTCCGCCGGCACCAGCCGGACCCGCTCGACCAGGCCGGTGATCGAGTCCAGTCGCCCGGTGCCCAGGCCGTGCCGGGTCACGTTCATCGCCCCGGCGGCGGCGCCGGTGCGGATGGCGGTCCGGATGTCCCCGCCCCGGGCCACGACGGCCGCCACCCCGGCGGTCATCGAGTCGCCCGCGCCACGCGGGTCGGCAGCCTCCAACCGGGGCATCTCGACCTCGAACAGCTCCCCGTCGACGAGCGCCAACGCCGGCTGGTCGGCCCGGCTCACCACCACCGTCTCGGCGCCGGCGGCGTGCAACTCGTACATGGTGCGGGTCAGTTCCAGGCTGTCGTCGCTGCGGGCGCGGCCGTCGCGGATCAACTCCTCGTGGCTCACCTTGAGGAAGAACGCGCCGCTCTCCAACACCGCGCCGAGGTGATCGCCGGAGAGGTCGACCACCACCCGGCCGCCGTTGGCGCCGAGGTCGGCGGCGAAGCGCCGGTACAGGTCGGCCGGGACGAGCCACGGCTCGTTCGGCCCACTGAGGACGCTCACCGCGGCCTGCAAGCCCTCGCCGAGGGCCAGGTTGTACAACTCGTCCAGCTCGTGTCGGCTCAACGGCTGCCCGGGCACGTCGGCGATCTCCTGCCGTGAGCCGCCCCGCCGATCGTGCACGTACCCGCCGCTGCCGGAATCCCGGACCACCACCTTGAGGTCCACGCCCTCGCTGACCAGAAGTGGCTCCAACACCTGGCCGATCTCACCGCCGAGGGCGGCGCAGAGCACCACGTCGACACCGAGCGACAGCACCATCCGGGCCTGCCAGACGCCCTGCCCGCCGGGGTGCAGGTGCAGCTCGGGGTGGTCGTTCGGCTGGTCCACTGTGACCGTGAGCTGCGGCGTGGGCGCGAAGACCATCACGTGCCCGCTCACCTGTCGTCACCGCGCATGATGTCGCCCTTCGTCCCAGTCGGGTGATTTCCCACAAACCGACCTTAATGCGACGCGCGGGTTCGTCCGGGCATCCGGCGGCCGTCGGGCGTTGCCAGCCAGGCATCGGTACGGGACGATCGTGCGACAAGCGACGGCGGGAGACGTGTGCTCAGCAGCGATACCTTCAGCTACACCGTCCAGGCCCGGTGCTCGCCGGCCGAGGCGGCGGCGATGCTCAGTGACCTGACCCGACAGGGTGAGCTGCACCCGCTGATCGTCCAGGTCCGTCAACTGCCGCCCCGACCCGGTGCCCAGGCCAGCTACACGATCAACGACAGGTTGGTGGCCGGCCCGCTACGCTTCCGCACCACCTATCACGCGGACGTGCTGAGCAGCGGCAACGACGAGATCATCATGGTGGCCCGCCAGTGGCCCGCCACCACTGTGCACAACCACACCCGACTGCGCGCCGAGCCGGACGGCCTGGTCCGGATCGACGTCGAGATCACCCTGACCGCACCGACGCCGCTGTTCCGGTACGCGTTCCGCCAGGCGCGGGCAGCCCACCTGGCCCTGGCCACCCGCCTCGGCCCAGCCCTCGACCGCACCGGCGAGGCCCCACCACCGGCCTGAGCGCCCGCGCGCGTCACCCGGACCCGCTCGCGCCCTGCCCCGCCATGATCGTGCACGGTCCAGGAGGTAGTGGCCTGCGGGCGTCGGGAGGCCACTACATCTTGGTTTTAGCGCGATCTGGGGGCCCGATCTTGGGGGCCCGGTCGCGGTGGCCCGGTTGCGGTGGCCCGGTCACGGGTTGCGGCCGTGCCCCGGGAGGGCGGGTGGGGCGGCGGCCCCACGGTTTGTAGGTGGACAGCACCGTCGCGATGATCATCAGGCTGGTCGACACCGCGGGCGCGATCACCAGGTCGACGCGGTCCCGTGCGGGGAGGGCGGCGCCCACCGCGCCGGCGTGCCGCAGATTCGGCGTGAGCAGGAACAGCACCAGCCCGACCATGACCGTGGTGAGTACGAGCTTGGCGACCACCCAGCGATAGCGCCAGAGGCCCCACGGCGTGAACAGCGCGCTGGCGACCCCGATCAGCCAGACCAGGACGCTCAGCGGCGCGAACAGCACAGTGCCGACAAGCGCCGTGACCGGGTAGATCACCGCCGGGTCGGCACCCCGCTGCACGGCGATGCCGAGCGTGAGGAGCACCAGGTCGGCACCGAGCCACCCGAGCGAGGTGACCAGGTGCAGGGTGAGGAGCCCCTTGCGGGCGGTGGGTGGGATCCGACGCATACCGCGATGCTGCCCGCCGACCCGCGCCAGGTCGTCCGACCGCCGACGACATCCGGGGTACGCCCGGCGACGTAGCCCGGCCCGGCGAGCACCCCGGCCCTGGTGACGACCCGCCCTCGTGATCGACACGACATCGCCGACTCCGGGGTATCCCGTCGTCCCGGACACCCCGGAGTCGGCGAACGCGAGTGGATCATTCCCGGACCGGGCCGGGGGCCGTCGGGTGGGTCAGTAGACGGACAGGTGTACGTGGTTGGTGTGGTCGGTGGACGGGGTGCCACCGGCGCCGCTGTACGACTTCCACCCGCTGCTGGGCAGCCAGATCTGCCGATACCAGATCACGTACAGCACGGCGAGCCGGTCGGCGTTGCGGATGAAGTACGCGGCCAGGTTGTTGCCGTACGTCTTGTCGCCGCCGGTGGCGTTGCCGCCGAAGCCGCTCTTCTGCGCCGCGAAGTCGCAGGCTCGGCCCTTCGGGTGCTCGCCGGAGCCACTGGGCCGGTGACAGGAGACGTACCGGGTGAAGCCGGCGGCCTTGGCCTGTTCGAGCGCGTGCAGGGTGCGCGGGGTGATGCAGCCGTTGGCCGGCGTGGGGTCGTTGACGCTGCACGACTCGGATGGCCAGGAGCCGTCGGAGTTGCGCGGCGCGGCCTTCGCGTTGGCGGTGGAGGTGCCCCGGTTGGAGCCGGTGTCGGCGGTGGTCTGCGGCGGCTTGGGCGTGTTGGCGACGGTCAGGGCGCGTTCGGCCTGCTCCTTGCGCTTGGCCATCACCGTGACCTGCTTGCGTTGTTCGGTGATCTCGCCGTTCAGGGCGGCCCGGGTGCGGTTGGCCTGGTCCTTGGTGGCGAGCAGGTCGCGCAGCACCCGGTCCTCGTTGGCGGCCACCGCCTCCAGGGCGGCGGCCCGGTCCATGAAGCCCTCCGGGCTGCTGCTGTTGAGCAGCGCCGACACCGCGCCGAGCCGGCCGGTGCGGTACGCCACGCCGGCGATCTGGCCGACCTTGCCGTCGCGTTGGGCCAGCTCGACCTCGATGGTCTTCAGTTGGGTGGTGAGCTGCTGCTGCCGCTGCACGGAGGTGTCCAGAGCGCGTTTCGCGTCCAGGTAGCCCTTGCTGGCGGCCTCAAGTTGGGCGCGCAGCGACGGGGTGCCGCCCTCCTCGTCGGAGTCGGGTGCGGCGGCGGCTCGCAGGCCGGTCGGGGGAGCGGCCGAGACGCTGCCGGCCGGGATCGCGACGCCGAGGGCGAACATCGCGACGATCAGGGCCGCCAGTCGGGCGGCGGGTGGTCGTGCTGGTGCCACTGCGCATGTCCTTCCGTCAGCCGCCGACCGGGTTAGCTGACGGGTTCGGGACGGAAGATCCCTACCGCTGACGCGGATGCACCCCAGGAACGTGGTTCCCCGGTTCGCCTGGTTGGGCGATTAGGCGGCGACCGCCACCGGCGCCTGGAGGGCGCCGCCTGGTGGAGGCCGGGACCGAGCCTACCGGTGCCGGTGGGGCTGTTGCAGCCGATGTGACGGAAGGTGCCTACGTCATCACGGAAACGTGTGTTACCACTCGATCGAGCCGCAGGCCCCGGTGGCGGCGCCGGGCTCGATCTGCAACGTCGCGTGTTCGATCCGGAAGTCGTCGTGCAGGGCGGTACGCGCTGCGGTGAGCACCGCGCCGACCTCCGCGCCGGGTGCCATGGTCAGGTGCGCGGAGGCCACGTCCATGCCCGAGGTGAGCGTCCAGACGTGCAGGTCGTGCACCTCCACCACGCCGGGGACCGCGGCCAGCCGGTCGTGCACGGCGGTCACCTGGAGGTGTTCCGGGGCGGCCTGCACCAGGATGCGGACGGCGGCGCGGGCCAGCCGCCAGGTGCGCGGCAGGATGAACGCGCCGATGGCGACCGCGACCAGTGGGTCGGCCCACCACCAGTCGGTGACGGCGATGAGTAGTGCCGCGCCGATCACGCCGAGTGAGCCGAGCAGGTCGCCGAGCACCTCCAGGTAGGCGCCCTGAAGGTTGATGCTCTCCCGGGCGCCGGGGCGGAGCAGGGCGAAGGCGGCGACGTTCGCGAGCAGGCCGAGCACGGCCACCGCGAGCATCGGGCCGGCGACGACCTCGTGCGGGTCGCCGAAGCGGCGGATCGCCGCGATCACCACGTAGATCGCGACGCCGGAGAGCAGGACGGCGTTGGCCAGTGCGGCGAGCACCTCGAGGCGGTAGAGCCCGAAGGTGCGCTGCGGGTCACCGGTGGCCCGTCGGGTCGCGGTGATCGCGGCGAGCGCCATCCCGATGCCGAGTACGTCGGTGAACATGTGCCCGGCGTCGGAGAGCAGGGCGAGCGAGGAGGTGTGCAGGGCGGCTGCCGTCTCGACCACCATCAGGGTGGCGAGCAGCCCGAATGCCGCCCAGAGACGGCCCCGGTGCTGCTGTGCGGCATTGGCGACGGACCCATGGTGGTGGTCATGACCTGCGCCCACGAGCTCCACCTTCCGCTGCCGACCGGGGCCCGGTCAAATGTATGTTCACATCGCTATGTATGGAAGTGTTGGGTTCGCCGCTGGCCCGTTTGGCACGCTGGCACGGATCAGCCGGTGGGGTCGATGGTGGTGAGTCGCTGCGTGGCCCGGGACAGCGCCACGTAGAGGGTGCGCACCCCGGCGCCCGGATCCGCCCGGATCTCACTCGGGGCGACGAGCACGACTCCGTCGTACTCCATGCCCTTGGCCTCCAGGCTGGTGACCACCTGCAACCTCGGCGCGTCGAGCGCGGCGAGCCAACCGGCGACCTCGTCCCGGCGGGGGACCGGCGTGATCACCCCGACCGTGCCCTCCACCTCGGTCAGCAGGCCGGCGGCCGCCTGCACGGTCGCGGTCTCCAACCCCGTCGCGGGCACCACCAGTTCGACCGGATCGACCCCGGTGGAGCGTACGGCCGTCGGCAGCGGCAGATCGGGGTAGAGCCGGCGGATCTCCGCCGCCGCCACCGCGAAGATCTCCGAGGAGTTGCGGTAGTTGGTGGTGAGCGTGAAATCGTGCCGCTTGCGTCGGCCCAACGCCTGCTCCCGGGCCCGGTCCAACTCGTCGGGGTCGCCGGTCCACGCGGTCTGCGCGGGGTCACCCACCACCGTCCAGGAGGCCAGCCGGCCACGCCGACCGACCATCCGCCACTGCATCGGTGAGACGTCCTGCGCCTCGTCCACCACCACGTGCGCGTAGTCCCGGTAGTCCTCCGGACGCTCCCGCGCCGCCGCGCGGGCGGCCCGCTGCCGGTCGCTGGCGGTGCTCAGCTCACGGACGCCGCCGGCCAACTGGAACGGGTCACGCCGGGCCTTGGCCGGCTGCGCCGGCTTGCCGAGCAGGGCGTCCAACTCGTCGAGCAGCGCGATGTCGGCGATGGTCAAGCCGTCCGACTCCAGGTTCCGGTATGCGGCGGTGAGCAGCCGGATCTCCGCGCCGGAGAGGATCCCACCGGCGTACCGCCGCAGCCGGTCCGGCCGCGCCAACCAGCCGAGCACGTGCCGAGGGTGCAGCCGAGGCCACCAGGCCTTGAGAAACTCGCGGAACTCCGACCGCTCGGCGATCTCCGCCTCGAAGGTCCGCTGCTCCGGCAGTCGAACGCCCACCTCACGGGCCTGCGCCCAGAGCGCGGCGAATATTCCGTCGAAGCCGGCCCGGCGGACCTCGTTGCGTCGGGCACCCCGGTGCAGCGCGCGGTCGCGGACCCGGTCCAGCGCCGCCCGGTCCAGGCGCAGCAACGTGCCCCGGTAGAGCAGCCGCAGCTCACCGGGGCCGCCCGGCACCGCGTCGCGGGCCGCCCGTTCCAGCACCCGGCGCATCCGCAGCGAGCCCTTCACCGCCGCCACCTCGGGCGGGTCGGTGCGGGTGGCGCTCATTCCCGGAAACAGGGTGCCCAGCGAGTGCAGGGTCGCGGTGTCCTCACCGAGCGACGGCAGCACCGACGCGATGTACTCGACGAAGACCCCCGACGGGCCGACCACCAGGATGCCGCCACCCGCGTACCGGCTGCGGTCGGAGTAGAGCAGGAAGGCGGCCCGGTGCAGGGCGACGGCGGTCTTGCCGGTGCCGGGGCCGCCCGCGACGATCGTCACCCCGGAACCGGGTGAGCGGATCGCCTCGTCCTGTTCCCGCTGGATTGTCGCCACGATGTCGCGCATGCCCCGGCCGGTGGCCTTGGACAGGGTGGCCAGCAGCGCGCCGTCGCCGACGACAGTCATCCCCTCCGGGGCGGCGTTCGGGTCCAGCAGGTCGTCCTCGATCCGGGTGACCTTCTCGGCGCGGGACTGGATCGTGCGGCGACGCACCACGTCCAGCGGCTGCGCCGGAGTGGCCTGGTAGAAGGCGGCGGCGGCCGGTGCCCGCCAGTCGACGACGAGCGTTGTGGTGTCCTCGTCGCGGATGCCGAGACGCCCGACGTGCAGCACCTGCCGGTCCCGCAGATCCAACCGGCCGAAGACCAGCCCCTCGTACTCGGCGTCCAGGACGTGCCGCCGCTGCGCGGCGTGGAAGACCATCGCGTCGCGCTCGACCAACGAGCCGTACGTGCCCACCCGGGCCATCCGGTAGCCGTCACGCTCGGCACGAACCGCCGACTGCCGCAGTTCGGCGAGTCGTGCGTACACCCGGTCGAGATGGCGTTGCTCGACGGCGATCTCCTGCTCCAGGCCGGTCTGGTCGGTCAACGCACGCTCCTTCGACTGTCGCCGGCAGGCGGCGGGAACCGCGCGAGCCAACCGCAGAAGGGTACGGCCCCGCGCCTGGCCCGCCGCGCCCGAGGTGCGGGAACGCGCTCAGACGCCCGTTTCGGCGGGCGTCGCCCCCCGCCTGCGGGGCGGCGGTTCGGCGAGCACCCGGCGCAGGACGCCGGTGAGGGCGGCGTTGACCTCGTCCGGGCGCTCCATCATCAGCATGTGCCCGGCACCCGGGCAGACTGTCAACTCGGTGGCCGGCAGGGCCGCCGCGATCGACTCGGCACACGGCGGCGGGGTCAGCCGGTCCCGGTCGCCGACCAGGGCGGCGGCCGGCAGGTGCGCCAACGCGGTGAGGGTGTCCAGTCGGTGCTGGGTGCCGATGGAGGCGCGGAACCCGCCGATCGAGCGCAGCGAGGCACGAGCCACAGCGGAGGTCACCAGGCGGATGTCGGAGGGGTCGCAGCGGTCGCCGAAGAGCATCCACCGGATGCTCGGCCGCAGCGCGTTCAGCAGCGCCCGGGGCGCCCGCCAGGAGCCGCACCGGGCCAGCACTCCGGCACCTGTCGTCTCGGCCAGCCGGATCAACCGGGCGATCCGAGGCGAGAGCCCGTAGACGGTGTGCGTGTGCCCCTCGGCGGTGGTCGACACGAAGACCAGACCGACCGTACGGGCGGCGAAGTGCGCGGGGTGGCGGTGGGCGTACTCCATGATCGTCATGCCGCCCATCGAGTGCCCGACCAGGACCACCGGCCCGACCGGCGCCACAGTGTCGAGCACAGTGGCCAGGTCGTCGCCGAGTTGGGCCAGGGTGGCCGTGGGCAACGCCATGCAGCTGGACCGCCCGTGCCCCCGCGCGTCGTAGGTGACCACCCGCACCGACCCGCCGAACGCCGCGGTCAGCGCGGCGACCTGCCGGTGCCAGGCACGCCCGTCCAACGTCCAGCCGTGCAGCAGGATGGCGGTGACCTCGGCATCCGTCGGCCCCGTCGCCTCGACGTTGAGCCGTACGCCGTCCGGCAGCCCGACCTCGAACCGCTCCGGCATCGCCACCTCCCCAGGCCGCCCGGCACCACCAGTCCCGGTAGTACCCGGCTACCCGTCATGACACCACGCCAATCGCGCCGCGGCTGACATTCCCCGACCCCGCCCGTGGGTCCGGGCCCGCGGGCCAAGCTGGACGGCATGGGAGCGTCGGGAGCGCCAATGGGCGGGACATCGGGGCCGGGGCGGCAGGCCGGCGGCACTCCTCGCGCCGCGCTGGCCGACCTGCTCGCCGGTAACCGGCGGTTCGTCAGCGGCCAGCCGGTCCACGGGCACGACGTCACGGCGGCGGCGGCCGCCGCCTCCGGCGACCAGCAGCCGTACGCCGTGGTGCTCGGCTGCATCGACTCGCGGGTGCCGCTGGAGGCGATCTTCGACCAGACGTTCGGTGCGATCTGCGTGATCCGTACCGGTGGGCACGTGCTCGACCGGGCGGTGTGCGGGTCGATCGAGTACGTCGTCGGCCAGCTCGGCGTACCGCTGGTGATGGTCCTCGGTCACGAGCGGTGCGGCGCGGTCGGCGCCACGGTGGACGCGCTGCGCACCGGGGAGCGCCCCGGTGGCTCGCTGGCGCACCTGGTGGACGAGATCGCTCCGGCGGTGACCGAGGTGGGGATCGACGACCCGGCGGTGCTGCCGCTGGCGATCCGCCGGCACGTCCGGCGAACGGTGGGCACGCTGCGCGTCGACGACCTGCTCGCCGGGTCGGTCGCCGCCGGACGGGTGGCCGTGGTCGGTGGCCTCTACGACCTGGCCACCGGCGAGGTCACCCTGCTCGACCCGGCCTGAACCCGCCCGACGGGCCTCCCGCCCGACGCGCTCGACCGGCCCCCCGCCCGACGCCGCTCGACCGCCCCCCGCTCCGAGCCCATGATCGACTCGGGTTTCCTGATGTCGGGGTGTCCGGCCTGCCGGGACACCCCGGTTTCCGGGAAGTCGAGTGGATCTCGCGCCGGAGACGCGAAACCGCCCGCCGGGAACTCCCGGCGGGCGGTTTCGCTGATGCGGTGGGGGAGGGCTCAGCCCTCGAAGACGCCGGCCGCGACCAGGCGCTTCTCGGTGGCCTCCCAGCCGTCGTTCGGGTGAACGGCGGCCAGGTTGTTGATCTCGGCCCGGATCTTGGCGGCGTGGCCGGCGGCGGCCAGCACGCGGATCTCCTCGACGAAGGCGTCGGAGTCCGTGCGCAGGTGCGCGGTCTTGCCGTTGGTCAGGTTCCGCACGTAGGCGTGCTTGCCGCCGTTGAGCGGGATGAGGTACTTGAATTCGCCCAGCACGCTGAGGGCGCCACCCTGGCCAGCCTGGCCGGCCCGGACGGACGCGCGCGCGGTCTTAGAGGTGTTGCTCGCCACGGAGGTACTCCTTGCAAGACGTACGGGAGGACTGGACGTCCGGGGGCTGTGTGCGGGCCACACTGCGCTCGGCCCGCGAAGATGTAACGCGGCATAAGCCGCCGATGGAACTGTACAGGACCACGACATCATGCTGGTCGTCGCGGTGTCCTGAGAGGCAACGGCGGCCACCCGTCCGGCTATTCCACCCGGCGTTTTTTCCGATTCCCTGGCGCACCACGCGTCACAGGAGTCATCATGTGTTGCAGCAACTACCCGGGTGGACGAGGTCGTAGGGGAAGACGCACCTCGCTCTCCGGGAGGTCACCGTGCCAACGCGTGGCGTCGTATACGTCCACTCGACCCCACTCGCCGTGTGCTCGCACGTCGAGTGGGCGATCGCGCGCGTCCTAGCCGCGCCGGTCAACCTACAGTGGACGGCTCAGCCCGTCGATCCCGGCGCACGCCGGGCCGAGTGCGGGTGGACCGGTCGTCCGGGGACGGGCGCCGAGCTGGCTGCTGCCCTACGGCAGTGGCCCATGATCCGTTTCGAGGTCACCGAGGAGCCGAGTCCCGGCGCCGACGGGGAGCGGTTCATGTACGTGCCGGCCCGTGGCCTGTTCCGGGCCACCGTCGGCGTGGCCGGCGACATCCAGCTCGGCGAGGACCGACTACGCGCGCTGATGGTCGCCTCCCGGGCACCGGAGGCGCTGGCGCACGCCCTGGACAAGGCGCTCGGCACGGCGTGGGACGCGGACCTGGAGCCGTACCGGTACGCCGGCGACGGGGCTCCGGTGACCTTGCTCACCCGGGTCGGCTGATCCGGTCGCTGGCGCGCTGGCCGTACACGGTCGGGCCGGCGGCGACCGGTAAGGTCAAGTTGCCCCGATAAGGGGGAAGCTGGTGGGATGGACGGCGTGTCGAATCGCCCGTGGCGCGCCGCTGTCGCAGTCGCCGCCCTGACCGCTCTGCTCGTCTCCGGCTGCTCAGGCGACCCCAAGCGCCCCGCGCCGCCGCCCAGCCCGGCCGGCGCGACCGCCGCCCCGAGCGCCCCCGCCGCGACACCGGCCAGCGATCCCGCCGCCCGGGCCGCGGCCCTGGTCGCCACGCTGTCCGACGAGGATCTCGTCGGTCAGGTGCTGATGCCGTACGCCTACGGCGACTCGGCGACGAAGGTCTCCGCCGGCTCGGCTGCCGGCAACCAGGCCCTCGCCGGGGTCGACACCCCCGCCGACATGATCGCCAAGTACCGGCTGGGTGGCCTGATCCTTGTCGGCTTCAGCGCCGACGACCCGACCAAGGGCAACCAGGAGACCACGAACGTCGACAACCCGAAGCAGGTGCACGAGCTCACCACCGGGTTGCGTACCGCCGCCGGTCGGCTCGCCGCCGGCCCCGCGCCGCTGCTGATCGGCACCGACCAGGAGTACGGCGTCGTCACCCGCGTCACCGACGGGGTCACAGTGCTGCCCAGCGCCCTCGCGGCAGGTGCGGCCGGTGACCCGGAGCTGACCGAGGCCGCCTGGCGGGCCGCCGGCGCCGAGCTGGCCGCGATGGGGATCAACGTCGACTTCGCCCCGGTGGCCGACGTGCTGGCCACCCGCAGCACAGTGATCGGCTCCCGGTCGTACGGCTCCGACCCGAAGCAGGCCGCCGCGCAGGTGGGAGGGGCCGTCCGTGGCCTCCAGGCGGCCGGGGTCGCGGCCACCCTGAAGCACTTCCCCGGGCACGGCCACAGCGCCGACGACTCGCACCAGGACCTGCCGGTGCTCACCCAGTCCGCCGAGGCGTTGCGCAGCGGCGCGTGGCCGCCGTTCACCGCCGGGATGGACGCCGGGGCGATGGCGGTGATGTCCGGTCACCTGGACGCCCGCGCGATCGACCCGGGGACCCCGGCGACCTTCTCCCACAAGCTCCTCACCGACGTGCTGCGCGGCCAACTCGGCTTCAAGGGCGTGGTGATCACCGACGGGATGAACATGCCGCCCGCGAAGCGGTGGGCGCCCGGCGAGGCGGCGGTCCGCGCGCTGAACGCCGGCAACGACCTCATCCTGATGACCCCGAACGTCGGCCAGGCGTACGACGGGCTGCTCACCGCGCTGCGGGGCGGCACACTGCCCCGGACCCGGCTCGTCGAGGCGGTCACCCGGGTGCTGACCATGAAGTTCCGGCTGGCGGAGACCCCGGCCGCGCAGATGTCCACGCTCAACGCCCCGGCGCACCGGGCCGCGGCCGACGCGCTGGCCGCCGCCGCTGTCACAGTGCTGCGCGGCACCTGCGGCGGCGCGATTCCCGGGCCGGTCACCGTCACCTCCTCCGGAGGTCGGGACGGCACCCGGGCCGCGCTCACCGCCGCGCTGACCGCCGCCGGGGTGACGGTCAAGCCCAGCGGCGGGACGGTCGTGCACCTGGTGGGCTACGGCGACGGCGCCAAGGACCTGCGCGCCGACGCCGCGGTCACTGTCGCCATGGACACCCCGTACGTGCTGGGCGAGGCGAAGTCTCCGACGCTGCTGGCCACGTACTCCTCCAGCCGGGCGTCAATGACCGCCCTGGCTGCCGTGCTGGCCGGTAAGGCCCGGCCGGGAGGCCGGTCCCCGGTGGCCGTGCCCGGCCTGCCCGCCACGACCTGTCGGACCTGACCGGCCGGCGCGGGCAGGTAGGCGCCCACCTCACTCGCCCTTCGCGAGCCCCCGCACCGCGAGCCGGTACGCCGGCAGCACGTCGGCCCGTTCGGCGATCAGCCCCTCGTTGACCGCGAAGACAAGCGTCTGCCCCGCCGACTGGACGGCCAGCGCCCAGTTCCGCGACTCTTCCTCCTCGGTCAACGGGTTGGTGGCGAGCCAGGTCATCTCGGTGGCGTCGAAGCCGCCGGCGCGGAGGTCGCGGAACTGCTGGCCGGCGACCGTCTCGCCGGCCCCGGCGGCGAAACCCTCCAGCGCGGCGCGCGGGGTGACAGCCGGCTGGTCCGCCGCCCAGATCCGCAGGAATCCGCCGCCGGCCGAGCGGCCGTCCACCTCGCAGCGCACCGTGGTGCCGCCGCGCTTGGTGAGGGCCTCGCCGAGCAGCTCGGCCAGCTCACCCTTGGGCGGCTCGACGGCCTTGGCCGTCCACCCGTCGGCCAGCGGAAACGACACGGGCACCGGGCAGGGAGAACCCACGCCGCCGGTGGTGGTGCCGGGCGACGCCGGGGCCACCTCGTCGTACCAGGGCTCGCCCGTGGCCTGCGGGGCCGGGCCGCCGGCCGCCGGCCCGGCGGGAGCGGCGGCGTCGTCGCCGCAACCGGCCAGCAGGCCGAGAGTGAGCGCCGCCGCCGACACGGCGACAAGGGTACGAGTGTCCATGGTGGTGAGCCCCGTCAGTCGATCTTCAGTCGGCCCATCTAAGCCGGCCGGTCTCTCGACGTCAATCGGCGATCGTGTGGCGCGGCCGGGATGGTTGTCGCGGCCGGCGGGGCCGGCCCCCACGACGGAAATCGGGTCGCCCCGGCCCGGGTCGGTCTGACAACCTCACCCCATGGGAGCGGCAGCGGGATTCCGATACGTGCAACGGGCGGACGACACCGTGGTGATCACCCACCACGGCCGGGTCGCCGGCACGCTTCGCGGTGCTCGGGCCGCGCAGTTCCTCGCCGAGGTCGACGACGACCCGCAGTTGGTGATGGCCCGCTGGACGGGCAACTACCGCCACGGCAACGAGCGCACCGCGAAACAGCACCCCCGCAACCGGGGCTGAACGACGAAAGGGGCCCCTCCTCGACGAGGAGGGGCCCCTTTCGCGGGATCTCAGGGTCGGGCGAAGACGAGCGCCACGTTGTGGCCACCGAAGCCGAACGCGTTGTTCAACGCGGCGGGGATCTCCATGTGGCGTGCCTTGTGCGCCGCGACGTCCAGGGTGAGACCGGGCTCCGGGTCGTCGAGGTTGATCGTCGGCGGGACGACACCGTCGCGGATGGCCAGGATGGTGGCGATCGACTCCAGCGCGCCGGCCGCACCGAGCAGGTGACCGGTCATCGACTTCGTCGCGGACAACACCGGGTGGTCGCCGAGCGCCTTGTGCAGCCCACCGATCTCCAGCATGTCACCGACCGGCGTCGACGTGGCGTGCGCGTTGACGTGCACGATGTCCCGCTTGGCCACGTCCGCGTCCGCGATGGCCCTGGCGATGGCCCGGATCGCGCCCTCGCCCTCGGCGTGTGGCTGCACGATGTCGTACGCGTCGGACGTGATGCCGGCCCCGGCGAGGCGCGCGTAGACCCGGGCGCCCCGCGCCGCGGCGTGCTCGGCCCGTTCCAGCACCAGGATGCCGGCACCCTCGCCGAGGACGAAGCCGTCCCGGCCCCGGTCCCACGGGCGGGAGGCGCGCTCCGGGTCGTCGTTGCGGGTGGACATGGCCCGCATCGAGCTGAAACCGGCGATCGGCAGCGGGTGGATGACCGCCTCGGTGCCGCCGGCCACCACCACGTCGGCCCGGCCGGAGCGGATGATGTCCAGACCGAGCGCGATCGCCTCGGCGCCGGTGGCGCAGGCGCTGGCCACCGCGTGCACCCCGGCCTTGGCGCCCAACTCCAGCCCGACCCAGGCGGCCGGACCGTTCGGCATCAGCATCGGGATGGTGTGCGGGGACACCCGCCGCGGCCCGGACGCTTCCAGGATGTCGTCCTGCGCGAGCAGGGTGGTGGCACCGCCGATGCCGGAACCGACGCTGACGGCCAACCGCTCCCCGTCCAGGTCGGAGCCGGCGAGGCCGGCGTCCGCCCAGGCCTGTTGCGCCGCGATGATCGCGATCGCCTCGGAGCGGTCCAGTCGGCGCAGTCGGACCCGGTCCAGCACCTCGGACGGTTCCACGGCCAACTGGGCGGCGATGCGGACCGGCAGTTGCTCGGCCCACTCCTGGGTGAGGGCACTCACCCCGGAGCGGCCGGCGAGCATGGCGTCCCAGGTCGACGCGACGTCCCCGCCGAGCGGGGTCGTCGCGCCGAGCCCGGTGACGACGACGTCAGGACGACTCATGATCAGGACTGCGCCGCGATGTAGCTGACGGCGTCACCGACGGTCTTGAGGTTCTGCACCTCGTTGTCCGGGATCTTGACGCCGAACTTCTCCTCGGCGGCCACCACGACCTCCACCATCGAGAGCGAGTCGACGTCGAGGTCGTCGGTGAAGGACTTCCCCTCGGCCACGTCGTCCGGGTTCACTCCGGCAACCTCTTCGAGAATCTCGGCGAGGCCGGTGGTGATCTCGTCACGGGTCATTGCGGTTGGTTCCTTTCATCGGGGTTGTCCGACGGACGGCGTCGCCGACCGCCACTCCTCGACGCGTACGCGCCGGAGGTGGTCTTCAGGGGCAGCGAACGACCTGACCGGCGTAGGTCAGGCCACCGCCGAAGCCGAACAGCAGCACCGGTGCGCCCGAGGGCACCTCCCGGCGCTCGACCAGCTTGGACAGGGCCAGCGGCACACTCGCGGCAGAGGTGTTGCCGGACTCGACGATGTCCTTCGCGATGATCGCGTTGGGGATGTTGAGCCGCTTGGCGATGCCGTCGATGATGCGGCTGTTGGCCTGGTGTGGCACGAACGCGGCAAGCTCCGACGGGTCGACCCCGGCCCGCTCACAGGCCTGTAGGGCCAGCGGCGCCAGCTCGGTGGTGGCCCAGCGGAACACCGCCTGCCCCTCCTGCTGGACGTACGGGCGCCAGCCCTCGATGCGGACCGCGTCGCTCTTCTCCGGCACCGAACCCCAGACCACCGGGCCGACCCCGGCCGGCTCGTCGTCGGCGGTGGCGGTGACCACCGCGGCACCTGCGCCGTCGGCGAAGATGATGCAGGTGGAGCGGTCGGTCCAGTCGGTGAAGTCGGAGAGCTTCTCCGCGCCGATGACGAGCGCGTTGCGCGACGCGCCGGCCCGGATGGCGTGGTCGACGGTGCCGAGCGCGTACGCGAAGCCCGAGCAGGCGGTGTTCACGTCGAACGCGCCCGGGGCGGTGATGCCCAGCTTGGCGGCGACCCGGCAGGCCACGTTGGGGCTGCGGTCGATCGACGTGCAGGTGGCGACCACGACCAGGTCGATGTCGGCGGCGGTCAGGCCCGAGTTGGCGAGTGCCTTGCCGGCGGCGGCAGCGGCCATGTCGGCCACCGTCTCGGTGTCGGCGATCCGTCGGCTGACGATGCCGACCCGGTCGCGGATCCACTCGTCGTTGGTGTCGACGAGTTGGGCGATGTCGTCGTTGGTCACCACCCGGGACGGCTGGTAATGCCCCATCGAGACGATGCGACTGCCAGTCATGAACGACCTCCGATGCGGGCGATCAGGTCCCGTGCGGCCGGCAGGTCGTCCGGGGTGTTCAGGGTGACGATCTCCGGCGCGCCCTCGCCCTTGAGGTCCCGCTTGACCAGCCCGGCGAGCGTGCCGGCCGGCGGTAGTTCGATCACGCCGGTGACCCCGAGGCCGGCCAGCGTACGCATGCACAGATCCCAGCGCACCGGCGCGGTGACCTGGCGGACGAGGCGCTGCACCACTTCGGCGCCGTTGTCGACGGCGGTGCCGTCGAGGTTCGAGAGCAGGGTCCGGGTCGGGTCGGAGGGAGTGATGCCGGCGGCGACAGTGGCGAGCGCGGTGGCGGCCGGAGCCATGTACGGCGTGTGGAACGCGCCCGCCACCTTGAGTCGGATGATCCGCGTCCGGGCGGGCGGCTCGGCGACGAGCTTGTCGAGACCGCCCAGCGTGCCGGCGGCGACGATCTGCCCGGCGCCGTTGCGGTTGGCCGGGTAGAGCCCGTGCGCCTCGATGGCGGCGAGCACCTCGTCGGGGTCGCCACCCAGCGTCGCGGCCATCCCGGTGGGCTCGAGCGCGCACGCGGCGGCCATCTCCCGGCCTCGCACGCCGGCGAGGGTGATCGCGGCTTCGGCGGTCAGCACACCGGCGAGGGTGGCGGCACTCAACTCGCCGACGCTGTGCCCGGCGGTGATGTCGACGTTCTCCAGTGGCAGATGCTCGGCCGCGAGCAGCGCCGCGGCGACCAGCAGCGGCTGGGTGCGGGCGGTATCCATGATCTCGTCGGCATCGGCGGCGGTGCCCAGGTGCGTCAGGTCGACTCCGGCCAACGCCGACCACTCGCGCAGCCGCGCCTCGGTGCCGGTCAGGTCGAGCCAGGGGGTCAGGAAGCCGGGTTTCTGAGAACCCTGGCCGGGACTAAGTACGGCGAGCACGCCTATGACTCTCCCGGATTCGCGCGGGTAACGCTGTGCCGCCTTCGACCAAACCACACTAGAACCTTTGCAGGTTTCCTACAAAAATCGGCGGGGATCATCCTCAGTTTGGGCGGTTTTCCGAGCATTCGGGGTCATTGTCTGACTCGACACAGTCGAGGTGATCGGGACGACCGGATCCAGGCGACCCACGGTGAGCGCGACCTGAAGTGCGAACGCGTCCCGGGGAGACAGCGGCGAGAAGCCTGTCACCTCGGCGATCCGCCGGAGCCGGTAACGCACAGTGTTCGGGTGGACGAACAACGCCCGGGCGGCGCTCTCCAGCGTGCCACCGGCGGCGAGGAAGGCGTCCAGGGTCGCCAGCAGTTCGCCGCCGGCACGCACCAGCGTCGCGTACACGTCGTGCCGCAGCCGCCGACGCGCCTCCGCGTCGCCAGCCAGGGCCCGCTCCGGCAGCAGGTCCGCGGCCGGCACCGGACGGGGAGCGTTGGGCCAGGCCGGCGCCGCCCGGAAACCGGACAGCGCCGCCCGCGCCGACTCGGTCGCCTCGTCCAGGCTCGGTACGGCCGGACCGACCACCACCGGCCCGTCACCGAACGCGCTCAGCAACTTGGCGGTCGCGGTGAGCGGGTCCGCCGCGCCGCCCAACACGATCACCAGCCGGTCGCCGTGCACCCCGCCGATGACCTCCACACCGATCCGGCGGGCCTGCCGGTAGACCACGTGCAGCACCGCGGAGACCTCCCCGCCCGGCGATCGGCCGACCGCCACCGCCACCGGTGGCGCGTCCGCCCAGCCGAGCGCGGCGGCCCGACTGGCCAGCACGTCGGGCGAGTCACCCCGCAACAGCGCGTCGACGAGCAGGGCCTGCAACCGGGCGTCCCACGCGCCCCGCGACTCGGCCGCCCGCGCGTAGACCCGGGCGGCGGCGAACGCGATCTCCCGGGAGAAGCGCAGCACCGCCTCCCGGAGTTGCTGCTCCTCGCCCTCGGCGGCCAGGTGCGACACCTGCTCCTCGACCACGTCGATGGTCACCTTGATCAACGCGACGGTCTGCTGGAGGGTGATCGACCGGGCCAGCGCCTGCGGGGCGGCGGCGAAGACCTCGTCCGAGACCTCCTGGGTGCTGTCCGCGGTGCCGCCACCCTCGCTCAGCCACTGCACCAGCGACCGGGCGCCGGCCTGGGCCACAAGCATCACCCAGGAGCGCTGGTCGGCCGGCAGCGCCCGGAACCACGGCAGCGTCTCATCCATCCGGGCCACGCTGGAGGTGGCCAACGCCCCCGCCGAACGCTCGATCCGGCGCAGCGTGGCCGCCAGCTCTCCACCCCCCGGCGTACTCATCGCCCTAGCCTGACACGTCGTGACCAGGCCAACCACGTCGGCACCGGTCAGCGGGCCGCCGGCAGCACGGTCCGACCGGCACCCTTCACCGACGCGGTGAGCACCCGGTCGGGGCTGTACAGGAAACACCAGGCGCCGGCATTCGCCTGCCACTCGGGCTCGGTGCGCGGGAAGTGCGCCAACACCTCGAACCGGTCGCCCAGATCCCGCTCCGGCAGCCCGACGTGTTGCGCGATCGTCGACCGGCAACCCGCGTGCATGACCTCATCGGTGACCTTGGCGGCCTCCGGGGCGGGCCGCCAGAGGCCGGCGAACTCGGTGGCGTGCGGCCCCGTGCAGTCGGTCGGCGGCAGGTTGACGCCGCCCTCGGCGGTCTCCTCCGGTTCGGTGAAACAGGTCAGCCGCAGCGGCGAGTCACCGGTCAGGGCGCCGCTGAGGCTGTTCGCCCGGGGATTGGGGAACCACCGGTCCACCGCGTGCATCTCCAGCAGGTCGCAGCGATACCACCGCTCACCCGCCTCCCAGTGCGCCGCCGACGGGATCAGCACCCGCATCGCCAGCCGCGACTCGCGCCACTCGCCACCCAGGAAGAGGTCGGCCTCGGCGTCGCAGGATCCGTACGCCCGCCCGACGCCCTTGCTGCCGGCCGCCGGCGGTGCCGACGCGGCGGCGTCCGCGCCACCGAACCGGCCGATCAGGAAGGTCTCCGTCTCGTGCTTCGACGAGCAGGGGATCGGCGTGTACGTCTCGGGGCTGCGCTCGTCGGAGGCGGTGGCGTGACACACCCCCGCCTCGGGGGTGTAGGACGGGAGCGACTCGTCGGCGAAGATGCTGTCGCAACCGCCCGCCCCCATGATCAGCACCGCCAGGACCGTCGTCGTCCCCCACCACCGTCGCACGTTGTCTCCGTTCTGGGCCGCCGCTGTCGGCGTCGATGGCGCGCAGCGTACGGCAGCAGACCGACGCGACACCGTCCAGAGTGGACCGGCGGTGGATCACGGCGGCGGCAGGCCCAACTCCTGGGCCAGGATCGCGGCCTGTACCCGGCTGCGCAGGCCCAACTTCGCCAGGATCCGGCTCACGTGCGTCTTGGTGGTGCTCTCCGCCATCGCCAGCCGGTCGGCGACCTGCTGGTTGGACAGGCCCAGCCCGAGGCACGCCAACACGTCACGCTCACGGGGGGTGAGGGTGCCCAGCGCGGCCCGGGTGTCCGCCGACGCCCCCGGCGCGGTGGCCGCGAAGGCCGCGATCAACCGACGGGTCACCGCGGGGGCGATGAACCCGTCGCCACGCGCCACCGTCCGCACCGCCGTCACCAGGCCGTCGGCGTCGGTGTCCTTGAGCAGGAACCCGGCCGCGCCGGCGCGCAGCGCGCCGAAGACGTACTCGTCGAGGTCGAAGGTGGTGAGCACCAGCACGTCGGCGAGCAGGTCGGCGACGATCGCGCGGGTCGCGGAGATCCCGTCCCGGCGGGGCATCCGCACGTCCAGCACCGCCACGTCCGGGCGCAACTCCCGGCACAACCGCACCGCCTCGTCACCGTCGGTCGCCTCGCCGACCACCTCCAGGCCGGGGGCGGCGCCCAGGATCAGGGCCAGTCCGGCCCGTACCGTCGGCTGGTCGTCCGCGAGCACCACCCGGACGGCCGCGTCGTCCGGTGCGCGCGCCGGCCCGGTCATCCGCCCTGCCCGGTGGGCAGCGCGGCCCGGACCCGCCAGCGCCCGTCCTGCGGCCCGGCGGTGAACCTCCCGGCCAACAGCGTGACCCGCTCCCGCATCCCGATCAGCCCGGCCCCGGCGCCCGGCATCCCGCCCCCGGGTGCGCGCACCGGATTCTCGACAGTCACCACCACCTCCGCCGGCCGGTACGCGATGGTCAGCTCCGCCTCACCCGTACCGTGCTTGAGCGCGTTGGTCAGCGACTCCTGCACGATCCGGTACGCGGCGAGGTCCACCCCCACCGGCAGCGGGCCCGGGGTGCCATCGGTGCGTACCCGCACCGCGAGGCCGGCGGCCTGGATCCGCTCGACAAGTCCGTCCGCCTCGGCGAGCCGCTTGGCGACCGCCTCCGGCACCGCCGGGCCGTCGCCCGCCAGACCGTCGCCGGTCGCCGGCTCCCGCAGCACCTCGATCATCTGACGCATCTCCGCCAGGCCCTGCACACTGCTCTCCCGGATCACGCGCAACGCCGAGGTGACCTGGCCGCGATCCAGGCCGGGTACGGACAGCACGGCGGTGGCGTGGATGGCGACCGCGCTGAGGTGGTTGGCGACGACGTCGTGCAGCTCCCGGGCCATCCGGGCCCGTTCGGCGCTGACCGCCTGCCGGCGGTCCAGCTCGACCAGCCGGGCGGTCTGCTCGGCCCGCGCCCGCTCGGCGGCGGCCTGGTCGCGGTACTGCCGCACGCTGATGCCGGTCAGGACGGGCAGCAGCCCGGCGAGCACCACCAGGACCCCGACGGTGACCCCGCGCCAGTTGTCCAAGGAGACCACGCCGACGACGGCACCGACCAGGCTCAGCCCGATGGTGACCCGCAGCAGCCACCGCCACAGCCGGGGCGGACCGTACACGCAGGCGTCGTAGAGCACCTGCGTGTAGACCAGGATCGTGCCCAGCGAGTTGCCGAGCGCGGTGTCCACCACCAGCGCTCCGGTGCCCACGGCCAGGCTGGCGCGTGGGGCGACCCGACGCATGCCCACCGCCGCGCACATCACCAGCAGCGGCGGCAGGAACAGCGCCGACGGCACGCCCGGGTCCGGACGGACCTGCGGCTGCCAGCCCAGGGCGTAGAGCACCAGGCCGCCGGCCAGCGACGCGGCGGCGAGCGCGAGGTCGCGGCCGAGGGTGCCGGAGCCGAGCCACGGTGGCGGTCGCATACCCACGATCCCACCACAGCCGCCGACCCCCGGACACCGACCGGAGGAGGAGGCCGACGGCGTCGACATGCGCCGAAAGGGGTACGCGCAGCCGGCCCGCTCCGGCTGCGCCGCGCCCGCTGAGCGCGGGCCCGCTCCGGCTGCGCCCGTTGTCTGCGACGTCCGGATTAACGGCGCGAAAAGAGGCTGTGAACTGCGCGACCAGGTTCCGCGCTCACCGCCGTCTTCGCGAGCCGACCGGTGCCCACCCCGGGTACGCCGTGCGTGGCCCGTCGGTCCCGGCCAGTACGGTGACAGGGGCACGTCGGGGGAGCACCCGCGGGTGAGGCGAACGTGAGGAGACCGGGGATGGCGCACGGGGAGGCCGAGCACGGCTGCGCCCAGGGCGAGCCCTGCCGGCCGGGGCACCACGACCCGCAGGTGGCCGGTAAGCACCGCCGGCCGGCTGGCGCGCCGGGGCACCCGGGGGAGCCGCTCACCGGCCGGGACGACGAGACCACGCTCCCGCGCCAGCGTTCCGCCGAGGCCGCCGCCCCGGCCGAGCCCGACGCGGACGTTCCCGCTGGTTGCCTCAGCGAACTTCCCGGCTGGGCGGGGGCGCATCGGCACGGCCCGGTCCGGCCGCGCCCACGGGCCACCCGCCGGGAGCGCCCACCACGCCGCTGGTGCTGACCGCCCGCCACGCGAGACAGCGCGTGTGGCGGGTCAGTGCGTGCGGCGGGTCAGCGGGTGCGGCGGCGGATCAGCAGGGCGATCCCGGCCAGGCCGACCGTGATCGTCAGCATCACCCCGACGTTGAGCAGCAGCAGGCGTTGCAGGTCGCCGAGCGCGTCGTCGAGGTCCTTCGCCGGGTCGAGCGTGTCCTCCGGGAGCACCCGTTCGCCACCACCCGCACCACCGCTGACCGTGTCGAACTGCCGCTCCAGCGGCACACCGGCGGTACGCAGGGTCTCCGACATGCTGAGCCGACCCAGGAACCAACCAGCGCTGGTCTTGCGGCCGTCGGGCTGCTTCGCCGGCCGGTAGACCCGCGGGCCACCGACAGCCCTGGGGTAGAGGTCGTACGTCTGCTGCGGCGTCTCACCGGCGAACACCACGACTGTGTACTTCGGACCGAGGTCGGCCGGCTTCGGGCCGGTCGGCATGCCGGTGCGCCCCAGGAAGTTGACCTGGTCGATGACCGCGCCGACGTGGGCGGGTTGGGTGTCCACGCGCAACCGCAGCGGCGCGGCGATCCCCTCGCCGGTGATGTCCACCCCGGCCGGTGCCGTGTTCGGCGCCGCCAGAGCCGGGCCGGCGGTGCCGAGCGACAGCAGCGCCGTCGCCAGCGTGCCCGCCAGCACGGCGGCCAACCGCCTCATGTGTCGGAGCATCCCGCCTCCTCGCCCCGTTCGATGGATGGCTTCGGTGTGACGCCTGAAGCGGTCCGTCGGTGCGGCATCGACCAGATGGCCGGGCCTACTCCTACAGACTCCGCAGAACGTCGATGAGTTGCAGCTTCTGGAACAGTAATTGGAACTATCTGCGATCTCTGCTCAACTAATGAGGAGCCGTTTGATCAGCGGGCGGATCGTACCCTTACGGAGGGGTTCATGGGGGGCAGGGTTACACGTACGGTGCGGGTCATGCCAGTGGTGCTCGGCGTGGCGTTCGGTGTGTCGTTCCTGATGCCGGCAACTCCGGCCGCCGCGCACAACTCGCTGACCGGCAGCGATCCGCGCGACGGTGCCCGAGTGGCGAAGGCTCCGGCCCGGATCGAGCTGCGGTTCCTCGCCAAGCCGGCACCGGCTACGACGAAGATCACAATAACGGGACCGAACAATGTGGTCGCCGGCGGCCCACCCGTCTTCGATGGCAGCCGCGTTCGGGTGCCGTTCACGCCGACGGCCGCGGGGCTCTACATCGTCGGCTACCAACTCGCGTCAAGCGATGGGCACCCGGTGAAGGGCGAGGTTCGGTTCACCATGACGACCGGGACCGCCGCCGATCCGTCCGCCTCGCCATCGGCCACCGCCGGCACCAGCCCGGCCGGTTCGCCCTCGGCCGTCGGCACACCATCCGCCGGGCCCGCGTCGGCCACGCCTGGCAGCCCGACGGCCTCCACGGTGCCGGCGGCGTCGGAGCAGTCCGGCCCCGGTGCTCGCCCCTGGATCTGGGCGCTCGGTGGCGTGCTGCTGCTCGCCGCACTCGCAACCGCCCTCATGTTCCGTCGGCACCGACGAGTTCGGTGACCCGCTGAGAGTCACCGCTCCCGGTGGGACAGGTGGATGGTCATCCTTTGCCCTGCGCCCGCGGATGCGACGGCTACGGTCTGTGACTGGCGCCTATTGGGGTGCAGAGCAAAGGCAGTGCGATGGGCAGTGGCGAGCGCGATGCGCGGGGGCGAGGGCGATGCGCGGGGGCGACGCGCGCCGGCGGCGACACCGTCGCCGTTCTTGACGCGTCGACGAGCGACGGTCAGACCAGGCGGAGTCGGGCGGCGCGCATCCGGGTCAGGGTGCGCTCGCGACCGAGCACCTCCAGCGACTCGAACAGCGGCAGACCCACGGTGCGGCCGGTGACCGCGACCCGGACCGGTGCCTGCGTCTTGCCCAGCTTGAGGCCACGCTCGGCGCCGACCGCCTCCAGCGTCGACTTCAGCGCCTCGGCGTCCCACGACTCCAGCGACTCGAACGCCGCGAGGGCGGCGTCCAGCAGCTCGGCCGAGCCGTCCTTCATCGTCTTGGCCCAGGCGGCCTCGTCGATCATTGGCGAGGCGAGGAAGAGGAAGTCGACGTTCGGGACGATCTCGCTGAGCAGCGCGAGCCGGGTCTGGGCGAGCGGGGCGACCGCGGCGAACGCGTCGGCGTCGAACTCCTCCGGCTGCCAGGGCGGCGGCGCGATGGTCCCGGTGCCGGTGAGCCACGGCTGGCAGGCGTCGATGAAGTCGGGCACGGACAGCGCCCGAATGTACTCACCGTTGAACGCCCGCAGCTTCTTCTCGTCGAAGAACGCGGGGGAGGGGTTGACCTCCTCCAACCGGAACTCGTCCTCGATGACCGACCACGGGACGATCTCCCGGTCGCCCGACGGCGCCCAACCGAGCAGCATCAGGTAGTTGCGCATCGCACCGGCGAGGTAACCCTCGTCGCGGTACGCCTCCAGGGCGACCTTGTCCCGGCGCTTGGAGAGCTTCTGCCGCTTCTCGTTGACCACCACCGGCACGTGCGCCCAGATCGGCGGCTTGACCCCGAGCGCGTCCCAGAGCAACTGCTGCTTGGGCGTGTTGGGCAGGTGCTCCTCGGCCCGGATCACGTGGGTGATCCCCATGGTCATGTCGTCGACGACGTTGGCCAGCAGGAAGACCGGCGAGCCGTCGCCGCGGGCGATGACGAAGTCCTCGATGAGCTTGTTCTCGAAGGTGGGCTCACCGCGGATCAGGTCGACAACCACTGTCGTGCCCTCGTCGGGCGTACGGAAGCGCAGCGCGTGCCCCGGGCCGGGGCCGAGGCCACGGTCGCGGTGGTAGCCGTCGTAGCCCTGGTACTGGGAGCCGGTGCGGGCCTGCACGTCCTCGCGGGTGCAGTCGCAGTAGTAGGCACGGCCCGAGTCGTAGAGGCGGGTGGCGGCGGCCCGGTGCTCGCCGGCATTCTCCGACTGGAAGTACGGCCCCTCGTAGCTGCCCCGGGAGATGCCGATCCAGTCCAGCGCGGAGAGGATGCCCTCGGTCCACTCGGGCTTGTTGCGCGCCGCGTCGGTGTCCTCGACGCGCAGCACGAACACCCCGCCCTGCTGCTTGGCGTAGATCCAGTTCTGCAGTGCCGAGCGGGCACCGCCGACGTGGAACATACCGGTCGGGGAGGGGGCGAAGCGCACACGTACCGTCACGCCCCCAGCCTACGGCGGACCGCAATCGCGTTCCGCCACGACCCCTCAGGCAACTGAGCGGATCTTGACCACCAGGGCGCTGCCGATCAGGGTGACCACGGCGGTGACCGCGTAGAGCGTGGGGTAACCGCCCAGGTACACCACGAGCGGGGCGGACAGAGCCGGCCCGAGCACCTGCGGCGCCGAGTTGGCGATGTTGATGACGCCCAGGTCCTTGGCCCGGTCGGTGGCCCGGGGCAGCACCTGGGTGATCAACGCGGCGTCCACCGAGAGGTAGACGCCGTAGCCGGCGCCGAGCAGCAGCGCCGCGACGATGGCCATCGGCCAGACCGGCGCGACGGCGAGCAGCAGCGCCGCCACCGCCATGATCAGCCCAGAGACGATCACGTAGATCTTGCGGCGCCCGGAGCGGTCGGACAGCCGGCCGGCCACCACCGCGGTCAGCATCATGCCGAGCGTGTAGAGCAGGATCAGCACGAGCAGGCCACCCTCGGGATCGGCGTGGTGCACCCCGTCGGTGAGGAAGTACAGCAGGTAGAGGGTGCCCAACGCGTTGCCGAGCTGGACCAGGAACCGGGTGATCCAGGCCCAGGCGAAATCCGGGTGCCGGCGCGGGCTGATCCACATCGAGGCCAGCAGCGCCCGGGTGCGCACCACGGGCCGATGGGTACGTGGCAGCGGCTCGTCCGGGGTGAGCAGCGCGAACGGCAGCGACAGCAGCAGGATCGCCACCGCGATTGCCAGATAGCCGGCGGCGTTGCCGGTCACCACGGCGGTGACCAGCACCGCGCCGAGCACCAGCCCGAGCGCCTGCGGGATGCCCACCCAACCCGAGACACCGCCGCGCTGTGTCACCGGGACCCGGTCCGGGATGGCCGCGCTGAGGCTGGCCAGCATCGCGTTGAAGCAGACCTGCGCGGCCACCCAGCCGAGGGCGACCCCGAGGATGGTCCGCTGCTGGGCCAGCAGCACCAGGGCCACCGCGCCGAGCAGGGCCCCGCCCGCCGTCCAGACGTGCCGACGACCGAACTCCCGGCCGGCGATCCGCAGGCAGGTCCGGTCGGAGAACGCGCCCGCCAGGGGGTTGGCGAGCACCGCGGCCAGCGCGCCGAGGCCGGTGACCACGGCCAGCATGTTCTCCTTGTCGCCCGGTGCGATCTGCTCGATCTGCTGCGGCAGCAGCACCTGGATGGGCGTGAAGAACGCCATCCACACGCCGAGGTTGGCGGCGAAGATCAGACCGATCCAGCCGCGCCGCACCGGCACCGTCGGCTCGGCGAGCGCCGCCGGCAGCGACGCCGGCGTCGGGTCCAGGGTGGTCACCGCGCCGACCCGTCCCGGGACGCCGCGATCACGTCCCGCAACCAGGTGTACGACGACTTCGGCGTACGCGACTGGGTGGCGTAGTCGACGTGCACCAGACCGAAGCGCTTGGTGAACCCCTCGGCCCACTCCCAGTTGTCCAGCAGCGACCAGACGAAGTACCCGCGCACGTCCACCCCGTCGTCGATGGCGGCCCGGACCGCCCGCAGGTGCCCGTCGAGGTACGCGATCCGCTCCGGATCCGCCACCTGCCCGTGCGCGTCCGGTGCGTCGTCGTACGCGCAGCCGCCCTCGGTGATCTCGATGGGCGGCAGCGCGTCGCCGTACGTGTCGCGCAGCCAGCCGAGCAACTCGCGCAACCCGTCGGGGGCCACCGGCCAGTCGAAGGCGGTACGCGGATAGCCGTCCAGTGGCACCAGGTCGAACGGCAGTGGCGAACCCTCCTCGGCGGCCCGTACACCTGTGGGGTTGTAGTAGTTGACGCCGAGCACGTCGATCGGGGCGGCGATGGTGTCCAGATCGCCGGGGCGCACGATGTCCGGGTCGAAGCCGGGCACCTCCGGGTAGCCGCGACCGAGTAGCGGATCGGTGAAGAGCCGGTTGTGCAGCACCTCGTACGCGGCCCCGGCGGCCCGGTCGGCGTCCCGGTCGCCGCGCACCCGCACCGGCGAGTAGTTGTTGGCGATCGCCACCGGACTGGTGGTGTGCGATCGCAGCGCGGCGACGGCGAGCCCGTGCCCGAGCAGTTGGTGGTGGGCGACCGGGAAGGCGTCGAAGAGCAGCGCCCGGCCGGGGGCGTGCTCGCCGATGCCGTAGCCGAGGCTCATGTGGATGAACGGCTCGTTGAGGGTGATCCAGAGCCGGACCCGGTCGCCGAGCCGGGCGGCGGTCAGGTCGGCGTACTCGGCGAAGCGGGCGGCGGTGTCGCGGTGCAGCCAGCCGCCGGCGTCCTCGAGCGGTTGCGGCAGGTCCCAGTGGTAGAGGGTGGCCACCGGGTCGATGCCGGCGGCCAGCAACTCGTCCACCAGCCGGTCGTAGAAGTCCAGGCCGGCAGGGTTGGCCGGGCCGGTGCCGGTGGGCCGCACGCGGGGCCAGGCGATCGAGAACCGGTACGCCGAGACGCCAAGTCCGGCCAGCAGCGCGACGTCCTCGGTGTGCCGGTGGTAGTGGTCGCAGGCCACCGCGCCGCTGCTGCCGTCGCTGATGCGCCAGGGGGAGTGCGCGAAGGTGTCCCAGATGGACGGACCCCGTCCGTCGGCCGTGCTGGCGCCCTCGATCTGGTGGGCCGAGGTGGAGACGCCCCAGCGGAAGCCGGTGGGGAACTCGGGCATCGGTGCGGTGGACATGCGCCCTCCCGGTCAACGTGAAACGTGTTCGGGACTTTAGGGCGCTCTCGATGGATGCGCCATAGGCCGGCCTGGCGCAATCCGCAATGGTTGATCGGCGTGTCTTTTTCCGAACCCGTCCAGGTAAGTCCGATTTAGCGCATAGAGTGCCGATATCGTGGGATGTCCTCACCGGAGGAAGACGGAAAATGATCCTCGTTGAACGCAGTGCGCACGTGGCGGCGCCAGTTGAAGTGGTCTGGGATGTTGTCCAGCGGGCCGAGCAGTTGCCGGCCTGGCTGGCCGGGGTTCGCGCGGCCGAAGTGCTCTCGGGAGAGGGCTTCGGCCGGCGACAACTGGTCCAGGCGGGGCGCGGCTCGGCGCACGAGGCCGAGGTGATCGCCTACCAGGAGCCGACGCTGATCGGCTGGCGGGAACGGGCCAAGGGCGCCGGCTCTCGGGCGGAGGCACGCACCGAGATCTACGTCCAGCTCACCACCGACGAGGAAGAGGGCGGGACCATCGTGCGGCTCATCGTGGTCCGCTGGCCGGCCGGCCCGGTCAAGGCGGCCCTGCTGCGCCTCGGACTGCGTCGGGTCGGCGCCGACCTGGAGGACTCGCTGGCCCGGCTCACCGACCTGGCCGCCGTCGGCTGACGAGCGCCCATCCTCCCGGCGCCACCCGCGACGGCGGTGGTCCGGATCCCCGCCAGGGCCCCCGGACCACCGCCGCTCCGTACGCCACCCCGCCCCCGCCCCCGCATGGCGTCGATCATGGACTTGTGGTGCCGGGAAAGGTGCGATTCAAGCGCTTCGTCCACCACCACAACTGCATGATCGACGGGTGCACGTGGGGCAGGCATGACGAAGGGCCCGGCGCGCAGCGCCGGGCCCTTCGTCGATGGTGCTGGGGCTAGCTGTCGCCGCCGGTCTCGCCGACCGGGGCGGCGTTGACGTCGTCGATCGCGTACTTCTTGGCGGCCTCGGCCGGGATCGTGGCCGCGATCGCGCCGCTGCGGGCGAGCTGTCGCAGCGTGGCCACCACTATCGACTCCGCGTCGACGTGGAAGTGTCGACGCAGCGCGTGCCGGGTGTCCGACATGCCGAAGCCGTCAGTGCCGAGCGACGTGTAGTCGCCGGGCACCCAGCGGGCGATCAGATCCGGTACGGCACGCATGAAGTCACTCACCGCGACCTTCGGCCCGTCCGCGTCGGCCAGCTTCTGCTGGATGTACGGAACCTTCGCCTCGGCGCCCGGGTTGAGGAGGTTGTACTCCTCGGTCTGCACCGCGTCGCGGCGCAGCTCCGTCCAGGAGGTCACCGACCAGACGTCGGCGCCCACCCCCCAGTCCTGGGCGAGCAGCTGCTGGGCCTTGAGCGCCCACTGCATCCCGGTGCCGGAGGCCAGCAGGTTGGCCTTCGGGCCGTCGACCTGCGGCGCCGACGCGTAGCGGTAGATGCCCTTGAGCAGGCCCTCCACGTCCACGTCGGCCGGCTCGGCCGGCTGGAGCGTCGGCTCGTTGTAGACCGTCAGGTAGTAGAAGACGTTCTCCTGCGCGTCCCCGTACATCCGGTGCAGACCCTGCTCCATGATGTGCGCGATCTCGTACGCGAACGCCGGGTCGTACGCGACCACCGCCGGGTTGGTGGCGGCGATCAGCAGCGAGTGCCCGTCCTCGTGCTGGAGGCCCTCACCGTTGAGCGTGGTCCGACCCGCGGTGGCACCGAGCAGGAAGCCCCGGGCCATCTGGTCGGCCGCTGCCCACAGCCCGTCGGCGGTCCGCTGGAACCCGAACATCGAGTAGAAGATGTACATCGGGATCATCGGCTCGTCGTGCGTGGCGTACGCCGAGCCGGCCGCGGTGAACGAGGCCACCGAACCGGCCTCGTTGATCCCCTCGTGCAGGATCTGCCCGGAGGTCGACTCCTTGTACGACAGGAACAGCTCCCTGTCGACAGAGGTGTAGCGCTGGCCGTGCGGTGAGTAGATCTTCGCGGTCGGGAAGATCGAGTCGAGACCGAAGGTGCGGGCCTCGTCCGGGATGATCGGCACCCAGCGCTTGCCGAACTCCTTGTCCTTCATCACGTCCTTGAGCAGACGGACGAAGGCCTGCGTGGTGGCCACCTTCTGCTTGCCCGAGCCGCGCTTGACGTCGGCGAACCGCTCCGGACCGGGGATGGTCAGCCGCTTCGTGCTGGTCCGCCGGGACGGGAGGTAGCCGCCGAGCTGCTCGCGCCGCTCCTTGAGGTACGCCAGCTCCTCGGACTTCTCACCCGGGTGGAAGTACGGCGGCAGGTAGGGGTTGTCCTCCAGCGCCTTGTCCGGGATGTCCAGGTAGAGCCGGTCGCGGAAGGTCTTCAGGTCCTCCAGCGTCAGCTTCTTCATCTGGTGGGTCGCGTTGCGGCCCTCGAAGTGCGAGCCGAGCGTCCAGCCCTTGATCGTCTTCGCCAGGATGACAGTGGGCTGACCGGTGTGCTCGGTGGCCGCCTTGTAGGCCGCGTAGAGCTTGCGGTAGTCGTGCCCACCCCGCTTGAGGTTCCAGATCTCGTCGTCGCTGAGCGGCTCGACCATCTTGCGGGTCCGTGCGTCACGGCCGAAGAAGTGCTCCCGCACGTACGCGCCCGACTCCGCCTTGTAGGTCTGGTAGTCGCCGTCGGTCGTGGTGTTCATCAGGTTGACAAGCGCGCCGTCGGTGTCCGCGGCGAGCAGCGGGTCCCACTCGCGGCCCCAGACCACCTTGATCACGTTCCAGCCGGCACCCCGGAAGAACGCCTCCAGCTCCTGCATGACCTTGCCGTTGCCCCGCACCGGGCCGTCCAGCCGCTGGAGGTTGCAGTTGATCACGAAGGTGAGGTTGTCCAGCTCCTCGCGGGCGGCAACGCCGATCGCGCCGAGCGTCTCCGGCTCGTCCATCTCGCCGTCGCCGAGGAACGCCCAGACGTGCTGCTGCGAGGTGTCCTTGATGCCGCGGTGCTGGAGGTACCTGTTGAACCGGGCCTGGTAGATCGCGTTCAGACCGCCGAGACCCATCGAAACGGTGGGGAACTCCCAGAAGTCCGGCATCAGCCGCGGGTGCGGGTACGACGGCAGCCCACCGCCGGGGTGCGACAGTTCCTGGCGGAACCCGTCGAGCTGGTGCTCGCTGAGCCGCCCCTCCAGGAACGCCCGCGCGTACATGCCGGGGGAGGCGTGGCCCTGGTAGAAGATCTGGTCGCCACCGCCCGGGTGGTTCTTGCCCCGGAAGAAGTGGTTGAAGCCCACCTCGTAGAGCGACGCGGAGCTGGCGAAGGTGGAGATGTGCCCGCCGACGCCGATCTCCGGGCGCTGCGCCCGGTGCACCAGCATCGCGGCGTTCCACCGGACGTACGCCCGGATCCGCCGCTCGACGTGCTCGTCACCCGGGAACCAGGGCTCACGCTCGGACGGGATGGTGTTGATGTAATCGGTGGTGGTCAGGGGCGGAACCCCGACCTGGCGCTCACGGGCCCGCTCCAGCAGGCGCAGCATGACGTAGCGGGCGCGCTTGGCGCCGCGTTCGTCGATGACACCGTCAAGCGACTCGACCCATTCGCTTGTCTCGTCAGGGTCGATGTCCGGAAGCTGGCTCGGTAGGCCGTCGCTGATCACCGGGCGCTTGCGTTCCGTAGCCACAGGCGTTCCCTCGGTTGTGTGTGGGATAGGTCTCTGCCGCCATCCTGCCCCCTGGTGGCACCCCTCGTCACGTCTAGGTCCCCCGGACGCGATGCTGAACACAGGTACCCGCCGGTAACTTAACGCTACGACCGGGCCGGAAACCGAGCGGTTTGACCGCGGCACCTACCGTCACCACCATGAACGGACGCCATGTCGCGGTCGCCGTGAGCATGATCGTTATGGGGGTGGTGGGCCTGATCCTCGGCGCGGTCCGCCTCGCTGCCGGTAACACCTGGCCGACGGTGGGACTGCTGGCCCTCGCGGTCGTGCTCGTCGTGTTCGGTGTGGTCCTGCTGCGGGACGCGAGCCGGGCGGTCCGTCTGAACGGCCCGGATGGCCGTCGCCGCCGCCGTCCCGACACGGACGGCGCCGCCGGGTACCCCCTTTACCCGATGCCCGCCCCGGACGCCGGGAGCGGGCACGTCGGCCGCCAGCGTGACGGCGACCACGACAACTCCGACGGTACGGAACCGGTCGGCGGCGGTGACTCCGGTGGCGGCTGGTCCGGCTGGGGCTGGTCCAGCGGTGACTCCGGTGGCGGCTGGTCCGGCGGTGGCGACTCGGGTGGCGGTGGCGGCAGCTCCTGACCCCTGCCTGCGGCAGAATGCGACGTATGCGCAGCGACGTGATCACCGTCCAGACCGGGTCCCGGCCGACCGTCCGGGACATCACCGCCGAAGCCCAACAGTTCGTCTCCGGGGAGGGCGACGGCCTGCTGCACGTCTTCGTGCCGCACGCCACGGCTGGCCTGGCGATCATCGAGACCGGGTCGGGCTCCGACGACGACCTGCTCAGCGCGCTGGACGACCTGCTCCCCACGACGGACCGCTGGCGGCACCGGCACGGCTCACCCGGCCACGGTCGGGATCACGTGCTGCCGGCGTTCGTCCCGCCGTACGCCACGCTGCCGGTGCTCGGCGGGCGTCTGGCGCTGGGCACGTGGCAGTCGATCTGTCTGGTCGACACCAACGGCGACAACCCCACCCGCCAGGTCCGCTTCTCCTTCCTCCCCGGCTGACCGCGCCTCGCGCCTCGCGCCTCGCGCCTCGCGCCAAGATCGTGCTCGATCCTGGTTGTAGTGGTGTCGGGCGTGCGGGAGGCCACCACATCCATGAACTTGCGCAGGGCGGAGGGAACTCGCCGCCTCTGCCGGCTGACCGCGGCCTCGCGACCGATCGGGTTGTCGGCCAAGTGGTTTCCTCGCGGCCGGCCAGGTCGGTCCGTTTTCGTGGGCATCCTCGCCCCGGGGCGTGGGCATAGCGCGCCCACCCTCACGGCCCGCGGGTGCAGCCCGCCGAGGTCCACTGCTCGCCGGGCGTCCGACCGCGCCGACCAGGACGGCGGCGTAGTGCACGTACTCCCCCGGGCTGCCGAGCCACTGCTCGCCGGGCGTGCGACCGCTGGGCGGCGTGCTCGAACCCGATCGCTGAGCTCCGCCGCCGGACGCCTGCGTACGGTGTGGACGTGACTCAGGAGGCGGGTTCCGCTGCAGGTGGACCCGTGGATCGGGCTGGTCTCGCCGACGATGTGGTGCGTCGGATGGCGCAGGTGACCGCCGCGCTGCGGCACCGGCAGGGCGTCGCGTTCGCCCAGTTGGGGCTCACCCCGGCGACGGCCCGGGCGTTGCGCGAACTGGACCCGGAGCAGCCGCTGCCCGCCCGTGACCTCGCCGGTCGACTGCGGTGCGACAGGTCGAACGTGACGGCGCTTGTCGACAAGCTGGAGCAGGCCGGGTTGGTCGAGCGCCGTACCGACCCGGCGGACCGCAGGCAGAAGACGTTGGTGGTGACCGACAGGGGACGCGTCGAACGGGACCGGGTGGCCGAGGTGATGTCCGACTCCGGACTCCTGTCCGGGCTGACCGACCGGGAGCTGAGCACCCTTCGTGACCTGGTCCGAAAGATGTCCGACGGTGACTGTTCGGAGCCCGGTGGGCCGGACTGAGTCGACAGGTGCCAACCGTGTCCCACTGGGCGACAAAGGCTCTCGTCGGTAATGCTGTCCCACGTGACGACCCCGCAAGATCTCGACGACCGGTTCCGGGAGACGCTGGCGGCGCTGCCCGCCGCGGGGCGGCGGCGTGACCCCGCCGACCCGGTCACCGACGATGCCCCACTGACCGGGGCTCAGGTGCTGGACCTGTTCGACGCGCAGGTGACCAGCCGGCAGCTCGACCTGGCCGGCCGTTGGCTGCGCGGCTTCGGCGAGGGCTTCTACACGATCGGCTCGGCCGGGCACGAGGGCAACGCCGCGGTCGCCGCCGCGCTGCGCCCCACCGATCCGGCGCTGCTGCACTACCGTTCCGGCGCCTTCTACTGCGTCCGCGCCGCGCAGGCCGCCGCCGATTCGGCAGCGACAGCGGGTTCGGCAACGAACGCCGATTCGGCAGCGACCGCCGACCCGAAGTCGTCCGCTCCCGTGCCGTCTGGTTCCGTGCCGTCCGGGTCCGTGCTGACCGGGTCTGTGCCGGTGGACGTCGACCGATCCGAGTCCCGGCCGAGCGGCCGCGGGTCGACCAGCGCCGAGTGGCCCGACCGGGGGTCGACCAGCGCCGAGTGGCCCGACCGGGGGTCGACCAGCGCCGAGTGGCCCGACCGCGAGGCAACCGGCCCTGAGGCGACCGGCCGCGAGGTGACCGGCCGCGAGATGATCGGCCGCGAGGTGACCGGCCGCGAGGTGACCGGCCGCGAGGTGACCGGCCCCGAGGTGACCGGCCCCGAGGTGACCGACCGCGATCCCGCCGGGTCCGAGCCGCCCACCGGCGGGTTCGCGGCGTACGAGGACGCGGCCCGGGACGTGCTGCGCGGGATGGTCGCCTCCAGTCAGGAGCCGATCGCCGGCGGCCGGCACAAGGTGTTCGGCCGGGCCGACCTGGCCATCGTGCCGACCACCTCCACTGTCGCCTCGCACCTGCCCCGCGCGGTCGGGATGGGACTGGCCGTGGAGCGGCTGCGCCGGCTGGACAGCGTCGGGCGTCGTACCGGTGCCGGGGTGCGGGTCGGCGGCGGGGCGGGCCCCGCATCCGCGCCGTGGCCGCCGGACGCGATAGTGGTGTGTTCCTTCGGCGACGCCTCGGTCAACCACGCCAGCGCCACCGCGGCGTTCAACACCGCCGGCTGGTACGACCACGCCGGCCTGCGCATCCCGGTGCTCTTCGTCTGCGAGGACAACGGGTTGGGCATCAGCGTCCGTTCACCGGAGGGCTGGGTCGAGGCGACCCTGCGGGCGAAGCCGGGCATCCGCTACTTCGGTGCGGACGGGGCCGACCCGGTGCGGGCGTACGCGGTAGCGGCCGAGGCCGCGGCCTGGGTGCGTCATAACCGGCGCCCGGCCGTGCTGCACCTGCGCACGGTACGGCTGATGGGGCACGCCGGTGCCGACGCGGAGTCGGCGTACCGGAGCACGGCCGAGCTGGCCGAGGACCTGGACCGGGACCCGGTTGCCGCCACCGCGCGGCTGCTCGTCGACGCCGGCGTGGCCACCGGCGAGGAGCTGTTGGCCCGGTACGACGAGACCGGCTGGCAGGTACGCCGGCTGGCCGAGGAGGTGCTGGGCGAGCCGAAGCTGGCCTCCGCGGCCGACGTGGTGTCGGCGTTGGCCCCACGCCGGCCGGTGCGGGTGGCGCGGGCGGTGGCCGACGCCGCGGCGCGGGCCAGCGGGCCGGGCGCCGGCGCCCGGGTCGAGGCGTTCGGCGGTAAGCCGCCGGAGTTGGCCGGCCCGATGAGCCTGGCGCAGAGCATCAACGCGGCGCTCGCCGACGGGATGCTCGACCACCCGCAGATGGCGATCTTCGGCGAGGATGTGGCCGCCAAGGGCGGTGTGTACGGGGTGACGAAGGGGCTGCGCGACCGTTTCGGGGCGGCCCGGGTCTTCGACACCCTGCTGGACGAGACGTCGGTGCTCGGGCTGGGTCTCGGCGCCGGGTTGGCCGGGATGCTGCCGGTGCCGGAGATCCAGTATCTGGCGTACCTGCACAACGCCGAGGACCAACTGCGCGGCGAGGCGGCGACGATGCAGTTCTTCTCGCGGGGGGCGTTCCGCAACCCGATGGTGGTCCGGGTCGCCGGGCTGGCGTACCAGGAGGGTTTCGGCGGGCACTTCCACAACGACAACTCGGTGGCCGTACTCCGGGATGTGCCAGGTCTGGTGGTCGCGGTGCCGGCGCGGCCGGACGACGCGGCGCCCATGCTGCGGACCTGCCTGGCCAGCGCTGCGGTGGACGGCAGCGTCTGCGTGTTCGTGGAGCCGATCGCGCTCTACCACACCCGTGACCTGTACGCCGAGGGTGACGGGGAGTGGCTGGCCGCCTACCCGGAGCCGGGCGCGTGGGTTTCCGGGCACGTGCCGATCGGTCGGGCCCGCGTCTACCGGGTCGGCTCGGCCGACGATCTGACCATCATCACCTTCGGTAACGGGGTGCGGATGTCGCTGCGGGCCGCGGCGGCCCTCGCCGAGGAGGGGGTGGGCACCCGGGTGGTGGATCTGCGCTGGCTTGCCCCACTGCCGGTGGCCGACATCATCCGGGAGTCCTCGGCGACCGGCCGGGTGCTGGTGGTGGACGAGACACGCCGGTCAGGTGGCGTTGGCGAGGGAGTTATCGCCGCTCTGGTGGACGGCGGATATGTCGGCGCCGCGCGGCGGGTGGCCGGAGTTGACTCGTTTGTACCATTAGGTCCGGCAGCACGTCATGTTCTGGTCTCGGCGGAAGCCATTACCGACGGTGCCCGTACGCTGCTGGCACGGTAAATTCCGTTCCATCCGGTGCGCCACTTGCGCGGGGACGCACAAGTGTGTGGACTTTGCCTGACGGCGTCGCACCGACGCCGCGAGCAGGGACGAGATGAGGAGGCACGCGACAGTGAGCGCGACCGCTGGTCAGGCCGCCGACGGGGTACGCAGCCTGGCGGACCGGTTCGGAATCGAACCGGGGATGGTCGTCATGGAGATGGGGTACGACGACGACGTCGACCAGGATCTCCGGGACGCCCTGACCGACCGCTGTGGAGAGCTGGTCGACGAGGACACCGACGAGGTGGTCGACGCGGTGCTGGTTTGGTTCCGCGACGGCGACGGTGACCTTTTCGATCTCCTCCTCGATGCCCTCGGCCCGCTGGCCGACAACGGGGTCGTGTGGCTACTCACCCCGAAGGCGGGGCGTGACGGGCACGTCGAGCCGAGCGAGGTCGCGGAGTCCGCGCCCACCGCCGGCCTTCAGCAGACCTCGACCGTCAACGCCGGCCGGGACTGGAGCGGCGCACGTCTGGTGCTGCGTCGAGGGGCGGCCAAGGCCAAGAAGTAGCCCGCGCCGTTCCGCTGGCCCGGCGGTCCACACCGTCGGGTGGCAGGCTGGTGCCGTTTCCCCGACTCGACCCCCGAGGAGGTCACGCATGCCCATCGAGGTTGGTGCCCAGGCACCGGACTTCGTGCTGAAGGACCAGAACAACCAGGAAGTCCGGCTCTCGGACTTTCGGGGCAGGCGCGTCGTGCTGCTGGTCTTCTACCCGTTCGCCTTCACCGGCACCTGCCAGGGTGAGTTGAGCGAGGTGCGGGACAACCTCGACGCGTACGTGAACGACGACGTCCAGGTGCTGACGGTCAGCGTCGACTCGGTCTACAGCCACAAGGTCTGGGCCGACCGCGAGGGCTACCAGTTCCCCATGCTTGCCGACTTCTGGCCGCACGGCGCCGTCGCCCAGGCGTACCGGGTCTTCAACGACGTCGCCGGCTTCGCCAACCGGGGCACCTTCGTCATCGACAAGGCCGGCGTGGTCCGCTACGCCGAGATGAACGGACCGGGCGAGGCCCGCGACCAGCAGGGCTGGCGCAAGGCCATCGCCGAAGCGACAATCTGACCGGGGTACGCCGTGCGCCGGGGTCGGCGGCGAGCAGGGTAAGCTTGCCAGCCACCGGCCCGCCGCACGGGCGATCCGGGCGCGTAGCTCAGTGGGAGAGCACTCGCCTTACAAGCGAGGGGTCGCAGGTTCGAAACCTGCCGCGCCCACCCTTCACTACAAGCGTGACCTTGTGTGGTCGCGGGCCGCCGGTTACTCCTGGTCAACAGGCGGTAGCCGATCCACGGCACCAGGAGTGTGCCGGCCAGGACGGCCACCCATGCCAGGAAGGCGACGCCATTCGGGTCGATCCGCCAGCTCACCGGCTTGAACCACAGCTCGGCGCTCACCCGCAGGGCGAACGCGGCCACGGCGAAGGGCCAGACCAACAGGCGTGCCGCGCGAAGGGGCATGGCCGGCACCGTAGGCGGTCCGGTCAAGCCGCCGAGCGAGCCCGGTGCTAGTTGAGGTCAACGCCGTTGCGTTAGGTGGAACGGCTGTTCGTCAACCAGCACTGCCTCGCCGATCATTGAGTTGTGGTGGGTAACAGAACGCCCGTAAAACCCTCAAAATTGGCACCACAACTCCATGATCGCCAAGCCGGGCCCGACCCCTAACGCAACGGTGTTGTGGTTGAGGTCGGGCGGCGCCGGATGGCACGGCGACGCCGCCCGGGATTCTCAGCTGGTGAAGCCGCCGTCCACATTGATCACCGCACCGGTCACGTATCCGGCCTCGGGGCTGGCCAGGTGCGCGACGGTGGCCGCGATGTCGGCGGGGCGAGCGTAGCGGCCGACGGCGGTGAAGCCGCTGATGGCCGCCGCGTTCGGGCCGTCCGCCGGGTTGGCGTCCGTGTCGGTTGGTCCGGGGTTGACCAGGTTGACGGTGATGTCGCGTGGGCCCAGCTCGCGGGCCAGGCCCCGGGTCAACCCGACAAGCGCGGTCTTGCTCATGCAGTAGAGCGTCAGCCCGGGAAAGACGGCCCGTTCACCGACGTTGCTGCCGATGCTGATGATCCGTCCGCCTTCGCCCAGGTGCCGCAGCGCCGCCTGCACGGCGACGTACGGTGCCCGGATGTTCACCGCGATGGTCTGCTCCATCTCCGCCGGGCCGAGTTCGTCCATGGTGCCGACGGGGAAGACCGCGGCGTTGTTCACCAGGATGTCCAGCCGACCCAGGTCGGCGGCCACCCGGTCGACCGCACCCCGCACGGCGCTCGGGTCGGCGGCGTCGGCCCGCACGGCCAGCGCCCGCCGGCCCAGCGCCTCGATCTGCTTCACCACTGTCGCGGCCCGCTCCGCGTCCTGCCGGTAGGTCAGCGCCACGTCGGCACCGTCCTGGGCCAGGCGCAGGGCGATGCCGGCCCCGATGCCGCGGGAGCCTCCGGTCACCAGGGCGACCCTGTCGTTGAGTGTCATCATGCGAACGATCATGTGGCCGCGCCGACCTGTCCGTCTGGCGGCAATCGGACCCCTCGTCCCCACCCCCAGGTCCGAAACCCGCGCCCGCGCCCGCCCCCGCCCCGCGGATCTTGGGAAGTGAGGGAGGGGCGACTTATCCTCGGGACCCGAGCGACTGGGGGAGCGTGATCGTGGAACTGGCCGATATCGGCGCGGTGCTGTTCGACATGGACGGCACCCTTGTCGACTCCGACGCGGCCGTCGAGCGGGCCTGGGAGCGCTGGGCCGCCGAGTACGGGATCGACAGCAGTGCCGCGTTGGCGCTCGCCCACGGCAGCCCCGCGGACCGGACCATTCGCCGCCTGCTACCCGCGCTCGACGACGCCACGGTCGCCGGGGCCGCGGCTCGACAGCTCGCGTTGCAGTACGACGACCTCTCCGACGTGGTGGCCACCCCCGGTGCGCGCGAACTACTGGGCACGCTGGCCCGGCTGATGCTGCCCTGGGCGGTGGTGACAAGCGCCGACACCCGGCTGGCGGAAGCTCGCCTCGGTGCCGCCGGCATCGTCGCTCCCGTGCTGGTCACTGTGGAGGACGTCCGGGTCGGCAAGCCGGACCCGGAGGGCTACCTGCGGGCCGCAGCGCTGCTGAACGTGCCCGTGGCGCGGTGCCTGGTCGTCGAGGACGCCGAGGTCGGCCTACGGGCCGGGCGCGCGGCCGGCGCGATGACCGCCGCGCTGAAGGGGCTCGACGGCGACCTGTGCCTCGACGACCTGGCGCAGTTGGCACGCCAACTGGAGTCGGCGCTCACGACACCCTGACCGCCAGGAGGCCGCGAAGACGGTCGGGGCGTCAGCGTAGACGGGCGGCCAGCCAGGGGAGCAGGGCGTCGGCCTGGGCCTGCTGAAACGCGCGGACGGTGGGGATGCCGTGCGGCGGCGGGCGCCGGGCGCTGTCGGCGAAGAAGCCGGCCAGCCCGGCGTACACCCCGGTGAGCGCGATCGGATCGACCTCGGCGGTGAGGCGTAGCCGGCGCAGCAGCGCCTCGGTGTCGTGCCCGCCGTGCAGCCGGACGTTGACCAGCAGCAGCGCGGTGTCCAGCCAGGCCGGCCCCCGGCACGCCCACGGCCAGTCGACCACGTGGACCCTGCCGGTCGCGTCGAGCAGCAGGTTGTCGGCCCGTACGTCCACGTGGCAGAGCGTGTCACCGGCCAGCGCGGCAACGCCCCGGTCGGCGGCGGCACGCAGTTGGTCCAGGTGCCCCCGGACCCAGGGGTCCAGCAGTTCCGCGGGTCCGCGGCGATCCGGTGCCAGCCGGCGAAGTCCGTGGCCAGCAGCTCGACCGCGGTTGGCACGTGCGCCACCGGGCTCGGGGTGAGGACTGTCGCCATCACCTCCAGCGCGTTCAGCACGGAGGTCAGCTCGTCGACCCTCCACGGCGTGGCAGGGTGCCGACCGTCCACGTCGGAGAAGACCAGCGCCACCCACTCGCCGTCGTCGTGACAATCCAGCAGAGAGTAGACCGACGGTCAACCTCATGATCACGGAGGCGCCGGGCCGGTCGTGGTGAACCCGGTGGCACGCCCGGGTCGGATCTGCTGCACTCTTGACCGGCGACGACAGAGGGGAAGATTCGGTGGAGTTGACGTTGACGCCGATGACGGCACAGGACCTGGCCCGGTTGCTCGGGGAGTTGGAGCAGGGGTACGCGGAGGACCTGGTCGTAAACCGGGGGTTGACCCCGGAGGCGGCCCTCGAACGGTCGGTCAGCCAGATCCGGGAGTCGCTGCCGGCGGGCGCGGCGACCGAGGGGGCGTTGCTGCGGCTGGGCCGGGTCGACGACACCGAGATCGGCTGGATCTGGGTGATGCTGCCGGCGGCGACCGCCCCGCGACAGGCCTGGATACACAACATCGAGGTGCACCCGGCGCACCGGGGGCGCGGCTACGCACGTCGGATGATCCAGCTCATCGAGGCCGAACTCGCCCAGCTCAACGTGCCCGAGTTGGGTCTGAACGTCTTCGGTTCGAACGCCGTGGCGATCGGGCTCTACCGGAGTCTGGGCTTCGAGGTCACCTCGCAGCAGATGGCGAAGCGCATCACCGCGGCGAGCTGAGTCGCGAGCCACCCAGGCCGGTCCCGGCGGCAGGACTGTTCACCTGCCCAGCGGGAAACCGGCGCGGACCGCACCTGGGGAGGAGCGACGGATGACGCATGGCGCCGGACTGACCATCGGTGTGCTGGGCTCGTACGGTGGGCGAAATCTCGGCGACGAGGCGATCCTCACCGGCCTGCTCACCGATCTGCGCACGCAGGAACCAAACGCCCGGATCATTGTCTTCTCCCGTAACCCGGAGCACACCCGGGCCGCCCATCCGGATGTCGAGGCGGTGCCCTGGGAGGGCGTCAGCCGTACCGACTCGGCCCTGGTCCTGGCCCAGCTCGACCTGCTCATCCTGGGCGGCGGCGGCATCCTCTACGACCGGGAGGCCCGCCGCTACCTGCGGGTGGTCCGGGTCGCGCAGGAGCGTGGCCTGCCCCTGATCACGTACGCGGTGGGGGTCGGGCCGCTCGGCGACGCGGTGGACAGCGGCATGGTCCGGGAGACGCTCTCCGGCGCGACCCAGGTGACGGTCCGTGACCAGGAGTCCCGGATGGTGCTGGAGGAGGCCGGTCTGCTCAATCCGATCACGGTCACCGCCGACCCCGCGTTCCTGTTGCAACCCGAGGAGTTCCCGACGCACCTGCTCGCCGAGGAGGGCGTGCCGGTCGGTAAGCGGCTGGTCGGGATCAGCGTGCGGGAGCCGGGGCGGGCCGCCGAGCGGCTGGACGTGGACGGCTACCACCGGCTGCTGGCCCAGATCGGTGACTTCCTGGTGCACCGGATCGACGCGTACGTGCTGTTCGTGCCGATGGAGCGCGACGACATCCGGCACGCCCACGGGGTGCTCTCCCACATGGTCGCCGCCGATCGGGGGCGAATCCTGCACGGCACCTACTCTCCACAGCAGGTACTCGGGCTGATGCGGCACTTCGACCTGGCCGTCGGCATGCGCCTGCACTTCCTGATCTTCGCGGCGATGGTCGGCACACCGTTCCTGCCCCTGCCGTACGCCGGCAAGGTCTTCGACCTGGCCCAGCGGCTCGGCGTGCCGGCCCTGCGCGGCGTGGAGCGGGAGGTCGAGGGGCCGCTGTTGGCCGAGGTCGACCGGCTGTGGGACGAACGGGAGCAACGCGCCGAGGCCACCGCCCGCCGGGTGGCGGAGGTGTGCGAGCAGGCGCGGGGCACCTCGGAGGTCACCCGCGGCGTGTTGGAGGGCCTGCGCAGCCAGGCCCTGACCCGGGTCTGAGTGGGCGCTCAGACCGCGGGGCCGGTCCACCGGTAGCGCCACTCGCCGGCATCTTCGTGGGCGGTCTCCAGCTCGTAGATCTGGGCTCCCGCCAGCCCACCCGAGCCGAGGTGGTGGTGGGTCAGCGGTGGACGGCCGTTGCTGTCCAGTTCGACGGTGATGGTCTGCCCGTCCGCCGAGCCGCCGACGAGAGGGATCTGCACGGATGAAGCCATGCGCCCATCCTGCCCGTCGTGTCGCCGGCCCGCAGCGATAGCGGGGCAGCGGGGTGGCCACCCTGTGACTAGGGTCGGCGGATGGAGCAGACGATCGATCCGACGCTCGGTCCGGTGCTCGCCCGCACCGGCGACGAGCGCGCCGTACTGGACTCGTTTCTCGACTTCCACCGTGCCGTGCTGCTGCGCAAGGTGCGCGGTCTCTCCGACGCCGACGCCGGTCGACGGCTGGTGCCCTCGGCGACCACCCTCGCCGGGCTGGTCAAGCACCTGACCCTTGTCGAGCGGAACTGGTTCCCGACCCTGCTGGCCCCCGAGCCGGGCGACGTCTACCTGACCTCGGAGGAGGACGCGGTGGCGAGCTTCACCCTCGGCGACCAGGACACGGTCGCCGGGCTCACCGAGGCGTACGAGCGGGCCTGCGCCCGGTCCCGGTCGATCGCCGCGCGTTTCGACCTCGACCACGTGGTGCCGCACCCGCAGCTCGGCGAGGTGTCGCTGCGCTGGATCCTGGTGCACCTGATCGAGGAGACGGCCCGACACGCCGGCCACGCCGACATCCTCCGCGAGCTGACCGACGGCGAGTCCGGAGCGATCTGACCCCCGACCCCGCAGCCCCGCGATCTTGCACTTTCTGTCGCCGCATAAGGGGCATAGGGCACGCATCGCCGACAGAATGTGCAACATCGCGTGAGGGGTGCGCGAGGGGTTCGCCGGGGTCGCGCCAGGGCCGCCTATCCTGGGCGCGGGCGGCGACGAGGGGGAGCAGGTGCTGGTCATCCACGGGCTGTGGTTGCCCTGCGACGGCTCGACCGGCGGCCTCGCCGTCTGGGCCGAGGACAGCGCCGCGCCACAAGCGCCGACCCGTCCCGGCCGGCCGCCCCGCGAGCGCCCACACCCCTTCGCCGCCGGGCACGCCGACCTGGCCGCCGTCCTCGGCGACGTCGCCGAGCCGACCCGCCCGGACACCGCGCTGCTCACCCTGCCCACCCGGGCCGGCGTGCCGACCGACTCACCCGAGCTGATCCGGACCGCCGTCGCACCCCCGGCCCGCGGCCGACTCACCCTGGCCGGGTGGCGGGTCCCCGTGCTGGTGTACGCCCCAGACGACGCGCTGCCGCTACTGCGCGCCCTGGACGACCTCCCGGCGGTGCCCGGCGCCACCCTGCGCCACCTCGCCGAGTTGGCCGACTTCGCCGCCGACCTGGTAACCCGGGGCCGGGTGCTCCCCGGCGTCGCCGCGCCGACGGATCCGCCGCTCGCCGGCGCGGCGGCGGGGAGCAGCACGCCGGTGAGCGTCACCGCGGCGGCTGTCACCTCGACAAGCGGGACGGCGGGCGGGACGGTGCCGACTGCCGCGCCGACGGGCGGGACGGCGGCGAGCGCAGCACCGGCCAGGGGCGTGGCCGCAGGGGCTTCGTCGGGCGGTTCCGCTCAGGTGTCGGCGCGTGCGGTCTGGCGGCCGCTGCTGACCGGCACCGACGCCGCCTGGGCGCGATCGCTGGCGCTGGCCCTGCCACCGGCCGCCCGCGCCGCCGCCGTGCGGCCCACCCCGACCTCGGCCACCCCGACCTCGGCGGGTTCGGCATCCGTCGAACCAGGTGGGGCTGAGCCGACGGCCGCCGTGCTTGTCGCGGACGCGCTCGACGCGTTGACCGACGCCGCCGCGCGGGCTGCTCTGGCGGCCACCACGCTGGCCCGGGGACTGCGGCCGGGGGGCCCGGCGCCGGCCTGGTTGGCCGCGCTCGCCGGCCCGCAGCGTGACTTCACAGTCGATCCCCTGGCGTTGGCCACGCTGCGCGAAGAGCTGGACGTCTGGCAGCGGGACGCCGCCGGCGGCCCGGTGCGGGCCAGTTTCCGGCTGGTGGAGCCGGCCCCCGACGAGGTCACCGAACCCATCCTGGCCACCCGCCCGGCACCGACAGACATCGTGCCGGTGCCGACGGAGTCGGTCGGGGGCGGGCGGTGGCGGCTGGAGTTCGGGTTGCAGGCGGCGGACGAGCCCGGCCTGCACGTCGACGCCGGGCAGGTCTGGCGGGCCCCGCAGACGCTCGGCGGCCTGGCCGGTCGCACGAGCAGCCCGCAGGAGACGCTGCTGGCCGAGTTGGGTCGGGCCAGTCGGCTCTGGCCGGACCTGGACGCCGCGCTGCGCACCGCCGCTCCCGAGGCGATGGACCTGGATGTCGAGGGGGCACACCGGTTCCTCAGCGAGGGCGCCCCGGTGCTGCACGCGGCCGGCTTCGGAGTGCTGCTGCCCTCCTGGTGGCAGCGCCGGTCCGCGCGGCTCGGCGCTCGGCTGCGGGCCCGCAGCCGCACCGCGCCGGGCACTGTCGGTGGCACCGAGGCAGGTGTCGGCCTGGACGCCCTTGTCGACTACCGCTGGGAGATCGCCCTCGGTGACCAGCCGCTGTCGGCCGAGGAGTTGGCGGCGTTGGCCGAGCTGAAGACCCCGCTGGTGCGGCTGCGCGGCCGGTGGGTCGAACTGGACCCGGGGCGGCTCGCCGCCGGTCTGCGTCTGCTCCGCTCGGCGGGTGAGCTGAGCGTCGCCGACCTGCTGCGCCTCGGCCTGGCCGACGGAGAGGCCACCGGGGCGCTGCCGGTGCTGGAGGTGACCGCCGACGGGGCACTGGGTGACCTGCTCGCCGGGGCGGTCGAGCGCCGGCTGACCCCGCTGGACCCGCCGCCGGGCTTTCAGGGGACGCTGCGGCCGTACCAACAGCGCGGGCTGGCCTGGCTTGCCTTCCTGCGCTCACTCGGCCTGGGCGGGGTGCTCGCCGACGACATGGGGCTGGGCAAGACCGTGCAGTTGCTCGCGCTGCTCGCCGGGGACCCGCCGGAGGCCGGGCCGACGCTGCTGGTCTGTCCGATGTCGCTGGTCGGCAACTGGCAGCGGGAGGCGGCACGGTTCACGCCGACGCTGCGGGTGCACGTACACCATGGCGCGGAGCGGGCGCGGGGGGCGGCGTTCACGACTGCCGCGCACGGCGCGGACCTGGTCCTCACCACCTACTCGGTGGCCGCCCGCGACGCCGTCGACCTGGCCGGCATCGACTGGCACCGGGTGGTGGTGGACGAGGCGCAGGCGATCAAGAACGCCTCGACCCGGCAGGCCGAGGCGGTCCGCGCGCTGCCCGCCCGGCAGCGGGTGGCGGTGACCGGTACGCCGGTGGAGAACCGGCTCGCCGACCTGTGGTCGATCATGCAGTTCGCCAACCCGGGTCTGCTGGGGCCCGCGGCGACGTTCCGTAAGCGGTTCGCCGAGCCGATCGAGCGGCACGGTGACGCCGAGGCCGCCGAGCGGCTGCGCCGGATCACCGGGCCGTTCGTGTTGCGCCGACTCAAGACCGACTCGTCGATCATCTCGGATCTGCCGGAGAAGCTGGAGATGGAGGTGGTCTGCAACCTCACCGCCGAGCAGGCCGCCCTGTACCGGGTGGTGGTCGACGACATGCTGGCCCGGATCGAGACCAGCGACGGCATCGAGCGACGCGGCCTGGTGCTGGCCACCATGACCCGGCTCAAGCAGGTCTGCAACCACCCGGCCCAACTGCTGCGCGACGGCTCGCCGTTGGAGGGCCGTTCCGGCAAGCTGGCCCGACTGACCGAGATCCTGGAGGAGGTGCTGGCGGCGGGGGAGCGGGCGCTGCTGTTCACCCAGTACGCCGAGTTCGGTGCGATGTTGCGCGGTCACCTGTCGGCGCGGTTCGGCCGGGAGGTGTTGTTCCTGCACGGCGGCCTCGGCAAGGCCGAGCGGGACGCCCTGGTGCAGCGCTTCCAGTCGGAAGACGGTCCGCCGCTGTTCGTCCTCTCCCTCAAGGCCGGCGGCACCGGGCTCACCCTGACCGCCGCCAACCACGTGGTGCACGTGGACCGGTGGTGGAACCCGGCGGTGGAGGACCAGGCCACCGATCGGGCGTTCCGCATCGGTCAGCGCCGGCGGGTGCAGGTCCGCAAGTTCGTCTGCGCGGGCACCGTGGAGGAGAAGGTGGCCGCGCTGATCGCGGACAAGCGCAACCTCGCCGAGCGGGTGGTCGGCACCGGCGAGCAGTGGATCACCGAGTTGTCCACCGGCCAGTTGCGGGACCTGTTCGCCCTGGAGGCCGGGGCGGTGGTGGAGTGAGCGAGCGGAGCGCTGGAGTGAGCCAGCCGAGCACCGACCGGTTCGCCGACTACGGGCGTCCCCGTCGGGTCGACGGGGGTCTGCGGGCGCGCAGCGCCCGGGGCGCGATCGGCAGTTCCTGGTGGTCGCGGCGTTTCCTGGAGGTGCTGGAGTCGTTCGCGCTCGGCACCCGACTGACCCGTGGCCGGTCGTACGCGCGGGCCGGGCAGGTGCTCACGCTCGACATCGCACCGGGACGGGTCAGCGCGGTGGTGCAGGGCTCCCGTCCGCAGCCGTACCAGGTGTCGATCGCGCTGAAGCCGTTCCCGGCCGCACGCTGGTCCCGGATCGAGGCGGAGCTGGCCGGCCAGGCGTTCTTCAGCGCCCGGCTGCTCGCCGGGGACCTGCCCGACGAGCTGGAGGAGCTGTTCGTCGCCGCTGGGGCGCCGCTGTTTCCCGCCGCCGTTGACGAGCTGACCCAGCGGTGCAACTGCCCCGACTTCGCCGTGCCGTGCAAGCACCTCGCGGCGACGTTCTACCTACTGGCCGAGGCGTTCGACGCGGACCCGTTCGAGTTGCTGCACTGGCGCGGCCGATCCCGTGCGCAGCTGCTCGACGAGTTGCGCGCCCGGCGGGTCGGGGCCACCGGCGCCGCCCTGCCACCCGCACCGGCCGGCCCACCGTCCGAACCGGACGGACCGGAGTCGAGTGTGGCCGTCGCCGCACCGGTCGGCGCGGCCCGCGCGCTCGCCGGGCTGCCGGCGACCCCGCTTGCCGAATCGGCGGACCGGTTCTGGATGCCGTCGGTGCCACTGCCCGATCGGCCACCCCGACTGGCGACCGGCCCCGACCTCCTGCTGCGCCAACTCGGAGCGCCAGCTCCGGCCATCGGCGGGCCGGGGCTGTTGGAGCGCCTGCGCCGTGCGTACCGGGCCTTCGGCCCGGCCGACCGGTGAGCCGTCACGTCCAGCGACGGCGGAACCGCCACATGATCGCGGCGTTCACCACAAGCACCACCGCGCAGATCGCGCCGGTCAACCGGCCGGCGAACACGGCTATCGCTGGCAGCGACGCCCACAGCACGATTGTCAACAACATCAGGTAGCGGCCCCTGCGGGCCCGGGCCCGGTGGTCCAGCCGGGCGAAGAAGGCCGGGTCACTCTCCCGGAGCTGACGGGTGATCTGGTCGAACCTGCGCTGATCCTCTTTACTGAGCATGGCGCTGCCTTCCCCTCACGCGTTCAGCGGTTCGGCGGCATACCCGCCGTGACGGCGGCTCACGCCCGACCGCTGCTGCTACTTTTCCGTCACGCGAGAGCACTTCATGTCTGGCTTACCCAAACCTTAAGTTTGTCTGTGGTGGTGGACGGCGCGGAACGTGTCGTCTACGGCGGGGCGGTCCGATCTGTGCCTGGCTGCCGCGCGTACGCCCTGCTGGGAGGGTCCGCGCTCGACTCCGGCCCGCCGTCCGACCCCGGTGGCGCGCTGAGCGCTGTCTTAAGTGCCCTCCTGCGGGTGTTCAGCCCACCTTGAAGGCACCTGAGCGCTTGGCTACCTTGCCGTAGCAACCCCCTCAGGCAACAGTCGCCGCACCTGCCGCACCTGCCCGGTCGCAGTTCTCGGCGCTCATCAGAAATCGGGATTGGTACATGGCCGACCAGAATGTGCCACCACGTCGACCGCGGGACGACCGCGGTTGGGACGGACGCCAGCACCACAGCGCGGACGGCTACGGCGACCCCCACCCGCCCGCGTCGTACGGGTACGACTCGCCCCACCCCTACCAGGGCGGCTACCCGGCGCAGGCCGACCCGCGCGAGCAGTACGGCGACGGTTACGCCCCCGCCGGACACCCGGCCCCCGGCCCACGCGGACCGCAGTGGGTCGGCCCGGAGGGTCTCGGCCGGCCGGCGCCGGCGCGACCGGCCGGAGCCGGACTGCCCGCCCTCGACGATGACGACGACCCGGGCCGCAAGGTCGGCCGGCGCAGGGCCATGGTCGCCCTCGGCGGCACCGCTGCCGTCGTCGCCGGTGGCGCGGCGCTCGCCATGACCCCGCAGATCCGTGGCCTCTTCGGCGACGAGGCGGCGGCGGCTGGCGACGCGACCGGCAGCACGGTCACCGACGGCACCGCGGCGCGGCCCAGTGGCCAGCAGCCCAGCACGGTGCGTACGTACACCGAGCAGAACGAGAGCTACATGGGCTCTCGGGCCGGTGCGGCGCTGAAGAAGAACGCGCCGACGAGTGGACGGACCCTGCCCGGCCCGGCCGCCGCCGCGGCGGCGACCACTGTGACAGTCAAGACGGTGCTGGCCAAGGACCCGATCCTGCACCTGGCCCGGCGTGCCACCTTCGGGCCGACGCCCGCGGTGGTCGCCGACATCAAGAGCCAGGGCATCGACGCCTGGATCCGCGCCCAGTTGGAGCCGGACAAGCTGGAGCCGAGCAAGGCCGAGCTGAAGCTCTCCGAACTGCCCACGCTGAAGCTCAACCCGCAGCAGTTGCGCACCCAGCGGGACCAGCTCAACGAGCAGGGCGCCCAGCCGGAGCGGGAGATGGTCGACGCCACCATCGCCCGGCAGATCTGGTCCAAGCGCCAGCTGTTCGAGGTGATGGTCGACTTCTGGAACGACTTCCTGCACGTCGCGGCCGACTTCGACGGCGGCGAGGTCTACCGCAACTCGTTCGACCAGGACGTCGTGCGCAAGCACGCGCTGGGCAGCTACCCGGAGATGCTCGTCGCCGCGAACAAGCACCCCGCGCTGCTGATCTACCTGAACCAGAAGGACTCCCGCAAGGACGCGATCAACGAGAACCTCGCTCGGGAGAACCTCGAGCTCTACTCGGTCGGCGTCGACGGCGGCTACGAGGAGCAGGACGTCCGGCAGGCGGCAATGCTGCAGACCGGTCGCGGCATCGACCGGGACGGCAAGTACGTCTTCAAGCCGGAACAGCACTACGTCGGCAAGGTGAAGATTCTCGGCTTCACCCACGCCAACGACTCCCTGGACCCGAAGAAGGCCGACGCGGCGATCGACGCGTACATCGCCTACATCGCGCTGCACCCGTCGACCGCGAAGTACGTCGCGCAGAGCCTGGCGACCCGGTTCGTCTCGGACACCCCGCCGAAGTCCCTGGTGGACCGGCTGGCCAAGACGTACACCACGAACAACGGCCTGATCAAGCCGGTGCTGATGGCGCTGTTCAGCTCCTCGGAGTTCTGGGCCGGCGTGGGCCAGAAGGTGCGCCGGCCGATGGAGTACCTGGTCGCCACGTACCGCACCCTGGGCGTCTCACCGGACCCGTCGCCGAAGCACAACAACGGCGACAACAAGCGCACCCCGTACGCCAGGGGCCTGCGGCAGATCCACGACAAGCTGCGCGAGCTGGGCCACTTCCCGATGGGTCAGCCCACCCCGGACGGCTACCCGGACGTCTACGTCGCCTGGACGTCGGCCGGCACCATGGTCAACGGCTGGAACGAGGCGGGCGAGATCATCGCCGGCTACCGCACCGCCTTCACGTACACGGCGCCCGAGAAGCTCATCGCCGCGCCGCCGGCCACCGCCGGGGCGTACGTGGACGCGCTCTCCCAGCGGCTGGTGGGTCAGAAGCTGAGCACGCGGGAGAAGAACCTCATCCTCGGTGTGGCCGGTGTGCCGGCGACTGCCAAGGTGGACGCCACGTTCAACGGGGCCATCACCGCCGTCGCGCGGGCGATCCTCGCTTCCCCCCAGCACCACCTCCGGTGAGGCACCCGATGGAGAAGACTGTGTACAACTCTTTCCCCCTGCACCCCGAATGCCCCGACGTGCGACGGCTGGCCGACAACCCGGCCGAGGCGTTGCTGCGCGCGGAGGCGGACATCGTCGCCGCCGAGAACGCCGCCGAGGCCGACCGCTACCGCACTCTGGAGAACCTGGAGGAGGCCCAGCAGGACGGTCGTGGCGTCACCCGCCGGACCTTCGTCGTGGGTGCCGCGGCCACCGCCACCGCCCTGGCCACCGCCCAGTTCGTCACCACGTCGGCGTCGTTCGCGGCGACCCCGACCGGCACCCTGATCCACGTCTTCCTCTATGGCGGCCTGGACGGACTGAGCCTCGTCGCGCCGGACAACGAGCCGGTGCTCGCCAAGGCCCGCCCCGACCTGCTGCTCGGCAACGACTCGCTGGCCCTCGACCGCGGCTTCAAGCTGACCAGCGCGTTCAAGCCGCTGGAGAAGTGGCTCGCCGCCGGTCAGCTGGGCTTCGTCCCGGGGACCTCGGACCCGCGACTGTCGCGCAGCCACTTCCAGGCCGCCGACGCCTGCAACCTGGGTGGCCTGCCCAACGAGACCGGCGGCCGGGGCTGGCTCGACGGTCTCGTCGACCACCTGGGCAAGGGCACCGCGTTCCGCAGCGTCGGCATCGGCAGCACCCTGCCCCGCTCACTGGTGGGCACCAACGGCGCGCTGTCGCTGAACAACGTGGGCTCGCTGCGGCTCAACGGCGACCAGAAGTACCGGGCCGCCACCGAGGCCGCCATCAGGGGGCTCTTCACCGGGATCAACCACCCGGTGGAGGAGGCCGTGCAGGAGGGCATGGGCGCGCTGGCCACCGCCCAGCAGTTGGCCGCCAAGCCGTACGAGCCCGCCGAGGGCGTCAAGTACGAGGGCGTCGGCAACTCGTTCAAGCAACTCGCCCAGCTGATCAAGGGCGGCGCGAACGTCCGGGTCGCCACCGTCGGGATGGGCGGCTACGACACCCACGAGAACCAGGGCACCGCCGCGGGCGGCCAACTGCACCGCCGGTTGAACGAGCTGGCCAGCGCGATGGCCGCCTTCTTCACCGACCTCGGCCCGCAGGCCGCCGACGTGACGATCATGGTGTCCAGCGAGTTCGGACGCCGGGTCGGCTCCAACACCGGCGGCACCGACCACGGGCACGGTGGGGTGGTCACGATCCTCTCCGGCAAGAAGCTGGCCGGCTCGCTGCTCGGCGACTGGAACGGTCTGGACAAGCTGGACTCCGGTGACGTGCCGGAGTACAACAACATGTTCAACGTGTACGGCGCTGTGGCCCAGGGCCGGTTCGGGCTCACCAACGCGGAGGTCGAGAAGGTCTTCCCCCGCCAGAAGTACGCCCCGATGAAGCTGTACGCGTGACGCATTCGCACACCCACGCCGCCGGCCGTCGTACCGGGACCTCGTCCCGGCACGGCGGCCGGTCGGCTGCACCCGTACCCCCGCAGATCCCGGACCGGCGCGGACCCGGCGGCCGGCGGCTGCTCGGCCTGCTGCTCCTGGTCGGCCTGCTCGCCAGCGTGCTGCCGTGGTGGCTGGGCACCCCCGCCGGTTCGCTGCGCAGCACCGCGTCCACAGTCACCGCGGCGGGCCGGATCAGCGGCCTGATCGCCGGCTACCTGCTGCTGGTGCAGGTGCTGATGATGAGCCGGCTGCCGGTGCTGGAACGGTGGATCGGCGGCGAGCAGATGGCCCGCTGGCACCGCGACGTCGGCGCCACCCTGCTGGCCGCCGTGCTGGCGCACCTGTCGCTGATCATCGTCGGCTACGCCGACCTGCGGAACCAGTCGGTCCTCGCCGAGGTCGGCACACTGCTCGGCGACTACGAGGACATGGTGTCGGCGTTCGTCGCCGCCGGCATCATGATGCTTGTCGGGTTCAGCAGCATCCGGGGGATCCGCCGGGCGCTGCCCTACGAGCTGTGGCACCTGCTGCACCTGTCCAGCTACCTGATCCTGCTGCTCGGCTTCGGCCACCAGTTCACCCATGGCGCGCAGCTCTACAAGCCCGGTCCGGTCCGCACCGGTTGGATCGCGCTCTACGTGCTGGTGGTCGCCGCCCTGCTCTGGGGCCGGGTGCTCGTGCCGCTGGCGTTCAACCTGCGCTACAAACTGCGGGTCGCCGACGTGGTCGCCGAGAGCCCCGACACCATCTCCATCTACCTCACCGGCGAGCGGCTCGGCCGGCTGGCGATGCTCGGCGGTCAGTACTTCCGCTGGCGCTTCCTCACCAGGGGCTGCTGGTGGCAGTCGCACCCGTTCTCCGTCTCGGCCGCCGCGAACGGTCGCTGGTTGCGCCTCACCGTCAAGGTCGTCGGCGCGCACACCGGGGACCTGCGGGACCTCACCGCCGGCACCCGGGTCTGGGCCGAGGGCCCCTCGGGCACCTTCACGGCGGCGCACCGGGTCCGCGAGCGGGCCCTGCTGATCGCGGGCGGCAGCGGCATCACACCGATCCGGGCGATGCTTGAGGAGTTGCCGCCGGGCGCGGCCCTGATCTACCGGGCCCGTACCCCCGCCGACGTGCTGCTCAGCCGTGAGCTGGACTGGCTGGCGCAGGAGCGCGACACCTCGGTCTGGTATGTCATCGGTTCCCGCGACGACCCCGGCCCCCGTCAACTGATGAGCCCGGACGGGTTGCGTCAACTGGTGCCCGACGTGGCCCGGCGCGACGTCTACCTGTGCGGGCCACCCGGCCTTGTGGAACAGTCGGTGCGCGCGCTGCGCCGGGCCGGCGTGCCCCGACGGCAGATCCACCTGGCCACGTTCGAGTTGTAGGAAGGCATCAGATGCGTCGCGCGTTGCTCGCGATCACCGGCCTGGCCGCCAGCACCACCGCGCTCGTGGTGTTCAAGGGGTCGCCGGCCGCCACCCAGGTCGCCCAGAACCTGCCGACCGCCCAGCCGGTCGACCCCACCCCGCAGGACGTCGACCCGGCCGGCGCTCCGGCCGTCGGCGCGGCTGCCGAACCGCCCGCCGGGGCACCGACGCCGTCGGTGGCGCCCAACGCGCCGTCGTCGGCCAAACCCACAAAGAGCACCACCCGGCCGCCCAGCACCCCCCGCACCACCACGAAGGCTCCGACGGCGCCGCGGCCCACCACCAAGGCGCCGCAGCCGACCACCCGCCGGATCACCGGGCCGGGCGTGGACAACGAGTACGGGTACGTGCAGGTGCAGATCGTGGTCTCCGGCAACCGGATCGTCGACGCCGTCGCACTGTCGCTGCCCAGCGGGGGTGAGTCCGACATCCACAGCGACGACGTCAGCAACCGGTACGACGGCAGCGGCGGCGAGGTGGTGCAGAAGCAGAGCGCCAACGTCAACACCGTCTCCGGTGCCACCGAGACCAGCAACTCCTACAAGCAGTCGCTGCGGGGCGCGATCGAGCAGGCGTTCTGACGTGCCGGTCGCGCTGATCCGACCCGGGCTGTGCCGGGTCGAGCAGATCATGGGTACGGCGATCACGGTGGACCTCGCCGACGACCTGCCGCCGGCCACCCTGTCCGAGTTGGCCGACGACGCCTTCGCCTGGATGCGCGAGGTGGACGCCCGGTTCAGCACGTACCGGCCGGGCAGCGAGGTGTGCCGCTTCGACAGGGGGGAGGTGCCGCTCTCCGAGGCGTCGGCGGATCTGCGGTTCGTGCTGGAGACCTGTGCCGACCTGTGGGGTGCCACCGACGGGTTCTTCGACGCGTACGCCACCGGGCGGCTCGATCCGTCCGGTTTCGTCAAGGGGTGGGCCGCCCAGGTCGCCTCGGACCGCCTGCTCGCCGCAGGTGCCGCGAACCACTGCGTGAACGCCGGCGGTGACCTGCGGGTGCGTGGCCTGTCGCCGACCGGGGCACCGTGGCGCATCGGCATCCGGCACCCCTGGGACGCCATGGCGACCTGCCTGGTGCTCACCGGGACCGACCTGGCCGTGGCCACGTCCGGCGTCTACGAGCGGGGCCGGCACGTGCTGGACCCCCGCCGGGGCACCCCGGCCAGCGGGTTGCGCTCGGTGACGGTGGTCGGCACGGACCTCGGTGTGGCCGACGCGTACGCCACCGCCGCCCTGGCCATGGGCGCTCCCGGTCTAGCCTGGCTGAACACCCTCGACGACCACACCCACGCGGTGGTGACCGACGACGCCCGCCAGTACCATTCCGCCGCCCTACCGCGAACCCCCTAACGCCCCACCCCAGCCCGCCCTCGCCCCGCTCCCGCGATTTTGCAGTTTCTGTCGTTCGTCCTGGTTTGCGGAGATCGCCGGGGCAGAAAGTGCAAGATCGCGGAGGCCGGGCGGTGCGGGGTGGGTTAGCGGACTGGGCGGTTCGTGCCGGCTGGGCGGGAGCCGGTGGGGCGTGGGCGGCCGGGACGCGAGCCGGACGGTCTGGTGCCGGCCCAACGGTGCCGTGGGTGGCTGCGTCGGGGTGGCTCGGTGCCGCCGGGATGCGGCGCTCTGTCGTCAGTGGACATCGTTCCCCCGTTCGTGGCGCGCGTTGCGCGCTGTCTCCCTGTCAACGAGGACCGGCGTCCCGGCGACGCTGTCGGGCACCGGATCGAATCGTCGGTCGGGCCGGTCTCATCGGCCTCGTCGGGGCAGCGGCAGGTGACCGGGGAGCAGGTCGGGGGCGAGGGTCACCCCGGCGGCGCGCAGCGCCCCGATCAACGTGTTCTGTACGAGGTACGAATCCGGCAGTTGCCAGCGGGCCTGCTCGGGAGCGACCGCCCAGCGGACAGTCCCCTCCGGCAGCCGGGTGGGCGGCGCGGGGATCCACGAGCCCGGCCCGTGTCGGACCACGTGGAAGCAGTGCTCCAACTCCGGCCGGAGCGGGTCGCCGGGGCGGACCAGGAACATCCACCGCCCGGTGGGGGTGACGAGCACCGGGCCGCGTACGCCGGTGCCGGCCGGATGGATCCGCACCGCGTCGAGCACGTGCCGACCCAGGTGGGCGGGCACCTCCAGCACGTCGAAGGTCCGGCCGGTGGGCAGCAGCACCCCGTGTGGGCGGTTCCGCCACCAGGTGGCCACCCGGGCCGGGTCGGCGCTGGCGGCCAACTCCCAGTTCTCCAGGGCGGGGTGGCAACCCACGGTGGGACATCCGGCCCGACCGCAGACGAAGCGGCTGCGGGCCAGACAGGCCCCGGGCGTGACCTCCCATCCGTGTGTGGCGTACCGCATGGCGACCCTGCGCAGCCGGACTCGTTCCAGTGGTGACAGTTCGGCGACGCGCGGTCCGACGTTCCCCCACATGTGTGCCATCTCCCCTCGTCGGGCCCGGCGGTCGCCAGGTCGCATGTCGAGCACCGTCACTGCCGTAACCCACGATCGTTGAGGTTGACGAACGGCTCGTGCAACTTGCACGAAAGTACGAGAACTGGCCGTTCGGCTGACGCACATCGTGTGCGACCAGCGAAGACCTGAAAGCGAACGGCGGTCGCCGCACCCGGGGACATCGCCCTGGCTCGATCTATCGGCGGCGACGGAGGAGGATGGGGAGATGGACGAGCTACCCATAGGACGGCGAGTGGCCTACTGGCGGGGACGCCGCAAGATGTCGCAACAGGTCTTCGCCGACCGGCTCGGCAAGTCCAAGAGTTGGGTGGACAAGGTCGAACGCGGCGTCCGCCGGTTGGACAAGTTCTCCGTCCTCTACGAGATCGCCGACATTCTCCAGATGGACGTGCAACTGCTGATGGGCAAGGATCCGGAGCGGCGCGCCGACGCCCTCAACTGCATCGACCAGGTCGAGGTGCAGGAAATTCGGGCCGCGCTGGAACGCTACGACTCGATGAGCGCGTACTTCGACGCGGTGCCGTGTCCGCCACCGCTGGACGACCTGCGCAAGGCCATCAACCACGCCTGGCTCACCTACCAGTACGGCCGCTACGGCATGCTCACCCGGGCCCTGCCGAAGCTGCTGCGCGACGCCCAGGCGGCCGACGCCGCCTACGGCGGTGGGCAGGCCGCCGAGGCGGCCCACCTGCTCGGCCAGGTCTACCAGATCGCTTCCTCGGTGCTGCGCAAGCTCGGCGAGTGCGAGCTGGCCTGGCTGGCCGCCGACCGGTCGATGGCGGTGGCCCAGCGGGCCGACGACCCGCTGCTGGCCGGCATCGCCACCACCCGGGTGTGCAACGCCCTGGTCGCGATGGGTCGGGCCCGCCCCGCGCTGGAGCTGAACGTCCAGATCGCCAACCGGCTGGCACCGGGCGGAAGCAACGAGGTCACCCCGGCCCGGCTCTCCGTCTACGGGATGCTGCTGCTCCAGGGCGCGATGGCCGCGTCCCGCATCGGCGACTCGGCAAGCGTCGACGACCTGATCAACTGTGCCCAGGAGGCCGCCACCCTGCTCGGTGGCGACCACAACCACTACTGGACGTCGTTCGGCCCGACGAACGTCGAGCTGCACCGGGCCGCCGCCGCTGTGGAGTTGGGCGACGGTGGCCGGGCGGTGGAGGTGCACGACCGGATCGCGGAGCACTCCTTCAACGCGCTGCTGCCCGAACGCCGCGCCCACCACCTGCTCGACATCGCCCGCGGGTACGCCCAGGTCGGCGACGTGGCGAACGCCGGTGAGATGTTGCTGATGGGTGATCGGCTCGCGCCGGCGGAGATCCGCTGCCGGCCGATCGCCCACGAGGTGATGTCGGACGTCCTTCGTCGCACACGTGGTGCGCTGCCTTCTCCGGTAGCGGAGTTGGCTGAGCACATGGGAGTAGGAGTATGACCGCGGAGCCGGCGTGATGGCCGGTTCAGCGCGCAGCAGCGGGCACCGTGCGGTGCTCTACGTCGTCGCCTGTGGTTCGCCGCTGGCCCGCAGGGTCGGGCAGTTGGTCGACCTGGCGCAGCAGGACGGCTGGGACGTCTGCGTGATCGTCACGCCGGACGGCGCCAAGTTCGTCGACAAGGCAGCCCTGGCCCGGCAGACCGGCCATCCGGTGCGGACGCACTACAAGAATCCCGACGACCCGGACGTGCTGCCGCCCGCCGACGCCATGATCGTCTGCCCGGCGACGGTCAACACTGTCAACAAGTGGGCGGCCGGGATCGCCGACACGCTCGCGCTGGGGCTGCTGGTGGAGGCGCAGGGTAAGGGCATCCCGATCGTGGCGGTGCCGTACACCAACGTCGCGATGGCCGCCCACCCGGCGTTCCGAGCCGGCGTGGCCCGGCTGGCCGAGTGGGGTGTCACTGTGCTCTTCGGTGACGACGTGGTCGCCCTGCACCCGCCCGGCACGGGGGAGCAACACCTGCACGCCTTCCCGTGGGCGATGCCGCTGGCCGCGCTGCACGCCGTCGCCGTGGGAGCCGCTTAGCGCCCACGGCGGCGCCCGTGCGCGGCGCGACCGGGCCGGGCGTCACCGCTGGGCGGCCCCCGCGCCGGTAAGCTGGCCCGCCGTGAGCACTAGCGGATCCGTCCCCACGGTGACCGACGTGGTGGCCGAGCTGGAACGGCGCTATCCACCGGTCTGGGCCGAGGACTGGGACCGGGTGGGCCTGGTGCTCGGCGAGCCGACCGCCCCGGTCCGCCGGGTGCTCTGCGTGGTCGATGTGGTGCCCGAGACGGTCGCCGAAGCGCTGGCCGTCGACGCGGACCTGATCGTCGCGCATCATCCGCTGTTGCTGCGCGGGGTCTCGTCGGTGGCGCCGACGACCGTCAAGGGCCGGATCATCCACCAGCTGATCCGCGCCGGGGTGGCGCTCTACGCGGCGCACACCAACGCCGATGTGGCGTCCCCCGGCGTCTCCGACGCCCTCGCCGCCCGATTCGGGCTGACCGGCCTGCGCCCGTTGCAGCGGCCCGCGCCCGGCTCGGCGGCCCACGGCGACGACAGGGGTTTCGGCCGGGTCGGCGAGTTGCCCGAGCCGATGACTCTCGCCGAGCTGACCCGACACGCGGCCGCCGTGCTCCCCGTCACGTCCTGGGGAGTTCGCGCCGCGGGGGATCCCGGGCGTATGGTTCGTACCCTCGCCGTCAGCGGCGGGTCGGGGGACAGCTTCCTCGGCGCCGCGACCGCCGCCGGGGTGGACGCGTTCCTCACCGCCGACCTGCGGCACCACCCGGCCGGCGAGCACCTCGCCGCCGATGGTCCCGCCCTGATCGACGCCGCCCACTGGGCGACCGAACGACCGTGGCTGGACGACCTGGCCGCCCTCCTGCGGGAGGCGCTGGGCGTCGAGACGCTGGTGTCCGACCTGGATACCGATCCGTGGACCGTGCATGCCGCCGCACCCGTTGTGGACGACAAGGAGCCCGACCGTGAAGGCTGACCCTCAGGTGCAGCGCCGCCTGCTCGACCTCCAGGCGATCGACACCAACCTCGCCCAGCTCGCGCACCGCAGGCGAACGCTTGCCGAGCGGGCCGAGCTGGAGTCGCTGGCCCGGGAGCTGTCGTCGCTGGAGGACGAGCGGGTCCGCGCCCAGGTGGCGGTCGACGACCTGGACCGGGACATCGCCCGGCTGGAGAAGGACGTCGACCAGGTCCGCGCCCGCAAGGAGAAGGACGAGAACCGGCTGGCCGCCGGCACCGGCCCGGCCCGCGAGTTGGAGGCGCTCCAGCACGAGCTGGTCTCGCTGAACCGGCGCCAGGGCGACCTGGAGGACGCCGAACTGGAGCTGATGGAGCAGCGCGAGACCGCGCAGGGCGTCCTGGAGGGCGTGGAGCAGCGGCTGGCCGACACCCGGGAAAAGCGGGCCGCGACCGAGCAGCGCCGCGACGACGCGCTGGCCGAGATCGCCAAGGAGGAGGAGTTCAAGCGCGGGGCCCGCCAGCCGCTCGCCGCCGACCTCCCGAGCGACCTGGTCACCCTCTACGACAAGATCCGCGAGGACACCGGCCTCGGTGCCGCGCTGCTCACCGCGGGCCGCTGCGGCGGCTGCCGCCTGGAGCTGTCCGGCGCCGACCTGGCCCGCATCCGCAAGGCGGCCCCGGACGACGTGGTCCGCTGCGAGGACTGCCGCCGGATCATGGTCCGTACCAACGAGTCGGGCCTGTAGGTCGTGGCGCCGCGCGTGGTCGCCGTCGAGGCCGACGGTGGGTCCCGGGGCAACCCCGGCCCCGCCGGCTACGGCGCGGTGGTGCTCGACCCGGAGACCGGCGAGGTGCTCGCCGAGCGCTCCGAGTCGCTGGGTACGACGACAAACAACGTCGCCGAGTACCAGGGGCTGATCGCCGGCCTGACCGCCGCCGCCGAGCTGGGCGCCGCCGAGGTGGACGTCCGGATGGACTCCAAACTGGTGGTCGAGCAGATGTGCGGCCGGTGGCAGATCAAGCACCCCGGCCTGCGGCCCCTCGCCGCCCAGGCCGCCGGGTTGGTGGGCCGGTTCACCGCCGTCCGGTTCACCTGGATTCCGCGCGATGAGAACCGGCACGCCGACGCGCTCGCCAACGCCGCCATGGACGCCGCCGCCGGCCGTCCCACCTCGGCCCGGACGACGGGCCAACCGCCGGCGACATCCGCGACCGGCAGCGACCCGGCGACCGTGCCGGCCTCGTGGGAGCCACGGCCGACCTTCACCGCCACCCGGCTGATCCTGGTCCGCCACGGCGAGACCGAGTACACCGAGCAGCGGCGCTACTCCGGCCGGGGCGACGTGCCCCTGTCCGAGCGCGGCCGGGCCCAGGCCGGGGCGACCGGCGCCCGGGTGGCCGCGCTGGCCCCGTCCGTCGCGGCCGTGCTCAGCTCACCGCTGTCCCGGTGTACGGCCACCGCGGCGGCGATCGCCGCCGCACTCGGCGGTGACGTGCCGGTGCGCACCGAGGACGACCTGATCGAGTGCGACTTCGGCGCGTGGGAGGGGCGCACCTTCGCCGAGGTGCGTCAGCAGTGGCCGGGGGAGATGGACGCCTGGCTCGCCTCACCTCGCATCGCCCCGCCGGACGGAGAGTCGTTCACCCACGTCGCCGAACGCGCCCACCGCGTGACAGCCGGGCTGCTCACCGCGTACCCCGGGGAGACCGTGGTGGTGGTCTCGCACGTCTCGCCGATCAAGCTGATGCTGCGCGACGCCCTCGCGGCCGGCGACGGGTTCCTGCACCGGCTCTTCCTTGACGCGGCCGGCATCTCGGTGCTCGACATGTGGCCCGACGGCGGCGTGGCAGTCCGCACGGTCAACGACACCGCCCACCTCGCCGCGCTCTGATCGGCGGCGGTCGGGCCCACCGGCCCGCCTCGCCCCGACGGCGGCGTTCCTCGCTGCCCTGCTGGGCGTGCGCGTCATTCGGCGCACCGTGCTCGCCGCTCGGCGCACGACTCGCCGGCCGGACCGTTTGACGGTCCGCGCGAAGCCGTAGCCTCCGGCCCGTCACATCGAGATCTTCGACTCCCCGGAGGTGTGTCAGATGGCTGCACCCGAACCGGAGGCGCCCACCACGGCGCCAACCAGGGCGAAGGACCACAGCCCCTGGAACTGGTTGCTCTTCATTCCCATCGTCGTACCGCTGATCCCGGCCTTCTTCAACGGCGACTCGCCTCGGGTCTTCGGCTTCCCGCGCTTCTACTGGCTGCAACTGGCCTTCATCCTGCTCGGCGTCGGCACCACCACGTTGGTCTACCAGATGACAAAGAAGCGGGGAGGCCGCTGATGTGGCGCGACCATCTCACCGAGATCATCGTCTTCTCGCTGCTGTTCCTCCTGGTCAGCGCGATGGGCTTCGTGGCCGCCCGGTGGCGGGCACCGAAGGACATGGCGCATCTGGACGAGTGGGGGTTGGGCGGTCGCAGCTTCGGCGGCTGGATCACCTGGTTCCTGGTCGGCGGTGACCTCTACACCGCGTACACCTTCGTGGCCGTGCCGGCGTTGATGTTCGGTGCCGGCGCGGCCGGGTTCTTCGCCGTGCCGTACACCATCGTCATCTACCCGCTGGTCTTCCTGGTGCTGGTGCGCCTCTGGTCGGTGTCGCACCGGCACGGGTTCGTCACGCCGGCCGACTTCGTCCGCAACCGGTTCGACTCGCCGGTGCTGGCCCTGCTGATCGCCATCACCGGCATCGTGGCCACCATGCCGTACATCGCGTTGCAGCTGATCGGCATCGAGTCGGTCCTCAAGACGATGGGCGTCACCGGCGACAACGCGCTGGCCCGGCACCTGCCGATCATCATCGCGTTCGCCATCCTGGCCGCGTACACGTACCAGTCGGGGCTGCGCGCGCCCGCGCTCATCGCGTTCGTCAAGGACAGCCTGATCTACATCGTCATCCTGGTGGCGGTCGTCTACCTGCCCTACAAGCTGGGCGGCTGGGGTGACATCTTCGCCGCCGCGGACGCGAAGTTCGACGCCTCACCCAACCCGAACGACGGCATCCTGCTCAACGGCAACAACCAACTTCAGTACGTGACGCTGGCGCTCGGCTCGGCGTTGGCGCTCTTCCTCTACCCGCACAGCATCACCGGTGTGCTGGCCAGCAGGAACCGCGACGTGATCAAGCGGAACATGTCGGCGCTGCCGGCGTACAGCCTGCTGCTCGGGCTGATCGCGCTGCTCGGTTACATGGCCATCGCGGCGGGGGTGAAGCCGCTGCCCGGCGCTTCGGCCGGCACCGTCGACAACAACACCATCGTGCCGCTGCTGTTCGACCAGCAGTTCCCGGACTGGTTCGCCGGTGTGGCGTACGCCGCGATCGGCATCGGTGCCCTGGTGCCCGCGGCGATCATGTCGATCGCGGCGGCGAACCTGTTCACCCGCAACATCTACAAGGAGTACCTGAAGCGGGACGCCTCCCCGGCCCAGGAGGCTAACGTCTCGAAGATCACCTCGCTGGTGGTGAAGGTCGGCGCGGTGGCCTGCATCGTGTTCCTCGACCCGCAGTTCTCCATCGATCTCCAGCTGATCGGCGGCGTGATCATCCTTCAGACGCTGCCGGCGGTGGCGCTCGGCCTCTACACCCGCTGGTTCCACCGCACCGGCCTGATCGTCGGCTGGGTGGCCGGCATGGGCCTGGGCATGTGGATGCTCTACCAGGTGGCCAGCCCGACGAAGAAGCACTTCGGTGGTTCGGCGTTCCCGCTGTCGGAGTTCGGGTTCGACACCACCAAGACGATCTACGTCGGCATCGTGGCGGTCCTGGTCAACCTGGCCGTCGCGGCGCTGGTGACGCTGGCGTTGCGGGCTGCCAAGGTGGACGAGGGAGTCGACGGCACCACACCTGACGACTACTTCGCCGACGAGGGCGACCCCCGCATCACCCCGGGCCCGGACCGCGACGCCGACTCGGCCCGCGAGCCGGTCGCCTGACCCCAGGCACCTACGCCCGGGCGCCGACGTGGGTCGGTGCCCGGGCGCACGTGTCCCCGCGCCCCGTGTCCCCGCGCCCCGTGTCCCCGCGCCCCGTGTCCCCGCGCCCCGTGTCTCCCGCGCCCCGTGTCTCCCGCGCCCGGCGTCTCCCGCGTCGATCTTGCAGTTGTGGTGCCCGGCAGGTGGTGATTCAGACCGTTTGTCCCCCACCATAACTGCAAGATCGACGGGGCAGGGCAGGGCAGGGCGGGGCGGGGCTGGGCTGGGGCTCGGCGGGGTGGGGTGGGGTGGGGGGTGGATCAGGGGATCAGCGGGGGCGGTTGCGGTTTATCAGGGCCTGGTTGAGGCGGCCCAGCAGGGTTGCCAGGGTGGCGCGGTCCTCGGTGGTCCAGTCGGCCAGCATGTCGCCGTAGAGCCGGGTGCGTGCGGCCTGCACGGCGGCCATCCGTTGGAGGCCGGCGGTGGTGGGGGAGATGACAGTGCCCCGGCCGTCGGAAGGATCCGGGGTGCGGCTGATCAGGCCGTCGCGTTGCAGCGCGGAGACCTGCCGGGTCACCGTCGAGCCGTCCAGGTTGAGCCGGGCGGCGAGGGCCGAGACGTTCTGCGGGCCGGCGTCGGCCAGGTGACGCAGGATGACGTACGCCGCGCGGTCGAGCACCCGGTGCTCGGCGGTGCCGGTGGCCCGCCGGGTGGCCTCGCCGAAGCGCATCAGCAGGGCCACCTCGGTCTCGATCCGGCCGAGGGTGCTCTCGTCGTCGTCGCTCATAGCTGTATGATACAGGATAAGTACCTGCACGATACAGCTATCTGAGGAGTCGGAGTGGACCGGCGTTCCGAACCGAACCGCAGTGCCATCTACGCCACCACACTGGTGGCCTTCCTCGCCATCGCCGGCATCGCCGTCGTCGACCCGATCCTGCCGGCCATCGGCGAGGCGATCGGCGTCAGTGCCTGGCAGGTCGAGTTGCTGTTCACCGCGTACATCGCGGTCATGGCCCTGGGCATGATCCCGGCGACGCTGGCTAGCGGCCGGTTCGGCTTCAAGCCGGTGCTCATCACCGGCGTCTCCGTGGTCGGCCTCGCCGCGATCCTGGCCTCGTTCAGCGACAACATCGTGCAACTGTCCGTGCTGCGCGGAGTCTGGGGGCTGGGCAACGCGATGTTCTTCGCCACCGCCATGGTGGTGCTCGTCAACCTGGCCGTCGACCGGGAGTGGGTGGTCGGCCTCTTCGAGACCGCCCTCGGCCTCGGGTTCGCCGTCGGACCGCTGATCGGCGGACTGCTCGGCCAGGTCAGCTGGCGGCTGCCGTTCCTCGTCTGCGGCGTCTTCATGGTCCTCGCCCTCGGCGTGGCCTCCCGCAGACTCCGCGAACCCACCAACCGGCAGGCCCCGGTACGCGTCGGCCAGATCTTCGCCACCTACCGCCGACCGGCGTTCATCGCCCTCTGCGTGGTGACCGCCGCGTACAACTTCGTGTTCTTCGTGGTGCTCGGCTACACGCCGCTCTTCCTCGGCCTGGACATCGTGCCGCTGGGGCTCGCGTTCACCGGCTGGGGCCTCGGCCTGGCCGCCGGCATCCTGGTCGTCGGCCACCGGCTCGCCCACCGCATCGGCGGTGTGCAGACCGTCGGTGTCGCCATCACCGGCCTACTGGTCTGCATGGTCCTCTTCGCCACCTCGCAGTCCACCGCCGAGGCGCTCGTGGTGCTGGTGCTCGCCGGCCTCTGCATGGGGCTGGCCAACGCCAACCTCACCGACCTGGCGCTCGGCCTCGGCTCCAGTGACCGTCGGGTCGCCACCGGAGCGTTCAACCTGGTCCGCTGGGGCGCCGCCGCGCCGGCACCGATCATCTCCGGCAAGCTCGCCGAGCACTCGCTGGCCCTGCCGTTCTGGGTCGGCTTCGGGGTCCTCGCCGTCGGCGTGCTCGTCTACCTGGCCTTCGCGCACGTGATGGCGTCCGGCTACGGCGAGCGGGTGCTGTGGTCCCGGTCGAACCGCACCGCCGCGGATGCCGAGAACGCCGTCGAGGAGCCGGTAGGCGAGGCCTACTAACCCGCGCTGTGCCGCGCCCCCGCGCCACCGTCGCCGGCCCTGTCCAAGATCCGCGCACCTGCGGGGAAACTGCTGCCTCGGCGTCGGTTGAGGCAGCAGTTTCGGTGAAGTTGCGCGGATCTTGAGTGGTGGCACGGGCACGGTCAGCTCAGGGCGCGCCAGAGCAGGTAGAGGCCGATCGTCGTGCCGAACACCACGATCACCGTCTTGAGCACCACCGGCGGCAGCCGGCGGACGAGCCGCGCGCCCGCGTACCCCCCAAGGAGGGTGGCCGGCGCGACCACCGCGACCGCCGCCCAGTTCACCGGACCGAACAGGGCGAACACCACGAGCGTGGTCAACCCCACCACCGCGGAGAGCAGGTTCTTGATCGCGCTCACCCGTGCCAGGGTCGCGTCCAGCACCAGGGCCAGACCGGCGACCAGCATCACCCCGAGCGCCGCACCGAAGTAACCGCCGTACACCGAGCCAAGCGCGACCATCGTCTGCACCGTGACCGTCCGCCGGCGTGGCGACAGGTCCCGGGGGTGACCGACCAGCCGGCGCAGCGGGTCCTGGAACGCCAGGACCGCTGTCGCGCCGAGGACCAGAAAGGGTACGACCAGCTCGAACGCGCGGGCCGGGGTGGCCAGCAGCAGCAGTGCGCCGAGAATCGTGCCGACGACCGTGGTGGGCACCAGCGTGGCCAGGGCGCGGGGGCGCGGGAGGTCCATCCGGCTGCCCGCCACGCTGGCCAGGTAGCCGGGGAACACCGCGATGGAGTTGCTGACGTTCGCCGGAACCGGGGGCAACCCGACAGCGATCATCGCTGGGAAAGTGATGAGGGAACCACCACCGGCCACCGCGTTGACAGTGCCAGCGGTGAGACCGGCGGCGAGCAGCAGCGCCGCGTGGGAGAGATCCATAGCCCCACGAGGCTAGCCCGGCCGACCGGACCCCCGCGCAGTCGGCTGGCCAGTCGCCCGCGCCCCGACACCGAACGTCAATGGCTGGTCGGCGTGACTTCGTTCAGCAGGTCGGCCAGGCACTCGGTGGTCGCCGGTGCCCGCAGGTGCAGCCGGGCCACGTTGATGCTGTCCTGCCCGATCACGGCGAGCAGAGCATGCCCGCTGACCGCGTACACGCTCAGGTAGCCGCCTGCGTGGCGAATCGTGGACTGCTGGAAGTCGCCCTGGTCGAGCCGGAACCTGACTGCGTCAAGGTCAACCCCTGGCAGTCGCACCGGTTCGACGACTTCGTCCCCACGGCGATCGGCAGCCGGTACGGGAGCGTCCCGTCCCAGGTGCCGTTCGAGGAGGTGGCCAACCGGTTCGTCAGCGCGGGCGTGGAGATCTATCACGTCAGCCGGGTCGCGGTGGCCTCCCTCGAACAGTATTGGGTACCGAAGGGCAAGGTCATGTTCTCGTTGATCTCCGAATACCAGCTGGAAGACTTCACCGCGCTGCGGCTCGGGGACGTCTATGACGCGTACATCGCCACCGGTGTCGACCTTCGGGCGGAGCTGCTGACCCGGTATCGCTGACGGCTGCTCCTGATCCGCGGGCTGGCCCGTGCCGCTGCTGTGGCAGGCTTCGGTGATGATCGAGCTCGCAGACATCGAGGCGGCCGCCGACCGGATCGCCGGCCACGTGGTCCACACGCCCACCGTGTCCAGCCCCGGCCTGTCCGAGCTACTCGGTGTGCCCGTCAGCGCCAAGCTGGAGTTGCTGCAACGTACCGGGTCGTTCAAAGCACGTGGCGCGGCGGCGAAGCTGCTCGTCCTGGACGACGCCGAACGGGCGGCCGGCGTGGTGGCGGTCAGCGGCGGCAACCACGGCATCGCGGTCGCGGTGATGGCCGGCGCCCTGGGCGTGGCGGCGACAGTGGTGATGCCCCGGACCGCGCCGGCGCGTGCCGTCGAGGTGGCCCGCGCGGCCGGTGCCGACGTCCAGCTGACCGACGGCATGTCCGCCGCGTTCGCGCTCATGTCCCGACTGCGGGAGGACGGCCTGACCCTGCTGCACCCGTTCGACGACCCGGTGGTGCTCGCCGGGCAGGGCACTGTCGGATTGGAGTTCGCCGACGACGCCGGTGAGTTGACCGACGTGCTGGTCAGCGTCGGCGGCGGGGCGCTGATCTCCGGGGTGGCCGCGGCGCTGCGGGCACGCCGGCCGGGGGTACGGGTCTGGGGCGTGGAGACCGAGGGCGCGCAGGCGATGTCGCAGGCCCTGGCCAAGGGTGGACCGGTCGAGGTGCCGCTGTCGTCGATCGTCACCACGCTCAGCGCGCCGACCGTCTCGCAACTCACCTACGATCACGTGACTGCCCTGGTCAGCGACGTGCTCGTGGTCTCCGACGCCGAGGCGGTGCGGGGGACTGTGGAGCTGGCCGAGCATGCGAAGGTCTGGGCGGAGCCGGCCGCCGGATGCCTCCTGCCGGCCGCCCGCCGGGTACGGGAGCGGGTGGGTGACGATGCCCGGTTGGGTCTCGTGCTCTGCGGTGGCAACGCCACGGTCGCCGACGTGGCGTCGTGGACGACGCGCCTGGGGGCCCTCGGATAATCCGGTAGCAGGCCGCCGCGCACGATCCAGCCTCGGGCACCGCGCGCCGCCCTCGTCGAAGGCCGTGCCGGTCCGCCAGCGCCGCCCGCCGCGTCGATCGGGCTCCGTCTGCCGGTCGCGTCGGTCCGCCATCGTCATCGGCCGAGCCGAGCCGGGGCGGAACGGGGCGCCCCCAGCACGTCGTTAGGATGGGAGCGCGACGGACGAGTCGACCGGGCGGTCGCGTCGGCGGGCTTCGGCCCGCCGCCGAGGAACGTCCGGACTCCACAGGGCAGGGTGGTTGTTAACGGCAACCCGGGGCGACCCGCGGGACAGTGCCACAGAAAACAGACCGCCGACCCCAACGGGGACGGTAAGGGTGAAACGGTGGGGTAAGAGCCCACCAGCACCCCGGGTGACCGGGGTGGCTCGGTAAACCCCACCCGGAGCAAGGCCAAGCAAGGGCCGTCACCGCAAGATGACGACCCGGCGCAGACGCTTGAGGGCTGCCCGCCCGATGTCTGCGGGTAGGCCGCTGGAGCCTGCCGGCAACGGCAGGCCGAGATGGATGGCCGCCGCCGGCGCAGACCCCTTTGGGGTACGCGTCGCGCACAGAATCCGGCGTACAGGTCGACTCGTCCGTCGCCCACCAGCTCAGAGGCCCGATCAAGGCTCTGAGCTGGTTCTATGTTCGGGCGTCGATGGTCGTTCATGGTCAACATTGGGCGGCGTTTGACGCCCTGAGCACGCCCTGACGCCCTGGAGACGCCCTGATTCTTGGCTCAGTTGACCTCTTCTCGGGTCGGGCTGGCTGGGCCGCCGTGGGCCGTCTCCCTGCCCACGCCCGACCGTTCCGGCTGGGGCCGGCGGCTGTGGGGAGGGTCGGGCACGTCCTGGTGGTGGAGCTGGTGCCGTGACCCGGTGATCCGGTGGCAAGCCAGTCCCGGGGTTGGACTGGCGCGGCAGACGGAAGCCCCGACGCACGACCAGGCCGACCCCGCTGGCTTCCGTAGCGGTCTTGGTGGTCCCATTCGTGGATGAGGTGGGATGAGTGCGTGCCGGAGCTGCTGGAGCACCTGGGGGAGATGGGTCTGGTCGGGCTGGTCAAGATTGACGGCGAGCGGGAGCGCAAGCCCTGGACCGTGGTGATCTCGGGTCAGCGGCTCGATGGTGCGGCGATAAGGGCCGACGGCCACAGCCTCGATTACTGCCTGCGGCATGTGGTCGCCGCGCTTCACGAGCGCTTCCCAGACGAACTTGCGCTGAGCTGAGATCCGACTGTGGGGCGGTGTCCCGGCGGCTGTCGGTGGCTCACCGCCCCGGCGCCGTAGGCGGCCGGGGCGGCTTGCCGCCGGCCGGGCTTGCCGCCCCGCACCGCGCGGAGCGCGGTGCCTTGATCTATAAGAGAACAGTTCGGCAACGTAGACTGGTTCTGATGTGTGTAGGGCTATTGCTAGACCTGTTGGACTGGCCGTAACCGTGCTTGCCTGTGCCCATCCTAGAATTCGCTCTAACGTGCCGGGCGATGTAGTCGTAGGTCGTAGATGCAAGGTGCTAGACGAAACGCATGGTCAATTCCGAGACTTTTACCGAGCCGGCCGCCTTTTCGGTGGAGTCGCCCTCACGCCAATAAGCATCTTCACCAACAAAGGAGATCATTTTCTGGCGGGGTACTGTGATGACGATTACTCCTAAGCCATAATATTCGTTGAAGTCGATCGAAGATAGCACTTCGTCTTTAAGGGGTTGGCTCAGCTTCGAGTTCTTAATCTCTTTCTTCCATCGAGCTAGATATGCATCGACATTTTCGTTTAGTGCCGCTGCCTCGCGATTAATGCCAACCACAAAGCGTTTGCCCACCTCTATGGGCTCAACTCCGTAAAGCTGGCGGACTCGCTGAGCTGCGCTTGCTTTATCGGCAACGCCGATGATTATCTTACCTTCTCGATCTTTGCCATTGTTGGCTATCGCGCAGATGGTATTGATCACCGCCGGAAAGACCTCCTGATTGATTTTCCCGGATCCGTCCATGTGAATTATGCCTTGTTTCAGCTCGTAGAACGGAAGTTCAGGCGTCGATCTAACGATGGCACTGTCGATGTCAAAGGTCGAGTGCGTTCCTCGATTCTCTGGCGGGTCGTTGTCTACAAGGCATCCGGCAATAAGCGACTTGATCGAGTCTATGTTCTTCCGCCGCTCAGTTGGGGTGGTAGCCCCCCGGTGCGTCACAATGCGCTTACTTAAGCCCGAAAGGGACGTCTGTGCAAGTTCATGATCCGATATTTTCTTGCGCCCCTGAATAATAGCCTCATGAAAGGCTATTACTAGAGTCGCGAAAGCTGCTGGGAAAGAGTTGGTGTTCGTCCCTGCAAAGAGGAGTAGTCGAAGCCTTTTCGATTTCCCTGCCTGCGTTATCTTTTCGATCTCGTCAATGCATTGCTTAAGTTCCGCTTTGAACCGATCAGCTCCGTAAACAGTCAGAGCGTCATCAATTCTCTTGGCGTCATCAACCCTCCTGCTGTGGCCATCGCTGTAACTCTTTATATGTACGTCAGCATCGTAAATGCCGTCCAAAGCTTCCTTTGAGCGGGCAATAATGCGCCCGCCAAGGATGCACGCAGAAATGTCTGCCAGGCATTGTTCATCCAGCGAATCACGCAAATCGGTCGAGGTTAGAATCCCCTGTTTGACCCAGAATACGTTCTCGGCCGTGATCGAGTATCCGTGTTTCACTTTGGGAAGGTCGATGCTGATAGAGGGCATAGAGGATAACTCTAAGGTGTTCTCTGAGGCGTCTCCCCTAATTTCGCAAGCGATTTCTCGTACGAGTTGTGAGAACTTGCTTTGGGTTCCAGCTTGTCGCCGCTCTTGGTCGCTGAGTCTGTGGCCATATGTGTTAATCCGAGCGAAAACGTCGTCGATTTCAGACTCGGTGGCGCCACGCATCACTGTAATCGCGAGTGTGTAGTCTAAGTAGGCGGTGACCGCCGATGCTCCGAGATAATCGCCACCCTCCGCGACCGTAAAGCATGCGTTATCGGCCCGTTCCTTGGCTGTCGGAAAGCGAGATACGTCAAAAAATTTCTCATCCAGGGTCTCGAACGAGTTCTCAATGAATGAGACGATAGTGTGAAGGCGCTGCAACCCATCAATTACTTCATAGGTCCCTCCCGGCCTTTCTGCCAAGAGGATGGCTGGAACGGGGAACTTTTTGAGAATAGACTCTACAAGCTTTTTCTTTTCTATCTGACTCCATACTAGCTTCCGTTGATAGCGCCGATTTACAAAAAGCTTGCCTTCGCTGTACCAAGAGTAGATCGATTGGATTGACTTTGGCTGGGAGTCGAGATCTGCCACACGAAGACAGTGTCATACGATGCTAGGAAGCGCAATCACGAACACTTCCTGGTGTGCGGAAGTGATCTTCCGGGTTCCCGTAGGGCGTCACAGGCAACAAAGATCCGTCTCGCGGGGCAAATCCCAGGATCGAAGAGCCTGTGGGATGCACTCGACAGCTCGGGATGCCCTTTTCTCAGCGGCTACCTCCGGCAACATCTCGGCGAGACGGTTTGATCAAATTTCGGACTCAAGTCGGGATGGTTGCATGAGTCAGGTGTTCGGCGGGGAGGGGCGATCCGTCCGGTCGACCCGCATGAGTCGCAGTCCTGCCCTCTGCACGAAGAGGGTTCGTCGCGCGACGGCTTCTCCCTTGCGGTCGAGCTGGTAGCCGTCGAGCCAAACCCAGTGGTCGTAGGTGACCCAGTCGAGTACGCGGATGACTCGGAACATGATGGGGTTGATGAACTGGACGCTTGCGGCTCGGGTCAGATGTACGACATCCCCGGCCTTGGGCAGGGTTACCGCCATCGTCCGTTGAGTGCGCGGTATCGGCGCCAGGTCCAGATGCGGGAGCGTGCGATGACGGCCATGGGGCAGAAGCCGGTGTCCGTGCATCTCCAGCACTTGTTGCGCCGGTGGTAGTCGAGGCAGCAGGCGGCACGCTGGACGAGCAAGGGTACTCGGCGGGTCACAGGGGCCTCCGGTCTGCCGACGATCGCCACTCGGCACCGAGGGTCGTCATTGGGGCGACGCTCGTGTGCTGGCTGGTGGGTTCGTTCCAGCCGGGTTGGCGTGCCTGTCGTGGTGGGGGTGCGGCTCCGGCTCGGTCGGGGTAGACCGTGGCTGGTCCAGTTCGGTCGAGCTGAGGTGTCGGGGTGGGCAGTCCGAGCCACTTCCTGAGCCGGATGAACATCAGCGCCTCCGCTGGTTGGACCCCCAGCCCCAAAAGCATGACGTCTAGAACGTCCAGGACGTACCGCACGATCAGGGCGTACAGGTCGTTTCTAGGTTGGGGGGTGTGGTCAATCCGTTGTCGCCAACGCCGTTGTATGTGCAGCTCGCCGACCTGCTGACTAAGCGGATCGAGGCGGGCAAGTTGGTGTCGGGTCAGACCCTGCCGAGCGAGACACAGCTTCGGCAGGAGTTCGGTGTCAGTCGCGGCACGGTCCGCGCTGCGGTGGCACTACTGCGCGAGCGCGGGTTGGTCGTGACCATGCCGCAACGCGGTACCTACGTCACGGCCCAGGACGTGACCGAGGCCGGTTCGTAGCGTCGTCCTGCTCTACAACTCGTTCACGGCGAAGGCGGCCACCAGGTCGGCCATGCTGTCGATGACCACGTCTGCGGCGGCCAGTCGTTCGCGTTTGCCGGGCTTGTTGGCGTACCCGATGGCGGCGACCCCGGCGGCGTGGGCGGCTTCGATGTCACTGGGGGAATCTCCGACGAAGACACAGCCGGCTGGGTCGGCGCGGAGTTCCCGGATGGCGTCCAGGACTGAGGCGGGGTCGGGCTTCATCCGTCGCGGGTCGGCGGTGGGTCGGCCGATGACCGGATGGATGTAGCTGGTCAGCCGGCGCACGTTCAGGTAGGTGTGAACCGAGGCGGCGGAGTTGTTCGACACCATCGCCACTCGTCGGCCGGTCTGCTGGGCGGCAACGATGACCTCACGCCCGTACGGGGTGGGCTCGGCGGTGCGGGCCGCGGTGACCTCCTCGCGGGACAGCGCTTCGTCGACCAGGCGGACGACGGCGGGCCGACCCAGTGTGGCGGTGAACCGTAGGACAGCCAGCGGATCACGTTCAGCCAGTATCGCCGGCGGCAGGGTGACGGCCTGGTCGACGAGCAGCCGGCGCAACTCGTGGGCGACAGTCGATGCGGAGTGCTGGGCGAAGACCCTGCATACCGGGCCGTCGAAGTCGAGCAGCACGACGCGGGCGCGACCGATGATCTCGGTCAGGGCGGTGGGGCTCACGAGGCGTACTCGCGCGAAATGGTGCCCCACATGCTGTCGAACCAGGCGCGGGCCTGCTCGACGTAGAGGGCGTCGTTCGAGTTGTCGTCGTCGCTGGGCGTGAACGGGAACAGGATCGCGTCCTTGCCCATCGCGTCGTAGATCGCCACCGGCTTGCCCTCGATGGAGACGGTGTGCTCGACCACGGGGTAGAAGCCGAAGAAGGCTTCCTGTTCGTTGATGATGAACAGCTTGAACAGGGGCGCGGCGTTGTGGACGCGTACCTCGGCGGTGGCGGTCTTGACCAAGCCCAGGTCGGCAAGTTCCTGGACGGCGTCGGTGACGGCATGGATGGACCGGTCGGTGATGCGGCGGGCGCGGGCGCGGATGGCGGGGTCGTCGGCCTGGTCCTCGGCGCGGCAGGGGATCGCCATCGGTGCGGTCATGTCGGAGATCAGCACCCTTAGCCGGATCGACTCCGGGGTGAGTCGGCCGATGCGGACCCTGTCCAACGTCTCCTGGATCGCGTTGTAGAGCGTCTCTCCGGAGAAGCCGGCGAAGTCGATGGTGACGTTGGGTGCCTCGAAGGCGCGTTCGACGTGGGGGCGTAGTCCGACGGGGCGTTCGGTGTTGGCGCGGACGAAGGTGCCGCTGCCCTGGCGCGTGACGATCAGGCGTTCCTCTTGAAGCTTGCGCAGGGCGGCCTTGATCGTCTCGCGAGCGACGCTGAAGCGTTCGACGAGGTCGTGTTGTGAGGGCAGTTTCTCGCCGGGGGCGAACTTGCCCGTCTTGATCTCGGCGCGGAGTGCGGCGGCGATCTGTTGTGACGGGGTGCGGGGGTCGTCGGGGTCAAGACTCATGCACGGAGAGTACCGCTGACTAGCCAGGCTAGGAAAGCTCCCCAGATTGTGTTGACGTGACTAGCCAAGCCGGCCTACCTTTGATCCATACCGCCTGGCTAGTCAGGATAGTCAGGTGAGATCAGGAGGTTGAGCAATGGCTCTGCGTGGCGGTACGAGGTTCGCCGTGCGTTGTGAGGACGTGTTCCCGGCGGGGTGCGCGTTGGTGCCCGAGTCGCTGGGCGAGGTGGAGGACTACGACGAGAAGACCGGCCGGCGCTCTCCAGCGAAGGACAAGCTGACCGGCCAGCGGGTGTGGCAGGTGCGGGTGATGGACCTTCACCCGGAACCCGGGAAGCGGTCCCGGCGGACCTCAGGCATGCTGATCCCGGCTTCACTCTCCGGGTCTACACGCACCTGATGCAGGCCTGCGAGGAACGTACAGGTAATCAATCGTGAGTTGTCCTGGTCATGACTCTTCTCCCGGTAGGAGCCTTCCCTGGTGATTGTCCGACCTCGAATCGACCGCGTGCTTGTCGAACGGTTGATCGAAACGCAGTTCCCACAATGGGCCGGGCTGCCGTTGCACCTGGTTGAGCCAGGCGGGTCCGACCACGTCATCCATCGGCTCGGGGAGGACCTCGCGGTCCGGTTGCCCCGGCACACCGGTGCCGTCAGTCAGGCCGAGAAGGAGTATCGGTGGCTGCCACAGTTGGCCCCGCACCTACCGCTGGCCATCCCGCAACCGGTCGTGGTGGGTCGACCGGACTTCGGGTATCCGTGGCCCTGGGCGGTCTCGCAATGGCTTGACGGCGAGGTGGCAACCTCAGACTCGCTGGGGCAGTCGCGGGAGGCCGCCGTCGCGCTGGCCGGTTTTCTCAGCGCACTTCAGCGGTTCCCGGCCCGGGAAGCGCCGCAGGGTGACGGGCGGGAGTTGGCTGCTCGAGACGACGACACACGTACCGCGATCGCCAAGGTTGCCGGGGTCTTCGACGCGGCGGCCTTGATGTCGGTCTGGGAGACTGCGCTGAGCGCACCCGGCTGGAATCGCCCACCGGTCTGGTTCCACGGCGACTTCCACACGGGCAACATTCTGACCGTGAACGGCCGGGTCAGCGCCGTGATCGACTTCGGTGGACTCGGTGTCGGCGATCCGGCACGGGACATGACCATCGCCTTCACTCTGATGTCGCGCGCCACGCGTGCCGTCTTCCGCGCCGCGCTCGGCGTGGACGACCCGACGTGGGCAAGGGGGCGCGGATGGGCAGTCGCTACCGGCCTGAACGCCTACTGCTCGTACGCCGCCTCCGATGCGCGGGTGGCCGCACAGACCACCCGGCAGATCACGGAAGCGCTGATCGGTTGATGGACTCGCGGCGCTCCGGGATACCGATCGGCTCAGAGATCGACCACCGAGCGTGGCCAGCTCAGAGACCTGATCAAGGCGGATGCCGCCGACGAGCTGTGCGAGGCCAAAGCAACGGCGACCCGTAACGCTGCCCGGCTCGCGATCGGGCAACTCCTCGACCACCGGCGTCATGCCAAGTCGTACCATCGGTCGGATGATCGGCCCCTCGCTACCCACAGTGCTCGTCCTGGTGGTGACGTGAGGCGCCGCGTGGTGGGCATTCTTGCCCTGGGCGCACTGTCGATGTCCCAGGGCGGCTGTTCTGTGCCGTTCAGCTGCCCGAAGCCGGAGGCGACTGTCGACGCATCCGTGCACACCGAGGCCGCGCCGATCGAGTCGGAGCTGCAACCGCTGGGTCGGGTCCTGGAGGTCCACTGGTGGGAGTGGACAGAGAACGGCCGCTGCGACTTCAACGTTGGCGACCTCTTCCTGGTGCGTGAGGGCGCGGTCCGGGTTGCGCAGGCCGACATTGCCAGGCTGACCGAGTTGACGACAGCCCTGGACGTGGACATCCCCGACGACGTCGCACCACACCCGCGGCTGTCGTCCTGGCTGCCCGCCGAACCGGAGTGGCGTGGTGGGACCGGCCTGGATTGGAGCGACGGCGAGGAAGGCTCGTCCGTGTCAGTCTCATACTTGCTGGACTCGGCGAGCGGCGTCGTCTTGTTCCGATCCGACGCCAACTACGACCCGGCGTCGGCTCCGACCGCCTCACCCTCCTGACGGGGCCCCACAATCAACCGCGAGGGGGATCGGCATGGCATTGACCAGGAAGGGCTCAAGGCTCATCACTGTCGACGGCATCGTCTACCGGTGGCGAGTACGTGGGAAGCCGACCTACGACCAGGCGCTCTGCGAGCGACCACTCACCTTCGCCATCGAGCAAGCCGACCGCAAGGGAAGCGTGCTGCTGGTCAGCATGCCTCAAAACCATCCGAGCAACTGGTTCGGCGGCCCGCCCGTTCCGGTACTTCCGTCGACGGTCGCGGCAGTCGTCCGCAGGGCTCTGGCTGAGGGATGGCGACCTGGCGAGCCGGCGGCGGCTTTCCATGTGACTGTGCCCGACGTGTCGCCAAAGCCACAGACTCCTTGACCCTCAGCCAGCAATCAGCGCCCACTGACCCCGTCAACTAGCGCGCTATGCCGGTTCTGCTGGCCGCCACAGCCCACCGACGCCCAACCACGTGCGCCTCGCCCGGCTCGTCTTCGGTCCGCGACAACAAGATGCGAGCCAGTTGCCTGGTGCTTTCGACGATGTCATAACCATCGAATATGGTCCCCGCCCGATTGTAATAGCGAGGTGTCCGGTTCGGACGTGACTGAGGAGGTGGAGGAGTGGCTCGACCGCGACGTGGCACTCCCGCGCTCTATCGAATTGCCCAGTGCTGGATGTGGGAGTATCGAACGGTTTCCCCTGACTTGTATTCAGTGGTGATTGGTTGGGGTGAACCGTTCTGCTTCAGGTGTGGATGGCTTGCAGCCGTCGATGACACCCTTCCGGAGCTGGATGATGTATGGAACTCTGCGAGCGGGTGGCTCGAAAGGGCTCACCTGCACGATCATGCGCTCGGTGGCTCAATGGAGGCATTAAATCTAGTTCCGCTTTGCCGCCACTGTCATGACATGATGCCGTCTTTCGATAATCGCGACGACGCAATCGAGTACATCAATGCTGGTGTTGGCAAGAGTTGGTTTTGGCAGCTCTGCTCGGATTCAATCGTTTTCGCTGGTGTGCCTGGATCAAGATCGCGGTCGAAGACAAAATTCATGCGCCAGGCTTTTGCGTGTGCGAGCGAGATTGATCGCATTATTTCCAACTTCGACGAAGATGTGGAAAGAGCGGCCAGGGGGGTCAAACCGCTCATCGCCCAGTTGTATGGATATACCGGTGACCTGGCATGCCTCGACCGTGGTGAGGGGAGGGTTGGTCGTGGACCGGGGGGGCCGGCAGGTCATCTGGGGGTTGGATCCTAGGAAACCCGACCCGACCCGTGGCCGATGTCGATTGGTCGTCGACTGTCAACTCGACCGGCGATCCGCCTCCACGGGCTCGCTGCCGTCTCCTGCCCCCACCCGTTGGGGATCGCTCCCGGACGGGCAGGGCGGCGGGCCGCCCCGCCTCGGCCCCGCCGGCCCCGCCACTACTTCCTTCGGCGCTCCCTCCCGGTCAGCCACATCCGCGATACGAACACGATCAGGGCGAGGATGAAGACCACGGGCGGCCCCCACGCTTTGACAGGCCCTGGCGCACCAACTAGCAGCAGAATGAGTGCCGCGCCTGCGGGCCAGATCAGCACCACAAGTGCGTCCACGAGGTGGGAGAAGCTCGCGGAGGTCCGGCCGGCTCCGTCCCGGAGCCGCACCCTTCCCTGGAAGATTCCAGCCTTGATCTCAGCCTCGGCCTCGATTTCAGCCTCGGCCTCGATGTCTTCGGTCTGCCCCCTCGCCGTCGGCTCGCTCTCCGGGTATCCCTGCTGCGTCAGGTCGACGTCGACCTGACGCTCAGGCTGGGTGGGACTCGTCATGCCCCTGTACACCTTTCGCCTGTTGATAGGGCTACTCCCCCGCCACAGCCCTTTCCACCTCTACGCGTAGACCCAGCAGGGCTACGGCCAGTCACCCTAGCACCAAGGATCACATCCTCACCGCCAGCATCACTCCCACTTTTGTCTGCATGAGCGTACTGACGACGATCAGTCGCACGGAAGCGGTGGAGAGTCGCAGACCCGACACTATGCTTGGTGGTAACGGATACAACACTGAGGGTAACGTCCCCCATTGCCACATGGACGTAGGGTCGTTACCCCCAAGTGACATGGACAACACTGCACAGTGACTGTCGGTGGGAGGCCGCGCCGAGCCGAGGTAGGCAGTCTTGCGAGCATGACGGCTGTATCTCGCGATCTTCGCATTTGGCTGCTATCGTGCCGCGACTGGTTGGCACCTAGTCCAGACTGTGACAGTGTGAGACGCTGGAACAGCCGCAAGCGATGCATACGTTGTATGACTGTTGAGGCGGTCGTCAGGCAGGCATGAGTGGGGCTATGAGCCTTTTGAGTGCTTACCGCACCGCAGTGGCGAGCAGGAGGTTGCCGTCCTTGCGGTTTGCCAAGGGTGCTAGCCCAGGCCTGCGCCTAGAGGAGAAGGAGTACGCCGTGGTTAAGACGGGAAGTGTGCTGGGCGGGCCAGGGGCGGGACTGGAACCTCAGCTCACGACCCCTGACCATCCGAGAGGAGTGGACGTGAATAGCCGATCCAGCCAAAGCCGAAGACAAGCCGAGACGGAGCAGCCTGGAGACCCCAAGGGTGACCGCCCGGCCGACACTGGCGGCGGCGGTGGCAGTGGAGGCGCTGGCAGCTCGCTGGTTCGCGTAACGGTCAATCTAACGCCCCGCGCCGTGGAAGCCCTGGACCAGGCTTGCGAGAAGACGCGAGACACCAAGACCGACACGATAAATAGAGCCTTGGTCGTTTACAATCTCGTACTTGAATTGCTCGAACGCGGGGGCGGGCGACTCAAGCTGGAGACCCGCGAGGGACAAACCGAGATCGTCCACATCCTATAAGTTGATTGCAGTAAAGGCCCTCCCGCTAACACCCCTCAAGCGCTAGTGCTGCAATGAGCAATGCGTGAAGCCCGGATCCTTCCGGGCTTCACGTGTACCGGTCGGGGTTCCCGCGTTGCCACTCCCGGCAGCCCTTTGTCATCCGGGCAGACACCGCAACGCCAAGCGTGGCAGTTGTTGCTTTCGATCGCCGCTGACGGCCCGATCGTCACCGGGACTTCTTCATCGTCACTCACCCTCAGCTAGCCAACCCGGGGCTGCCAGCGCATTTGCCTTCTCGGTTGGGCGGGGTTGTGGGATTGCCGGTCGGGAGCCGCTACTCATCGTCGAGGCGCCACTCCGTTTGTCGGGTCCCGTTGAAGGGCGTGGAACTCCGGATGGCGGGATGGGCATAGCGTTGAGGGTGGGCGTGTATTGGTGCCGGAGAACGCGGCTCGCCCACCGGATGGCAGTATGGCTTCGGTGACCGCCACGAGGGACTGGCACGACTGGCACCTGCCCTACGGCGACGACACATCGCCGTTGTCGCGGCGGCTTCGGCTCGTTCAGCAGCACATCAACGACTGGCTTGGCCATCGGTCGGACTCCTCGCTCCGGGCCGTCAGCGTGTGCGCGGGACAAGGGCATGACCTGATCGGCGCCGTTGCGCCGAGGTCGGACGCTTATCGGGTACGCGCGGAGTTGATCGAGTACGACGCACGCAACGTGGCAGCAGCCCGCATGGGCATCGCTGCCGCCAAGCTCACGGGGTTCACCGTCACCCAAGCCGATGCGGGCGACTTCGCCGCGTACGGCACGGCCGCCCCTGCTGATCTGGTCGTCCTCGCGGGGGTGTTGGGCAACCTCAGCGAGAGCGACGTGCGAGCGACGATCGATGCTCTGCCCCGGCTGTGCGCTTCCGAGGCAACGGTGATCTGGACCAGGACGCGCCGCGATCCCGATCTCACCCCGGCTGTACGCGGCTGGTTCGCCGCCGCCGGCTTCGCCGAGGAGGCCTTTCACGCACCGTCCGACGTGCTGTTCTCGGTCGGCGTTCACCGGTTCCACGGACAACCGCAGCAGGCACCATCGAGCGGCAGAATCTTCGCGCTTGTCGCGTGAGGCGCACGCGGCCAGCGCCATGCTTGGGGCGCCTCGGGGATGACTCATCCAGAGCGAGCCGGTTTCCGCCAGGACGACCCGGCCGCCGACCTCGACGGTGTCATCCGCGCCTGGTCGGGTCAGGATCTGCGATCCCTTGCCCTGCGTGATGTCCAGCGCCCGGCGTAACTCCGCGGTGAGCGCGATCGCGGACGCTCCGGTGGCCTCATCCTCGATGATGGCGTCGCCCGGCGCGGAAATCCCCTGGTACGCACCCGACCGGCGGCTCGGTCCTGCCACGCCCACGCGTACAGCCACCCGTCGCCGGGCGGCGGAGGCGGCAGCGCGTCGACCTCCTCGGCTGAGGCGTACCGCTGCATGCGCCTGGAGGGCGCCCATCGTGCGCGACCTCTGATCCAGGTGAACTCGCCGTCCTGCCAGGTTGACACCGTGCCCGCTGGCGGGCGTAGGAGTTTCGGGGTGGTTCGGAGCCGACTCAGCAACCAGGACGTGCCCACCAGGGGGTGCCCGGCGAACGGCGGCGCTGGCCGGCCCGCCGTCACCCTGCGTGGCAGGATGAGAGGCATGGCCGAGGAAAGCGTCGCCGTACAGCGGCTATATGAGGAGCTGCTGACCGCCTGGAACGACCGCGACGCGCGCCGGTACGCCGCCTTGTTCGCCGACGACGCCTCGCTTGTCGGCTTCGACGGCAGCCAGGTCAGCGCGTCGGAGTTGGAGGGGCACCTGGCGCCGATCTTCACGGACCATCCGACCGCCTCGTACGTGTGGAGAGTGCAGGAGGTGCGTCCGCTCGGTGAGGCGGTCGCGCTGCTGAGAGCGCGGGTCGGGATGGTCCCACCAGGCCAAACAGATGTGAACCCGGCGGTGAACGCGGTGCAGTCGCTGATCGCGGTGCAGCAGAACGGGACGTGGCGTGTCGCGTTGTTCCACAACACGCCGGCGCAATACCACGGCCGGTCGGACCTCGCGGACCAACACACAGCCGACATGCGCGAGGCCATCGCCGAGGCCAGGGGTCGCTTCTGACGCTGCGTAACCCAGTTGCGGCATGGGCTCGACAGCTACCTGCCCGTCCAGCCCGATCTGGGCGAACGCGTCCCCTCTCACGTCGGCATCCCAACGGCAACCGCACGGAAGGCGGTATGAAGCCTCCATCGGCTCATCGGGGGAGTGCCCCGACGCGGAGTCGGTTGCCGTCAGGGTCGACCACCTCGAACTCATGCCCCCAGTCCTCTTGTTCGACAGTTGCCACGCCGCAGGCAGCCGCGACTGCATCGATGTCGTCGACGTACAGATACAGCAGGGTGTCTGGCCGCGCGTCCCCGGTGTGCTCCGACAGATGGATCTCCATATCGCCCCGGGCGATGCTCACGTAGAGCGGCAGGTCAGAGGCGAACCGGTGCTCCCACTGCCGCACGAATCCAAGGCGTGAATACCAGGTCGCGGCGGCGATGGCGTCCGTGGTCCGGAGGACAGGTGCAAGGCGTTCGGGCATCCAGGCAGTCTGGCACCAAGTTGCGATGGCAACCCGGCAGGGCAGCGCACCGAACCGTTGCGGCGGCTCACAGCGCCTATGCGGCAGACGCCTTGACCTCGTGCTGGACGATGGGCTGGTGAAGGTACGGCAGCCGTACTTCGATCGTGTTGTTCTTCTGTTCTTCGGGATGCTGCTGCTCACCGGAGCTGTCGGGATCGCGTACGCGCTGCTGGATGTCGCCTGGGTCGGCCTGTTCCTGGGCGCGGCGGCCGTGGCGCTCGGCCTGGCGACGGGTGGCCGGCTGGTGCGGGACGCGGTGTTGCCGTTCCGCGTCGACATCGATTCGCAGGGCTGGTCGGTGCGGACCCCGAAGCTCACATGTCACCTGCGGTGGGACGAGGTTGCCGCGGTGGTGCTCGTCGACGATCCGGCGGCCGTCGGGCGACGCACCCTGCGGGGGCCGCGTCTGCTGTTGGTGCCCGCCGCCGGGGTGCGCCTGGGCGTCGCGTTGCCCGAGAAGAACCCGGTGGACGGTCGGGCGGCCATCGAACTGTTCGAACTCCGCGAGGTGAAATACGAGGAGGGGCAGTTCGCGCGGGACCTGGCGGTGTTGGCGGGCGAACTGTTGCACGATCTGTGTCGACAACCGGTCCTGCCGACCGACGCGGTCCCCCTGCGGCGCTTTCCGGACGAGCCCGACCGTGCCCGGCTGGTGCGGTGGCTGGACCGGCGTCGGGCCCTGCTGTTCGCCGGCTGGTACCTGTTCGTCCTCGTTCCTCCGCTGCTGCTGATCGACGCGGCGGCACTGCGCAACGAGCTGCTCGGCGTCATCGTGCTGGTCGTGTCCCTGGTGGTGGTCGGCTTTGTCACCACCCTGGCTCGGCGATTCACCGAGAGTTGCCGGGACCTGGTCGACGGGGAGGCGATGATCGACGGCTCCGGCCTCATGCTTGGTCCTGACCCGACGGCGCCCCGGATCAGCCTGCTGTCGGGGATCGTCCGGGTGCGGCGACCCGGTCAGCTCAGCGGCTTCGGTAGGGCGTGGGTGCTCGTCCGCTCGGCTGACGAGGAACCTCCGGTGCCTCTGCTGCTCCTCGCCGATCCCCGCACCGGGCTGCTTCGCGATCGGGACGACCTGCGGGCACTGGAGGCGGTCCTGCGTCGCTCCGCCGACGAACGGGACCGTGCCGCGGGTCGGCAGCTCGACGAGCTGGCGGCGCGGGCACCGGCATCCGTCGCGTCGCCCACCCTGCCCTCGTCGGGAGCCCTACCGGCCCGCGCACACGCGACCGCCGTGTGGGAGGCGGCGAAGGGGGTGGGGCGTGCCGTCGTGCTGCTCGGTGTCGTGGTCACCGTCATGATCGCGGGTGGCGGGGTGGTCGAGCAGACGACAGTCGTGGGGCCCGCCCTGCTCGCCACCGCCGCCGGCCTGTTCTTCGCGTGGCTCGTCTACGCGGTGTACCGCGTGGTGGTGCTGCTCCGGACGCTGTTCGCGATCCTCGCGCGCCCGTTCCGGTGAGCCGGGATGGGGGCGTCGTCCTCAGAGCCCGGTGCTGGGGTCCGGCACGGTGACCCGCGCCGGGGTCCGCGCCCCGAAGACGGTGGCGACCAGGTCGCTCACCGTGTGCACCCCCGCGTCGATCGTCTTGCCGGGTGGGAGTTGGTACATGATGGCGACGACATAACGCTGGCCGTCGCCGGCGAATCCCACGGTGTTGGTGACCCAGTGCTTACCGCCCGGGTCTGGCTCGATCGACCAGCCGTTCTTGGTGCCGGGCTGCTGTGTGGCGCCGGCCGCCCACACGCCCCAGTGCTGGATCGAGCCGACCGAGCGCATCGCGTCGAGGAGGTAGGCCCGGTCGGTCGGGTCGAGGCGGTCCAGCACGTACGACATCAACCGTTGTAGATCGTCCGCCGTGCACTTGAGGTGTCCCCAGAAGCGCGAGTAGCCGGCGACGGTGGTCAGCCCTGTCATCCCGTAGCGCTGCTGGAAGCGTTTGAGTTGGCTGTCGCGGCCGTAGCGGTTCCACAGGGCGGTCGCCGCGTCGTCGGAGGAGACGCTGAGCATGTCGGCGATCTGCCGGCGTGCGGTGGCGTCGAGTGTGATCTCGCCGGCACGGGCACGCTCCAGCAGGCCCACGGCCATCGCGAGCTTGATGGTGGAGGCTGTCCAGATCGGATGGTCGGTGGTCCCTGCCTGCCAGAGATCGCCGGTCCGCCGGTCCCGCACCAGGATGCCGAGGACCCCCGGTTTGGTCGTGACCAGGGTGGCCGCCGCGGTGAGGCGCCGGCGCTGCGCCTCGTCGGCGCTGACCGAACCTGACTCGCCGGGCTGCACATCCGGCGCCTGACCCAGCCCGCTCGTCGAGCGTGGCGGGGTGGCCCCGGCGGTCGGCGGGCCGGCCGGGCCGTTCGAACAGCCGGTGAGCACGAGCACCGCGGCCAGCGCCGCGAGAGCCACTGATCGTCCGGTGGAACGCCGGGCCGGCTGCGCGGCCGCCAGGTCGCCTCCATGGGCCGCGTCGCCCTCGAACCATCTGGCTGTCACAGCGGGCGATCATAGTCCGGCCTGGGGCCGCGTCCGGTGCCGCCCGCGATGCCGGCCAGGTTCCTCGGGTGGCTGTCCCTGGTCCGCCGGCCGCGCCGGTCAAGCCGGCGGGTCAGCAGCGCGGACGGTCGAGCGGGGCGGCACCGGCGAGCGCCTCGACTGTCGCCGTCGGTGCGGCCGACTCTGTCGGGGTCGGCGAGGGCGCAGTCGTGGGAGTCGGCGGGGACACAGCGCTGGGTGGGGCGGCACTGGCGAGGGCAGCCGTGCTGCGTTGGACCCGCTGAGGGGTCATCCGGATGCCGGTGGCGGTGGCCTGACGCCCGTACACGTCGGTGACCCTGATGCGAAAGGGCCCGGGGCCGAGGCCGTCCTCGACGGTCCAGTAGTTGTCGCTCTGCCGGGCCGCCTTGCGGAAGCCGCCGCCCGGTCCCGCCGCCTCGACCGAGCGCAGCGGGTTGCCGTGGTTGCCGACCTGCACCGCGAACCAGTACCGCGAGGCGCCGCTCTTCATCCGGAAGGTGAGGCCGCCGTCGAGTGGCGGGTTCACCACCGCGCGGTACGTCACCGACGCGATGCCCTGCGCCCGGTCCGCGATCTTGGCGAACGCCTCGTCGGAGAGATCGATCTTGCCGGTGCCGCACCCGCCGCACTGGTCCATGACCAGGACCCGCACCTTGCCCTTCGGGCCGCTCACGTCCAGGTAGCTGCCGCAGGCCGCCGACCCGGCGTACGCGGACGCGCCGAGGGCCACGTAGAGCCGGTCCGCCGGCGGGCCCGGGAAGGAGCAGGTGCCGCCCGAGCGGCCCGCGTCGTAGAAGCTGGCCTTTCCCTTGTGGACGGCGTTGCCGGTCGGCGGGGCGGCGCAGGCCGGGGCGGCGCCGCCACGGACGGCGAGGGTGATGCCGAGTACTGCCGCCAGCGCGGTGACCCCGGCGCCGGCCAGCCAGTGTCTGACCCGCCGACTCGACCGAGGTGTGCCGTTGTCGTCGTCGGGGGCCGTGCCTGGTGCCGTCACGGCGCCTGATGTTGCCGCATGGCGCGGGGGCGGCGCAAAGCCGTCCCAGCGATCGTCACTCGGCGGATTGGCGGGGGCGCAGTCCGTTCAGGGCGGTGGTGACGACGAGGTCGGCGTACTCGGCGGTGAGCGGCCCACCGCGTTGCAGCCAGCGGCTGAACACCGGTCCCCAGATCAGGTCCACCGCCACGTCGAGGTCGATGTCCCCGGCGAGTTGGCCGGCCCGCTGGGCGCTGCGCAGGCGCTGCCGTTTGGCCTCCTTCAGCGGCCCGTCCAGGCGCTCGGCGTAGACCGCCGCCAGCTCGGGGTCGTGGGCGATCTCGGTGGCCAGCGCGCGCATCGGCTGCTCGTACCGGGGATCGTTCAGCTCCTCGACGGTGGCGCGCAGCACCAGGGTCAGGTCCGCCGCCAGGTCGCCGGTGTCCGGCAGGGTCGGCGGCCCACCCTCGGTGGCCTCGCTGAGCAGGAGGAACGCGTCGAAGATGACAGCGCCCTTGGACGGCCACCAGCGGTAGATGGTCTGTTTGCCGACGCCGGCGCGCGTGGCGATGCCCTCGATGCTGACCTTCGCGTACCCGACCTCCTGGAGCAGGTCGAAGGCCGCGCTGAGGATGGCGCGTCGGGAGGTCTCCCGCCGGCGTGCCGTGTTGGGCGTCATGAGGCGGCACGATACCAGCAACGAGACGGACCGTCTCGTCTTGACGGGTGCCCAGTGCGGGCCTATTCTTCTGGCATAACGAGACGGACCGTCTCGTCTCGCTTCGAGGATGGAGACCGACATGCGTACCTGGTTCATCACCGGCGCCAGCCGCGGTCTGGGCCGCGCGTTCGCCGCCGCCGCGCTCGACCGGGGTGACCGGGTGGTCGCCGCCGCCCGGACCGTCGCGAGCGACGACTTCGACGAGCGGCACGCCGACCGGCTGCTGGCCCTGACCCTCGACGTGACCGACCGGGCGGCGGTCATCGCCGCCGTGCACACCGCCGTCCAGCACTTCGGACACCTCGACATCGTCGTCAACAACGCCGGCGCCCTGTCCATGGGCATGATCGAAGAGTTCACCGAGGCGCAGGCGCGCGCCCAGTTCGAGGTCAACCTCTTCGGCGCGCTGTGGGTCAGTCAGGCCGTGCTGCCACACCTGCGGGCCCAGCGGTCCGGCCACCTCGTGCAGATCTCCAGCATCGCCGCCCTCGGCGGCTTTCCGAGCACCGGTCTGTACAGCGCGAGCAAGTTCGCCCTGGAGGGCATGAGCGAGGCGCTGGCGATGGAAGCGGCGGCCTTCGGCGTCAAGCTCAGCATCGTGCAGCCGGGCGGATACTGGACCGACCTCTACAGCAGCCTGAGCGCCACCACGCCCCTGCCGGCCTACGCGCCGCTGCGGGCCGAGTTGGAGCGGCAGTGGGCGGACAGCTCGATCGACAGTGCGCCCCGGCTGGCCGCCGAGGCGTTGCTGCGCCTGGTCGACAGCGACGACCCGCCGCTGCGGCTCCTGCTCGGGAGCATGGTGTACGACCTGGCGTTCGACATCTCCCGCCGGCGGATGGACACCTGGGCCGGCTGGGAGCAGGTCAGCCGCGCCGCCGAACACGCGGTCGCGGCACCCGGGGCGCACTGACGGCGTATCGCCACGGGTGCGGGGTGCGGCGTTCTAGGCTCCGAGATATGGCGGCGGCGTGCCCATCTCGAATTGGCACAGAAGTCCGGGCAGTGCCTTCACCCCATGTTTTCTCCTCACGAGGCGCAAACCTAGACGGAGAGGAACACGCATGGCTGTCAAAACCAAGACCCGTCCCGGTACGACGGAGATTCGGCCCTTCGGCGTCGACATTCCGCAAGCCGACCTTGATGACCTGACGAGGCGCATCAAGGCGACCCGCTGGCCGGACAAGGAGACGGTGGACGACCAGTCGCAGGGCGTGCCACTCGCGACAATCCAGGCCGTCGCCCGCTATTGGGAGAACGAGTACGACTGGCGCACTGTCGAGGCGCGACTGAACGCCCTACCGCAGTTCATGACCACCATCGACGGGGTGGACATCCACTTCATCCACGTGCGCTCCAGGCACGAGGACGCGCTGCCGCTCATCGTCACCCACGGCTGGCCCGGGTCGGTGATCGAGCAGTTGAAGATCATCGAACCGCTCACCGATCCCACCGCACACGGCGGCAGCGCGTCGGACGCCTTCCACCTGGTGATCCCGTCGTTGCCGGGCCACGGCTTCTCCGCCAAGCCGACCACGCCCGGGTGGAACCCGCAGAAGATCGCAACCGCCTGGACCGAGCTGATGACGCGTCTGGGCTACACGCGGTTCGTCGCGCAGGGGGGCGACTGGGGCGCGGTCATCGTGGATCAGATGGGCCTCCAGGCGCCCGCGGAACTGCTCGGCATCCACACCAACATGCCCGGTGCGATCCCATCCGAGATCGACCTGTTGTTCCAGGGCGACACCACTGGCGCGAACAACGCCATGGGCTCGTTGCCGTCCGGTCTGTCCGCCGACGAGATGCGCGCCGCCGAGGAAGCCAACTACGTCTGGAAACACGTCGCGTACGCCCTCATGATGGCGACACGGCCGCAGACACTCACCGCTCTGGCGGATTCCCCGGTCGGACTGGCGTCCTTCCTGCTCGACCATGACGCGAAGAGTCTCGCCCTGATCGCGCAGGTCTTCGACGGCGCCAAGGCGGGCCTCACCCGCGACGACATCCTGGACAACATCTCGCTTTACTGGCTGACGAACACCGCGGTCTCCGCGTCCCGCCTGTACGCGGAGAACAAACTGTCGTTCTTCGCAGCCAAGGGCGTGACCATCCCGGTCGCCGTGAGCGTCTTTCCCGACGAGCTGTACGAGGCGCCGCAGAGTTGGGCCGAGCAGGCGTACTCCAATCTCATCTACTACAACAAGCTCGACGTGGGTGGGCACTTCGCGGCCTGGGAACAGCCGAAGATCTTCTCCGAGGAGCTTCGCACCGCCTTCCGGTCGCTGCGCTAGATGGCCGTGCATTTGCCCGCGCTCAACGGGGCGGCCGAGTGGCTCAACTCCGAGCCACTCGGCCCCGCCGACCTGGGCGGGCGCGTCGTCCTTGTCAACTTCTGGACGCTGACCTGCATCAACTGGCTGCGCCAGGAGCCGTACGTGCGTGCGTGGTCGCAGGCGTACCGCGACGACGGGCTGATCGTCGTCGGGGTGCACACGCCGGAGTTCGCGTTCGAGCACGAGGTCGACTGGGTGCGGCGGGCGGTCGCGGCGCGATCGATCGACTACCCGGTGGCTGTCGACAACGACTACGCGATCTGGAGCGCGTTCGACAACCACTACTGGCCGGCGCTCTACTTCGTCGACACCGACGGGGTCATCCGCGACGAGCACTTCGGTGAGGGGCGCTACGAGCAGTCCGAGCGGGTGCTCCAGCAACTGCTCGGCATCGAGCGCGACCCCGTACCCGTCGAGGGGGTCGGCCCGGAGGCGGAGGCCGACTGGACCAACCTGCGCACCCCCGAGACGTACCTCGGTTTCCGTCGCGGCGAACACTTCGCGTCGCCGAACGGCCCGGCGCTCGACGAACGCCGCGCCTACCAGGTGCCGGAGAGCCTGGGCGTCAACACGTGGGCCCTGGCGGGGGAGTGGACGATCGGGTCGGAGAACGTCACGCTCGACCGGGCCGGCGGCGGCATCGCCTTCCGGTTCCACGCCCGCGACGCGCATCTCGTGCTGGCCCCCGGGGCGGGAGCGCCGATCCCGTTCCGGGTGCTGCTCGACGGCGCGGCGCCCGGCCCGTCGCACGGCGTCGACGTCGACGCCGACGGCAACGGTGTGCTGGAGGACGGCCGCCTCTACCAGCTCGTCCGCCAGGACGGCGCGGTCGGTGAGCGGACCCTGGAGGTCACGTTCGGTGAGCCCGGGGCCGAGGCGTACGCCTTCACCTTCGGCTGACGCGCGCCCACCCCCGGATAGCATCGACTGCTGTGACAACGCCCGAGATCACCATCGCCACCCCAGCGGACCGCGGCGCGGTCATCGGTACGCTGGTCGCCGCATTCGTCAGGGATCCCATCCTGCGGCACCTGTTCCCCGACGACGAGACCTACCCGCGCCACGCCGCCACCTTCTTCGGGAACCTCTTCGACAAGCGGGTGCACCGCTCGTCGATCTGGACTATCGGTGGGGGCGCGTCCGTCGCCATCTGGGAGCCACCAGCCGAGGACCATGCCACCCTGGACGACGGGCTCTCCGCTCACTACCCCGCCGACGTGCTGGTCCGCGTCCAGGGCTACGACGACGCCGTGCACGCCGCGCTGCCGACGTACCCGTTCTGGTATCTCGGCGTCCTGGGCACCCACCCGGGCAGCGCCGGACGCGGGTGGGGTCGTGCCGTCATGCGGGCTGGGCTGGATCGTGCCGCCGCCGACGGCCTGCCGGCGATCCTGGAGACCAGCAAGCCGGGCAACGTCGCGCTGTACCGCCGGGCCGGCTGGGAGGTGGTGGGCCTGCTGGCCGAGCCCGTGCCCACCTGGATCATGCAGCAACAGCGCGAGGGTGCACACCTCGCCGAGGCTCTCTCCGCGAGGTAGCGCGGCGTCGACGGTGGCGATCGTGCGGCCGTACCCGACCGATGCGGGCATCGGATGTCGGGTGGGCCACCGGCTCCGCGACCTAGCGTCGGTGCTCGAAAGGGAAGGAGTGCCGGGTGCTGGATCGGCTCAACGAGGCCATGGCGTACATCGAGCGGCACCTCGACCGCAGGATCGAGGTGGCCGAGCTGGCGCGGATCGCGCTGACGTCGGAGTACCACTTCCGACGGCTGTTCTCCGCGCTGGCCGGGATGCCGCTGTCGGAGTACATCAGGCGACGTCGGCTCACCGTCGCCGGTGCGGACGTGCTGGCGGGGGAGCGGACGTTGCTCGACGTCGCGGTGCACCACGGCTACGGCTCGGCGGAGGCGTTCGCCCGTGCGTTCCACGCCGTGCACGGCGTGGGGCCCGGAGAGGCTCGGCGTACGGGGGCAGCGTTGCGTGCCCAGCCCCGGATGTCCTTCCGACTCACCGTCGAAGGGAGCGGCAGCATGGAGTACCGAATCGTCGACAAGGACGCGTTCACGCTGGTGGGGCGCAAGGCCCGGGTCCCCCTTGTGCACGAGGGGATGAACCCGGCGATCGTCGCGTTCGTCCGGAGCATCGACACGGAGACGACCGCGCGGATCGAGGCGCTCTCCGACCAGGAACCGAAGGGGATCGTCAACGTCAGCGACAACCTCGCCGACGGCCGCCAGGAGGGCGCCGAGCTGGACTACTGGCACGGCGTGGTCACCGGCGCCGTGCCACCGGAGGATCTGGACGCGCTGCCGGTGCGGGCCGGCACGTGGGCGGTGTTCACCACCTCCGGGGCGTTTCCGCAGGCCGTGCAGCACCTGTGGCGCGACGTGTTCACCCAGTGGTTTCCGTCCAACCCGTACCGCAGCCGACCCGGACCGGAGATCTCCCGGGTCCGGGTGTCCGCGGACGGCACCGAGGCCGACGCCGAGCTGTGGTTCCCGGTCGAGAGGACCCCCACCCCTATGTAGAGTTCCGATACAGTGGTGGGGTGCGGATCACCATTCCGGTCGCCAAGGTGCTCGCGGCGCTGCTCGCCGAGCCCGACGAGCAGCGCTACGGGCTGGACCTGATGCGACTGACCGGCCTGCCCAGCGGCACCCTCTACCCGGTGCTGCACCGGCTGCGAGAGGCCGGCTGGCTGGCCGCCGACTGGGAGCCGATCGACCCGGTCCAGGCTGGCCGGCCGGCCCGTCGCTACTACCGGCTGACCGCCGAAGGCGCGGCGCAGGCCCGGCGGACGCTCGCCGACCTGCGTGCCGCGATCCCCGACGGTCGTCCCTCGTGGGGTGGCACCGAGCCGACCGGCGCGCCGGCGTGGTGACCCGTCGCGCCGCCGAGCTGCTGTTGGAGATGGCCGCGCGTCGGTGGCCGGCCGACGTCCGCGAGGATCTGCGCCGCGAGTGGGCCGCCGAGGTGCACGTGCTCGCCGAGAGCGGTCGCTGGACGACGATGCTGGGCTTCGCGGTGAGCCTCGCGGTCAGTCGGGCCGGCGCTCCGGTCGTCGACCGCCGCCTGCTGCGCGGTCGAGTCGGCCGTACCGCTGCGGCTCTGCTGCTGTCCCCGATCGCCTGCGTCGGGATCGTGCTCGGCGGCGCGTACGCGCTGGACCCGCTTCAGCCCTGGCTGGCGGGAGTGAGCTGGCCGCAGCGGGCACAGCAGCCAATCTGGACGGCGCTCACCGTCGTGCTGGCGGTGCTATTGGCGATGGTCGCCGCGCGCTGGGCCCGGCACGGCGCACTCGACGGCCCGCTGCGCATCGCGCTCGGCGTGGTGCTGCCCATCGGCGTGACAGTGGTCGTGCTGCTGTCCGCCCTCGTCCCGGAAGACCTGGCCACCTCGGTCCCCGGGCTGCTGCTCTGGTTGGCCGGTCTGACGCTCGTCCTCTGGGCCGCGGCGAGCCTCGCCGCCCGCAACCGCCTCCGCGCGGCCTGGTGGGTGGGCATCCTCGGCGCACTCGCCGTCGCCGACCTCGCGGTGGTTCTCGCCGTTGTCGACGCCATCTCGGCGGGCAGCCGCGCCGGGCCGGTCATCGGTCCGACACCAGTGGACAGCATCGACCGCGGCTCCGCGCCGCTGTGGCTCCTCGCCGCCTGGACAGACTGGAACATCGGCCTACCCCGGCCCGCCATCCCGTGGGAGATCTTCGGAATCATCACCGAGCACGTGCTGGCGGAACCGATGCTCTACCTGGCCTGCACGCCGTACGCGCTCGCGTACACCATCCGGGCCGCGCGGTCCGCGCCCACCGCGCCGGTCGCCCTCACACCGACCCCGGTGTGAACCTCAGTCGGGCACGTCGTCCCACGTCGTGCCCGGCTCCAGGTAACCGGCCACCTGCTTCTCGCGCAGCGCGTACGCGATGACCAGCAGGGCGTGCTTGTCCAACTCGGGCAGCCGGTCCACCGAAAACCACCCCACGGCCAGCGACTCGTCGTCGTTGACCCGGGCGGTGCCGCTCACGAGCCGGCACAGGAAGCCCAGATTCAGGTACTCGCAACTGTCACCGTTGGGGTAGGTGTGCGGATGCGAGACGGCGCTGGACAGGCGCACCGGCGCCACCTCCAGGCCGGTCTCCTCGCGCACCTCGCGCACCAGCGCGGTGGCCGGCTGCTCGCCCGGCTCGACGAAGCCGCTGACCACCGACCAGCGGCCGTCGTCGGCACGTTGGCCGAGCAGCAGCTCGCCGGCGTCGTTGCGAACGACGGCGCTGACGCTCGGCAGCCAGAGCAGGTCGTGACCGACGTGCTTGCGCAACCCCACGATGTAGTCCGGTGTCGCCATCGGGTGATCATAGGCCGCGACCCCCGCTGGCCAGCCGCCGCGCGGGCCAACCCGATCGACCTATTTCGGGTGTTCTGCCCCGCCCGGGCCGATGCATATCTACTGTGGAGAGGGTCGGCGACTTGCGCGATCCGGTGGCGGCCGGTCGGTTCCCGGTGCACAGTGATTCCCATGAGCGACAGCGGACGTGGTGGGCATTTCTACTGGTGCACCCGGCACCACCGGGTCGAGACGGACGCCGACGTGTGTCCGGCGAAGCATGTTCTCGGCCCGTACAACTCGGCGGCCGACGCGGAGAACGCCCTGCAACGAGTGCAGGAGCGCAACGAGGCGTGGGACGCCGAGGACGCTCGTTGGGCCGGGGAGGACAAGTAGACGGCGCGGGACGGCCCGTGCCGAGGTATTTCGTGCTCCGCGAGGACGCACGCGAGAGCACGCCCCCGAGGAGGGAACCACGATGGCCGAAGCACAGCAGGCCACCACCCGTCCGACCGTCCGACGCACCACCGCGAAGAAGACCGCCGCGGCCGAACGGAACACGGCGGCGAGCCGGACCACCCCCGTGCGCAGGTCCACCGCCGGGGCCGCCGCGGCGAAGGCGCCGGCCCGGAAGGCCGCCGGCGGTGCGGGGCGCGCCCCGGCGAAGAAGACCACCACGGCGGCGAAGAAGGCCCCGGCGAAGAAGGCCCCGACCAAGACCGTCGCGAGCAGGACCACCGCCGCGACCAAGACCACCGCCGCCGCCAAGGCCGGCGCGACGAAGAGGGCCGCGACCACGACCAGCGTGGCGGCTCGGAAGGCCCCGGCGAAGACCTCGACCGCCACCCGCAAGACGACGACCGCCGCGAAGCGTGCCCCCGCGTCCACGGCACGCAAGAGCACCACCGCCGCGACCAGAGCGACGGGCACGGCGAAGAAGACCACGAGCGCCGCGAAGAAGACCACGGCGTCGGCCGCGAAGAAGACGACGAGCGCCGCGAAGAAGACCACGGCGTCGGCGGCGAAGAGGACCACCGCCGCGGCGAAGGCACCGGCTCGCAAGGCCGCGACCAAGGCGTCCCCGGTGCGGAAGACGGCCGCCAAGAAGGCCCCGGCGAAGAAGGCCCCGGCGAAGAAGGCCCCGGCCAAGAAGACCACGGCGAAGAAGGCCGCTTCCACCCGCCCGAGCGGTGGCGTCCGCAAGGCCGCCGCGAAGAAGGCGCCGGCCGCGAAGGCGACGGGCACGTCGTCGAGCACCGCCCGCAAGGCGGCGGCGAAGAAGGCCCCGGCGAAGAAGACCACAGCGGCCAAGGTGCCGGCCCGCAAGGTGACGGCCCGCAAGTCGCCGGCCCGCCCGGTGGCCGCCCGAGCCACCGCCCCCCGGAGTACGCGCAGCACCGCCCGGAAGGCGACCGGCTGAGCACAGGTGCGTCTCGGCTCGGCTTGTCCCGTGGACCCGCCGCGACGCCGCTGCTGAGGTGGCGGGTGCGCACGCCGCTCCGAGCGGGGCGGTCGGTGCCGCGGCTCGGCGGAGATCTCGGCCGGTCACCGGAAGCGGATCACCGTCGGCGCTGTCAGGATTGGCCCGTGGTCATTCGACGCGTACTCGCGCCCCGCATCGACTTCGGCGCGCTGCGCCGCGAGTTTGGTCTGCCCGAGGGCTTCCCGGCGGCCGCCCAACGGGAGGCCGACGCGGCAGCCGCCGCGCCGCCGCGGCCCTCCGTCGACCGCACCGACGTGCCGTTCGTCACGCTCGACCCGGCCAGCTCGCGTGACCTGGACCAGGCGATGCACCTCGCCCGCCGTCCGGGCGGCGGCTACCGGGTGCGGTACGCGATCGCGGACGTCGCCGCGCACGTCGAGCCGGGTGGCGCGCTGGAGGAGGAGACCTGGCGGCGCGGGCAGACGGTCTACCTGCCCGACGGTCACGTGCCGCTGCACCCGCTGACGCTCAGCGAGGGCGCGGCCAGCCTCCTGCCGGACGACGACCGGGCCGCCGTGGTGTGGACCATCGACCTGGACGCCGACGGCGGCACGGTAGCCGTCGAGCTGGAACGCGCACTGGTGCGCAGCCGCGCCAAACTCGACTACGCCGGGGTGCAGGCGGCGGCCGACGCCGGGCGACTGCCCGAGCCGATCGCGCTGCTGCCCGAGATCGGCGAGCGGCTGACCGCCCGGGGGCTGCGCCGCGGGGCCATCAACCTGCCGCTGCCCGAGCAGGACGTGGAGCCCGACGGCGACGGCTGGCGGCTGGTGCTGCGCGGGCCGGTGCCGATGGAGGAGCACAACGCGCAGATCTCCCTGTTGACCGGCATGGCCGCCGCCGACATCATGCTGGCCGGTGGGATCGGCCTGCTGCGGACGATGCCCGCCCCGAAACCGGAGGCGGTGCGGCGGCTGCGGGCGGCCGCCGCACCGCTCGGCGTGCACTGGCCGGACGGCGCGGGCCCCGGCGAGGTGATCGCCAGCCTGGACGCCGCGCAGCCGCGCTCCGCGGCCTTCATCGACCAGGCGGCCGAGCTGATGCGCGGCGCCGCGTACACCGCCTTCGACGGCACGCGGCCGGAGCAGCCGGAGCACGGCGGTGTGGCCGCCGCGTACGCCCACGTCACGGCACCGTTGCGACGCCTGGCCGACCGGTACGCCACAGAGGTCTGCCTGGCCCTGCACACGGGCCGGGACGTGCCCGACTGGGCACGCGCGGCGCTGCCCCGGCTGCCCGAGGTGATGGCCAGCACCGACCGGATCGCCTCGGCGGCTGCCCGGGGCGCGGTGGAGTTGGCCGAGGCGGTGCTGCTGGCCGACCGGGTGGGGGAGACCTTCGACGCGGCCGTGCTCGACGTCGACGCCCCACCCAACGGCAAGTCCCGGCCCCGCCCGCCCGGCGGCACCGTCGCCCTGGACACCCCACCGGTCCGTGCCCGCTGCCACGGCGACCTGCCGCTCGGCGAGCGGGTCCGGGTCCGCCTGGTCACCGCCGACCCGGCAGCCCGCACCGTGCTGTTCGAGCTGGCCTGAGCCGACTCGCGGCGGTCCCGCCCGTCTCCGGGATGGCGTCGCGGGCGGCGGGCCCGCCGGCAGCGGGGATTGTCACAGCGACTGCCGCTGCTGACCGGCCGGACGGTTTGCGAGGATGAGCCCATGGCATACGACGCGAGCACGCTGCCCGACGTGTCCGGGCTGACGGTCGGCATCATCGGTGGCACCGGCGATCAGGGACGTGGCCTCGCCTACCGGCTCGCCCGAGCCGGGCAGACGGTGCTGATCGGTTCCCGGTCCGCGGAGCGGGCCGCCGAGTCCGCCGCCGAGATCGCCGCGCTGCCCCGGATGCCGGCCGACGTGCGCATCACCGGCGCGGCCAACGACGAGGTGGCCCGCCGCAGCGACGTGGTGATCATCGCGGTGCCGTGGGACGGGCACGCCGCGACAGTCGCCGCACTCGCCGAGCCGCTCGCCGGGACGATCGTGGTCGACTGTGTCAACCCGTTGGGCTTCGACAAGCAGGGCCCGTACGCGCTCACCGTCGCCGAGGGCAGCGCCGTGCAGCAGGCTGCCGCGCTGCTGCCCGACTCCCGCGTCTGCGCGGCGTTCAACCACGTCAGCGCCCCGCTGCTGGCCGACCCCGAGGTCGACCGGATCGACCTCGACGTGCTGATCTGCACCGAGGACCGCGAACTCGTCGACATCGTCGGGGCGCTCGCGGCCCGGATCCCCGGAATGCGCGGCATCTACGCCGGCCGGTTGCGCAACGCCCACCAGATCGAGGCGTTCACCGCGAATCTGATCGCCATCAACAAGCGCTACAAGGCGCACGCCGGCATCCGCGTCACGGACCTCTGAGTCCTCTCGGGCGGCGTGATCCACTCCGGTTTCCTGAAAACGCGGTGTCCCGAGGTCAGGGACACCGCGTTTTCGGCAAAGCCGAGTCGATCAGGCCCTAGAAGGTGTGCTCGGCGGTCGGGAACTCGCCGCCACGGACCTCGTCGGCGAAGCGGCGGGTGGCGTCGGTGAGGGCGCCGGCCAGGTCCGCGTACCGCTTGACGAAACGTGGCGCCCTACCGGTGCGCAGGCCGGCCATGTCCTGCCAGACCAGCACCTGGGCGTCGGTGTCCGGGCCGGCGCCGATGCCGACGGTGGGGATCGCCAGGTCATGGGTGATCCGTTTGGCCACCTCACCGGGCACCATCTCCAGCACCACCGCGAACGCGCCCGCCTCCGCCACCGCCCGGGCGTCGGCGAGCACCTCGTCGGCGGTGTCGCCCCGGCCCTGCACGCGGTAGCCACCGAGGGTGTGCTCACTCTGCGGGGTGAAGCCGATGTGTGCCATCACCGGAATGCCGGCACCGACGATCGCGGCGATCTGCGCGGCGCAGCGACGGCCACCCTCCAGCTTCACCGCGTGGCAGCCACCCTCCTTCATGAACCGGACGGCGGTGCGCAGCGCCTGCGCCGGGCCCTCCTCGTAGGAGCCGAACGGCAGGTCACCGACGACGAGCGCCTGCCGGGTCGAGCGGACCACGGCCCGGACCAGCGGAAGCAGGTCGTCGGCGGTGACCGGCAGGGTCGTCTCGTAGCCGAAGACGTTGTTCGCGGCCGAGTCGCCGACCAGCAGCACCGGGACGCCGGCCTGGTCGAAGATCCCCGCGGTGTACTGGTCGTACGAGGTCAGCATCGGCCACCGTTCGCCGCGCTCCTTGGCGGCGATCAGATCGCGGGTGCGGACCCGACGGGTGACCGGCCCGCCGTACAGGGCGGTCACCTCGCTCGGAGTGGACTCCACCATCTCTGTCTCCCTTCCTCGAGGCCGCCTGCGCGGTCCCCGGGTTCCGTCGCGATCGTCGCACCGCGAGACGGGGTGACGGCAGGGCCCAGTGCGAGATATCACTGGACCGCGCGAGGTCCGCGCCGCGCGGCCCGCGCGAGGCGACGCCGGGCCGCGCCACCGACCCGGCACCCCCAGGTGTACGCCTCAGCCGTGCTCGCGCCACCGGTTGGTGATCGGCAGGCGGCGATCCCGGCCGAACGCCTTCATGGAGATCTTCGTGCCCGGGGCCGACTGGCGTCGCTTGTACTCGGCGGTATCCACCAGCCGCAGCACCTTGTCCACCACCGCCGGGTCGTGGCCCGACTCGACAAGCCCGTCACGGCCGAGGTCACCGTCGACGTACCCGATCAGGATCGGGTCCAGCACGTCGTAGTCGGGCAGGGTGTCGCTGTCGAGCTGGCCCGGGCTCAGCTCGGCGCTCGGCGGCTTGCCGATCGAGTTCTCCGGAATCGGGGCGGTCTCACCGCGCCGCTCCGCGTCCCGGTTGCGCCACTTGGCGAGCCGCCAGATCAGCGTCTTCCAGACGTCCTTGACCGGGTTGAAACCGCCCACCGAGTCCCCGTACAGCGTGGAGTAGCCCACCGCCAGCTCACTCTTGTTGCCGGTGGTCAGCACCAGGTGGCCCTCCTGGTTCGACAGGGCCATCAGGATCACGCCCCGGACCCGGGCCTGGAGGTTCTCCACGGCCACCCCGGACAGCGACAGGTTGGCCAGGAAACCGTCCACCATCGGCTGGATCGGCTCGACGCGGTAGTCCAGGCCGGTGCGCTTGGCCAGGTCGGCGGCGTCCTCCCGGGAGTGCTCCGAGGAGTGCTGACTGGGCAGCGACACGCCGACCACCCGGTCCGGCCCGAGGGCGTCGACGGCCAACGCCGCCACCACCGCCGAGTCGATGCCGCCGGAGAGCCCGAGCACCACCGACGGGAACCGGTTCTTGTTGACGTAGTCGCGCAGGCCCAGCACCAGTGCCTGCCACACCTCGGCCTCGTCGGCCACCGGCTCGATCAGACCGCCGGTGGCGGCCGGGCCGGTCGGCGCGGCCGGAATGCCGTCGAGTGCGCTGTGCAGGATGCGCATGCCGTCCGCGACCGTCTCCGTGGTCGTCGCGGCGGTGGCGGCCGGCAGTTCGACGTCGTGTACGAGCAGGTGCTCGACGAACTGCGGGGCCCTGGTGAGCAGCTCACCGTCGGCGGTGACGATCATCGAGTCGCCCTCGAAGACCAGCTCGTCCTGCCCGCCGGTCATGTTGACGTACGCGATGGTGGCGCCCGCCTCGGCGGCCCGGCGGCGCACCAGCGGCAGCCGGATGTCGTCCTTGTTCAGCTCGTACGGCGAGCCGTTGATGTTGACCACCAGGCCGACGCCGGCCTGCCGGGCCGCGGCGAACGGACCGCCGGCCTGCCACAGGTCCTCGCAGATGGTCAACGCGACGTCCACGCCGCCGATCCGCACCACTGTCAGCGTGTCGCCGGAGACGAAGTAGCGGTCCTCGTCGAAGACCCCGTAGTTGGGCAGGTGGTGCTTGAAGTAGCGGGCGGCCACGGTGCCCCGGTGCAACAGCGCGGCGGCGTTGCGGGCCCCCCGGCCCGGCTCGGCGTCACCGCTGACCTGCGGCGGCCCGTCGGCGTCCAGGTAGCCGACCACGACCGGCAACTCCCCGAGGCCGTCGGCGGCCAGGTCCGCGGCGAGCCGCTCGACGGCGGCCTGGGACGCGGCGACGAAGGAACGCCGGAAGACCAGATCCTCGACCGGGTAGCCGGTCAGCATCATCTCCGGGAAGAGCACCAACTGGGCACCGGCATCGGCGGCCTGGCGAGTCCAGCTGCGGACCAGGGCCGCGTTGCCGGCGAGGTCGCCGACGCTCGGGTTGACCTGGGACAGGGCGAGACGCAGGGTGGGCATGCCTTCATCTTGCCCCAGGCTCCGGGCGACAATCCGTACCCTCGGACGAGATTGCCGCCACCTGCCGCGACGGGCGTCCGCGAGGCCGCGACGGCAGGGGCCCGGCCGTCCGGACGGCGGACGCGGGGCGGCACCGCCGGGGCGCACACGCTCGCCGGGCGGGACACGAGGGGACGGCCGGCGGCAGTTCGCGTAACGTCTGCGTAACCAGGCCCGGTAAGACTGGGCGATCAGGCCGGGGCAGCCCGGCCAAGGCGGACAAAAGAGTGTCGCGAGGGGTTGGGGAAGTGGACCGTCAGCAGGAGTTCGTCCTCCGCACGCTGGAAGAGCGGGACATCCGGTTCGTTCGGCTGTGGTTCACGGACGTGCTGGGCACGCTCAAGAGCGTCTCGGTGGCGCCGGCCGAGTTGGAGGCGGCCTTCGAGGAGGGCATCGGCTTCGACGGCTCGGCGATCGAGGGCTTCGCCCGGGTCTTCGAATCGGACATGGTGGCCATGCCCGACCCGACCACCTTCCAGGTGTTCCCCTTCGAGGGCGGGGTCAGCGGCGAGAGCGCCCGGATGTTCTGCGACATCCTGCTGCCCGACGGCGGCCCCTCCTGGGCCGACCCCCGGCACGTGCTGCGCCGCGCGCTGTCCAAGGCCGCCGAGAAGGGCTTCACCTTCTACACCCACCCGGAGATCGAGTTCTTCCTGCTGGAGAACGGCCCCCAGGACGGCTCGGTGCCCACCCCGGTCGACACCGGCGGCTACTTCGAGCACACCACCCACGCCGTGGCGCGCGACTTCCGCCGCCAGGGCGTGCTGGCGCTGGAACGCATCGGCATCTCCGTGGAGTTCAGCCACCACGAGGTCGCACCCGGCCAGCAGGAGATCGACCTGCGCTACGCCGACGCGCTCACCACCGCCGACAACATCATGACCTTCCGGCACGTGGTCAAGGAGGTGGCGCTCTCCACGGGTGTGCAGGCCAGCTTCATGCCGAAGCCGTTCACCGACCAGCCGGGCAGCGGGATGCACACCCACCTGTCGCTGTTCGAGGGGGAGCGCAACGCGTTCCACGACAGCGGCGACCCGATGAAGCTCTCCAAGGTCGCGAAGTCGTTCATCGCCGGCCTCCTGGTGCACGCCCGGGAATACACGGCGGTCACCAACCAGTGGGTCAACTCGTACAAGCGGCTGTTCCCGCAGGCCCTGCCGGACCGGATCACCGAGAGCCCGGCGTACGTCTGCTGGGGTCACCTCAACCGCTCCGCGCTGGTCCGGGTTCCCGCGTACGGCAAGCCCAACTCGGCCCGCGTCGAGGTCCGCTCACCCGATTCGGCGGCCAACCCCTACCTGGCCTTCGCGGTGCTGCTCGGCGCCGGCCTGAAGGGCATCGAGGAGGGCTACGAGCTGCCGCCGGGCGCCGAGGACGACGTCTGGTCGCTGACCAGCGCCGAGCGGCGTGCCATGGGCTACGAGGCGCTGCCGGAGAACCTCGCCGAGGCGATCGACGTGATGGCCGAGTCCGAGCTGGTCGCCGAGGTGCTCGGCGAACACGTCTTCGACTTCTTCCTGCGCAACAAGCGGGCCGAGTGGGAGCAGTACCGCCGCGAGGTCACCCCGTACGAGCGGCAGCGCTACCTGGCGCTCTAGGGCGCGTGTCAAAGCCCCTGCCAGGCCTGCGGCAGGCGCGGCCGGACCGCCGTCTGGACTCCGCCTCGGCTCGGCCGAGGACTTCGACACGCGGCCCAGTCGCGGGGCTGACGCGGTTGCGCACTGCCGCTATCGTCTCGATCACCGCGCCGGTACCCCTCCGGGCGGAGAGTCGGGAGGCAGTCGGTGCTGGAGGATCTGCTCAGCGGTGCCTGGCAGAGCGTCGTGTTCGGGATCGTCGGCGTGGGGCTGATGGCGGCCGGCTTCGGCCTGGTCGACCTGCTCACCCCCGGGCGGTTGCGGGACCTGATCTGGGTCGACCGCAACGCCAACGCGGGGCTGCTGCTGGCCGCCAACCAGCTCGGCATCGCCGGGATCGTCTTCACCGCGATCCTGACCAGCTACAGCGACTTCGGCAGGGGGCTCGCCTCCACTGTGCTGTTCGGGCTGGTCGGGCTGGCCATCATGGCGCTGGCCTTCGTGGTGCTGGACCTGCTCACCCCGGGCAAGCTCGGCGAGGTCATCTGCTCGCCCGAGCCGCACCCGGCGGCCCGGGTCAGCGCCGCCACCCACTTCGGCGCCGCGCTGATCGTCTGCGCCTGCATCGCCTGAGGCGGCTGTCCGCAAGCCCGTGCTGGTGGGTCGGCGTCGGCGTCGGCGTGCCGTCTCGGCGTCGCTGTGCGGGCGGGTCGCCGCGGGGCGTCGTACCCGGGCCGTAGCGTGCGGGGCATGAACCGTACGGACCGGCTCTACGCGTTGGTCGAGGAGCTGCGGGCGGTGTCACCACGGCCACGCAGCGCCCGCTGGCTGGCGGTCCGTTTCGAGGTGAGCAGCCGGACCATCGAGCGGGACATCGGCGCACTCCAGGAGGCCGGGGTGCCGATCTGGGCCGAGCCGGGGCGCACCGGTGGTTACGTCCTGGACCGCAGCCGCACCCTGCCGCCGGTCAACCTGACCGCCGCCGAGGCGGTGGCGATGGCCGTCGCGCTGCACCGCCTCGACGGCACGCCGTTCGCCGCCCCGGGGGCCACCGCGCTGCGCAAACTGGTGGCGGTGTTGCCGGCCGCCGACGCCGCCGAAGCGCACCGCCTCGCCGGCCGGGTGCACCTGGTCGGTGACGGGCCGGCCACGCCCGTCCCGGCCATCGTCGCCGACGCGGTCGCCGCGCGGCGGGTGCTGCGCATCCGGTACGCCGACCGCGCCGGCACGGCCTCGGCGCGCGACGTCGAGCCGCTGGGCTACCTCGGCAACCCCCGACACTGGTATCTGCTGGCCTGGTGCCGGCTGCGCGACGAACTGCGCTGCTTTCGCACCGACCGGATCCGCAGCGTCCAGGCGCTGCCCGACGTGGTGGTCCGGGAGCTTCGCCCGACGGATCTGGACATCCCCCGGGAGCGGGTCCGATCGCTGAGCCTGGTCTGAGACGGGTCGACTGAGCGGCCCCGGTGGGGCGTGCCGGGCAACCGGCTGCGCGTGTCGGGGCATCGGTGGGTGCGCCGGGCATGTGCCGGGCCCCAAAATCTGTCGGGTGATCCGGAAACACCGACAGGACGGTGTCGCGGACGACCTTGAGACTGCTCCAGAAGACGGCCGAACGACGGCTCGAAAACCCTGGAGGCAGCAGATGTCCGCGACACCCATCACCTGGTTCGAGATCGGCACCGATCGGCCGGAGGAGGCGGAACGCTTCTACGGCGAACTGTTCGGCTGGTCCTTCGAGGAGCAGGGCTCGGCCGACGGCGGGTCCTACCGGGTGACCGGCGCCGGTGGCGACACCGGGATCGGCGGGGCGATCCGGGCCACCGACGGGACGTCGCCGAACTACGCGGTGTTCTACGCCGAGGTCGCCGACGTGGCGGAGACCTGCCGGCGGGCCGAGGAGTCCGGCGGCCGGGTGCTGGTGCCGGCGCGAACGGCCCCGAGCGGGCTCACGTTGGCCCACCTGCTCGACCCGGCCGGCAACCACCTGGGGGTCTTCACGCCCCCGCCAGCCTGAAGCCCGCCAGCCTGAAGCCCGCCAGCCTGAAGCCCGCCAGCCTGAAGCCCGCCAGCCTGAAGCCCGCCTGCCTGGGGCCCGCTGCCGGACGCCTGCGGGGTCTACCGCCCAGAGTGCGGCCGGCCGGGTGGGTCTGGTTGGTGTGCGTCGGGCGTTGATCGACTCGGTTTCATGGAATCGGGGGTGTTGGGCTGGTGTGGACACCGCGGGTTCATGAATGTCGAGTGGATCAAGCCGGGGCAGGCCCGGTCCGGCCAGGGCCTGCCCCGGAGGGTCACTTGCCGGGCGTACCCGCTGGGCCGCCGTCGTTGCCCGGTCCGCCGTGACCGCCCGGCCCCCGGTGGGCGCCCGGGCCGGGGAGGACGCCGGCCTCGATGGCCTTGGTGACGGCGTCGGCCTGCTCCCGGGTGAGCTTGCCGTCCTTGACCGCCTGGTCCAGGCGTGCCTTCAGCGCGGCCTGCCGTTCCCTGAGCGCGGCCTGCCGGTCCTCGGCGGACGGGCGCTGCGGCCGACCGGCCGGCCGGTGCTGCTCGCGGACCTTCTCCAGCGCGGCGGTCACCCTGTCGGTGGGCACGCCCAGCTCCTTGGCGAGCGCTTCGGCGAACTCGTTCTGCCGGTCGGCCTTCGCACCCGGAGCGGCATTGGCCTCCGTGCCGGGAGCGGCGTCGGCCTTCGCGCCGGGAGCCGGGGCGGTGCTGGCGCTCGGTGTCGGAGTCGGGGTGTCCGCGGCGAACGCGATCGTCGGGGCGGCGATCCCCACGCCGAGGACGCCGGCGGTGGCCAGACCGGCCAGCAGGTGCTTCCTACGGATGGTGCGGGACATGCTGTCCTCCAGGAGGTCGGTGACGTGCGCTGTCAGCACCGACAGTGACCAGGCTGGCTGGGCGTAACCCGTGGCGAACCTGTCAGCGGGCTGACAATCCTGGCCGGTCGGCGGCCAAATCGATTGCGCCAGCCCGTGATGAACCGTCAGGATTGGCGACTCACCGACGAAAGGACGCAGGTCGCGATGACTGTCGAGATTCGGGAGATACCACTCGTCGAGCCGGGCGTCGGCCCGTACGGCATCACGGCTGGCCCCGACGGCGCGTTGTGGCTGACGCTGGTCCACGCCGGCGCGATCGCCCGCCTGGGGGCCGACGGAACGGTCCGGACGTACCCGCTGGATCCGCCTGGCGGCCGCCCACTGATCATCACAGCGGGGCCGGACGACGCCCTGTGGTTCACCCGCTCGGGGGACGACCGGATCGGTCGGATCAGCACCGACGGCGAGCAGCGCACGATCGCCCTGCCGAGCGGCACCGGGCCGGGCGGTATCGCCGCCGGAGGAGATGGCGCGCTCTGGTACGCCGGGATGAGCTCCGACACGATCGGCCGGGTGGACGTCGACGGCACGGTCACGGTGTTCCCGTTGCCGGTGACCGGCGGGTTCGCCTCGATGATCACCGCCGGGGCGGACCAGGCTCTCTGGTTCACCCTCAACCAGGCGAACGCGATCGGCCGGATCGACCTCGACGGCACTGTGACACTGCATCAGTTGCCCACCGCGGACGCCGGCCCGGTCGGCATCACGCTTGGCAGCGATGGTGCGATCTGGTTCGTGGAGATCACCGCCGGTCAGCTCGGCCGGATCGCCCCCGACGGCGAGATCGCCGAGTTCCCGCTGCCCGATCGTGCGGCCCGTCCCCACGCGATCGTGGCCGATCCGGCCGGTGGGGCCTGGTTCACCGAGTGGGGAGCCAACCGGGTCGGTCACCTTGATCCCACCGGCCGGATCGACAGCTACGCCCTACCCACGCCCAACGCCGAACCACACGGCATCACCCGCACCGCCAACGGCATCTGGGCCGCCCTGGAGACCGGCGCAGTAGCCCACCTCCCCCTCCCCTAACCCCACCCCACCCCGCCTGACCCGGCGGTGATCATGACGTTATTGCCGCGACACGCCGTGGCGACCGACTACAACCTCATGATCACCGGGGGAGGGGGACGGGGGCGGGGGTTACTGGACTGCGGGGGCTGCGGTCAGGGTGTTGGTGTTGGTGTCGAGGGTGGCCTGGGTGCCGAACGGGACCGTCAGCTGGCCGTGGCCGTGGCCGATCGGCAGGCCGCCGAGCACTGGTACGCCCAGGTCGCCGAGGCGTTCGGTGAGCACGTCGACGATCGTGGTGTCCCAACCGTCGCCACAGTCGGTGAACTGCCCGACCGCCACCCCGGCCAGCCCGTCCAGCACGCCGGCCCGGCGCAGTTGGGTGAGCATCCGGTCGACCTTGTACGGGGGCTCCTGCACGTCCTCGATCAACAGCACCGCACCGGTCAGGTCGGGCAGGTCCGGGGTGCCGATCGACGCGGCGATCAGGCACAGGTTGCCGCCGAGCAGGGTGCCGGTGGCGCGACCGGGAACGCGTACGCCGAAGGTGTCCTCGGTGGGCAGCGCGCTGATCGACACCGGCTCGGTCGTCATCAGCGCCGCGTGCAGGGACTCGGCGGAGCGCAGCGGGGTCCGCTCGTCGCGCCAGGCCGCCCCCGGGCCGTGCACCCCGGCCAGCCGGGCACCCCGCCACAGCGCGAACTGCAACGCGGTGATGTCCGAGAAACCGGCCACCACCTTCGGGTCACGGCGTACGGCGGCCATGTCGATGGCGTCCACGATCCGCTGGACGCCGTAGCCGCCCCGGGTGCAGATCACCCCGCGTACCTGCGGGTCGGCGAACGCGGCGTTCAGGTCGGCGGCACGCAGGTCGTCGGTGCCGGCGAGGTAGCCGTGGCGGGCGTACGCGTGCGGTGCCGGGACCGGCCGCAGCCCCCAACCGAGGAGCAGCTCCATCCCCCGAGCCACCCGCTCCGGCGAGGTCGGCCCGGACGGTGACACCAGCAGCACCGTGTCACCCGGTCGCAGCACGGGCGGGCGGACGGCGGCGGGGTCCTCGTTGATCACAACCGCAGAGCCTAACGCCTGTTTCATTAGGGCGGTCGAGCCGAGGCGGAGTCCGGGCGGCGATCCGGCAAGGCGGGGTTTCGTTCGGATACCGGTGTGGTATCTGGACGAAACCGTAACGCCGCCGGTCGTCGTCCGGGCCCGCCGCAGGTCGGCCAGTTCTTAGGAAACAGGCGTCAGCGACCCCGCCGGATCCAGGATCGACGGCCGGCGCGCGCATCCCGGTGGCGGGGCATGGCGGCACACGGCGCACCGGCTAGCCTCGACGGGTGGCAACCGCGCTGGTGATCGAGAACGACCCGACGGACGACGCGCGCCGGCTGGGTGAGTGGCTGACCGAGGCTGGGCTGGAGCTGCGGGTGGTCCGCCCGCACGCCGGCGAAGAACTCCCCGCCGACCTGGAGGGGTACGCCGCGCTTGTGGTGCTCGGCGGCGACCAACAGGCGTACCCGCTGCCGGACGGCTCGCCCGGCGCTTCATGGTTTCCGGCGGTGGAGGGCCTGCTCCGCAAGGCCGTCCGCTACCGGGTGCCCACCCTGGCGGTCTGCCTGGGCGCGCAACTGCTCGCCACCGCGCATGCCGGCCTGGTCGAGCGGAGCCCGTCCGGGCCGGAGATCGGCCCCGGCGTGGTCGGCCGGCGCGACGCCGCCGAGCACGACCCGTTGTTCCGGTACGTGCCGTTGATCCCGGACGTGCTCCAGTGGCACGCCGACGAGATCACCGAGCTGCCCCGGGGCGCCACCCTGCTGGCCGCGTCCACCCGCTACCCGCACCAGGCGTTCCGGCTCGGTGACCGGGCGTGGGGGTTGCAGTTCCACATCGAGTGCGACGCCGCGATGATCGCCGACTGGGCGACCGACTCGACCCAACTCGCCGAGCTGGGCTACGACCCGGAGCTGGTGGTGGCGGCCTGCGCTTCGGTGCTCGCCGACGTCGAGGAGGTCTGGCAGCCGTTCGCCGCCCGGTTCGCCGCGCTGGCCCTCGGCGAGTTGGACGACAGCACGACGCGGCGCGGCCTGCCGCTGCTCGGGCACTGATGAGCCGGCCGACCAGGGCACCGGGCCGGCTCGCCCGTTACGGCTTCGGCACCGCAGAGGGCGACGGTGGCGCGCGCGCCGCGGACCTGCTCGGCCCGGACGGGCTGCGGCTGTGGCTGCCGGAGGAGCAGGAGCCGGCCGACGAGGCCGCCGCGGAGCTGCTCGCCGCACTGTCCCGGGCCGCCGACCCGGACCTGGCGCTGCGGCAACTACACCGCATCATGGAGGCCGAACGGCGCACGAGCGCCGGCGGCGCCGGGGACCGCCTGAGCGGCGGCGGGGGCGGCGGCAACGCCGGGGGCCGCACGAGCGCCGGCAACGCCGGGGGCAGCCTGAGCGGCGGGAACACCGAGGGCGGCGGCCGCAGCGCCGCATCGTCGCTGCTCGCGGAGCTGCACGCCGATCCCGGCCTGCGGCGGCGGCTGATCGCGGTGCTCGGCGCGTCGGCGGCCCTCGGTGATCACCTGGTGGCCAACCCCGAGCACTGCCTGGCGCTGCGCACCGCCGCGGACGGGCTCGCCCCGATCGCCGAGGGCCGGCTGGAGCTGACAGCCGGCGGCAACCCGGTGGCGGCGCTGCGGACCGCGTACCGGCTGGCACTGTTGCGGATCGCGGCGGCCGACCTGACCGGCGGGCGTGGCCTGGAGCAGACAATGGCCGCGCTGTCCGCGCTTGCCGACGCGACACTGGCCGCCGCGTACGAGATCGCCGTCACGGAGCTGGCGGAGGGCACCGAGCGGCCCCGGCTCGCGGTCGTGGCGATGGGCAAGTGCGGCGGCGGCGAGCTGAACTACGTCTCCGACGTGGACGTCATCTTCGTGGCGGCCGAGGACGCCGACCTGCCGGCCGCGACCCTGGTGGCGACCCGGCTGATCCACATCTGCGGGCTCGTCGCCTGGCCGGTGGACGCCGCGCTGCGCCCCGAGGGCAACCGGGGCCCGCTGGTGCGAACCCTCGCCAGCCACCTGGCCTACTACCGCCGGTGGGCGCGCACCTGGGAGTTCCAGGCGCTGCTCAAGGCCCGCCCGGCCGCCGGTGACGTGCCGGTGGCCCAGGAGTGGATCGACAGGCTCGCGCCGCTGGTGTGGCGGGCGGCCGAACGGCCCGAGGCGGTCGAGGACGTCCGCGCCATGCGCCGGCGGATCATCGACCACATCCCGCCGAAGGAGCTGGAACGCGAGATCAAGCGCGGCCCCGGCGGGCTGCGCGACATCGAGTTCGCCGTCCAGTTGCTGCAACTCGTGCACGGCCGCGTCGACGAGACGCTGCGGGTGCCCGGCACCATCCCGGCGCTGCGCGCGCTCGTCGCCGGCGGCTACGTCGGTCGGGCCGACGGCGAGGCGCTGCTGCGCGGCTACCGCTTCCTGCGCACCGTCGAGCACCGGCTCCAACTCCAGGGTCTGCGTCGTACGCACACAGTGCCCAGCGAACCGGGCGCGTTGCGCTGGCTCGCCGCCGCGCTGGGTTTCACGGCCACGCCGGGGCACAGCGCCGTGGAGAGCTTCCGGGCCGAGTGGGTCACCCACGCCACCGAGGTACGCCGACTGCACGCCAAACTGCTCTACCGGCCGTTGCTGGAGTCGGTGGCCCGGGTGCCGGCCGACGGGTTGCGACTCACTCCGGAGGCGGCCAGTCACCGGCTGGAGATCCTCGGCTTCGCCGACCCGGCCGGGGCGCTGCGCCACCTCCAGGCGCTCACCGGCGGGGTGAGTCGTACGGCGGCCATCCAGCGGACGCTGCTGCCGGTGCTGCTCAGCGAGTTCGCCGACGCGCCGGAGCCGGACCGGGGGCTGCTCAACTACCGCAAGGTCTCCGACAAACTGGGCAGCACGCCCTGGTATCTGCGGCTGCTGCGTGACGGCGGCCCGGTGGCCCGGCGGTTGGCCCGGGTCCTCGCCCTGTCCCGATACGTGGCCGACCTGCTCGCCCGGGACCCGGAGGCGCTGCGGCTGCTGGCCGAGGAGAACGAGCTGGCCCCGCGCCCGCCCGAGGTGCTCCGGGAGGGGTTCCTGGCGGCGGCGGCCCGACACACCGACCCGGTCGAGGCCACCCGCGCGGTGCGGGCGCTGCGACGTCGGGAACTGGTCCGGGTGGCCTGCGCGGACGTGCTCAGCCGGGCCGGCGCGCTGGCACCCACCCCGAGTCGGCCGGACGGCGCGAACCGGCCCGCCGGCGGGGTTGTCGACATCACCGAGATCGGCACGGCGCTCGCCGACGTCACCGACGCCACGCTGGCCGCCGCGCTGCGCGCCGCCCGGGCGAGTCAGCCGGCCCCGGAGGGTCTGCGGTTCGCGGTGATCGGCGTGGGACGGCTCGGCGGGTACGAGTCGAACTACCTCTCCGACGCCGACGTGCTCTTCGTCTACGACCCGCCCGCCGGTGCCAGCGAGAGCGACGCCAGCGCGGCGGCACACGCGATCGCCGAGGAGTTGCGCCGGCTGCTCGGCGTACCCGCCCCCGATCCGCCGCTCGGCGTGGACGCCGACCTGCGCCCGGAGGGTAGGCAGGGTCCGCTGGTGCGCAGTCTCGCCGCGTACGCGCAGTACTACGCCCGCTGGTCGCGGGTGTGGGAGGCGCAGGCGTTGCTGCGTGCCCGGTTCGTCTGCGGCGACGCCGACCTGGGCGCCGAGTTCGCGACGATGATCGACCCGGTGCGGTACCCGGCCGAGGGGCTGACCCGTGAGCAGGTCGTCGAGATCCGCCGGATCAAGGCCCGGGTGGAGACCGAGCGGCTGCCCCGCAGTGCCGACCCGGCCACCCACACCAAGCTGGGTCGGGGCGGGCTCGCCGACGTGGAGTGGGCGGTGCAGCTCGTCCAGCTCCGGCACGCGGGCAGGGTCCCGGAGCTGCGCGGCACGCGTACCCTCGATGCCCTCGCGGCGGCCGAGCGGGCCGGCCTGATCGACCCGGCGGACGCCGCGGAGATGGCCGCCGGCTGGTCCCTGGCCGCACAGGTCCGCAACGCGTTGATGCTGGTCCGGGGCCGGGCCGGCGACCAGTTGCCCCGGCACGGGGTGGAGCTGGCCGGCGTGGTGCGGCTGCTCGGGCGCGACGACCCGGGGGAGTTCCTCGACGAGTACCTGCGCACCGGCCGCCGCTCCCGCGCCGCCGCCCAGCGGGTGCTGGAGGGGTAGCGGGCGCGTCAGCTCCCGAGGGTGTATTCGCCGGGGCGCGGCACTGTCACGGTGGTCCAGGCCCCGTCGGCGGTGACAGTGGCGCCGTCGGACGCGACAAGCCACCGGCTGTGCCGGACCCGGACCGCCACCGGACCGGCGGTCGGGGCGCGGAAGGTCACCGCCGCGCCGTCGGCGCGGATCAGCTCGGCGGGTGTGGCGACCAGCGGCGTCGGGTCGACCACCGCCCAGACCCGCCAGTGCGGCCCGGACCAGACCGGTGTCAGGTACGGCAACCCGCCCTGGACCAGCTCCGCCTCGGCCCGCCCCACCCAGGACAGCGGGGCGTCCGGCAGCGCCACGAACTGCACGGCGTTCTCCGCCAGCCAGGCCCGGTAGCTGGTCGGGGTCAGCGGTACGCCGGTGCCGGCCGCGCCGGGCACCGTGGTGAAGAACAGCGGGTTGCGGTCGATGTCGGCCTGCCGCAGCCAACCCCGCGCCAGCGGCACCTCACCGAGGCGGGCCGCCTCCCAGTAGTTGCGGGTCGGCGGCACCTCGACCCGGCCGGTGAGCCGCTGCCCGGCCAGGAACGCGCGCAGCGGCGCGTGGTAGCCCGGCGCACTTGTCGGGTCGCCGATGCCGCGTAGGTCGGCGGGGACCACCGGCGGCTGCCACACGCAGACCGCCACCAGCAGCGCGGTCAGACCCACACCGCCGGCCAGCCGGGCGCGGGCGGGTCGTGGCGATCGGCGGGCCAGCCGCTCGGAGAGCCAGGCGCGGCGGGCCAGCCGCTCGGAGAGCCAGGCGGGCGGGCCGGCCGCGGCGGCCAACAGCGGCAGCGCGAACATCGTCACCAGCCGGGTCGCGTTCAACCCCACCGGCGTGTGCACCGCGGCGGCGGCGAGCACCCCGGCGGCGGAGAGCAGCGCGCCGAACCGCACCGGCCGGCACGTCACCAGCGCCGCCACCAGCAGGCTGGTCAGCACCGCGCGCAACGTGTCGGTGCGGCTGATGTTCATCCAGCCGCCGTCGCCGAACAGCAGCGCCGTCGCGGCCAGCGGCACCGCCGCCGCGACACCGAGCGCCAGGCCGTCGGCGTACCGGCGGGTGAGCAGCAGCGCGACGCCCACCAGGCCGACGAACAGGCCGGCCACCGGGCTGGTCGCCGAGGCCAGCAGCGCGGCGAGCGCGGCGAGCGCGAGCCGCCCTCGCCCTCCTCGGGGTACGCCTCGACGCAGGGCGAGCAGCGCGGCCAGCCCGAACGCCACCCCCAGGGCGTACGTGACCCGGCCGGAGACCAGGTTGCCGACCAGTGTCACCACCCCGACCAGGCTGCCCAGCAGCGGTCGGGGCACCTCGGCGCGAACCAGCAGCGCGGCCAGCGCGGCGGCCGACGCCACGAGAGCCAGCGCGCCGGTCACCCGCACGCCGAGCAGTGCCATCAGGGGCTGGGAGAGCAGGCTGTAGCCGAACTGCTGCACCCCCGCGTACCACCGCAGGTCGACCGGGGTGGGCCCGTGGGCCGCGAAGAAGTCCGCCCGGGCCACCTGCGCGGACAGGTCCGACCCCATCAGCGGCAGGGCCAGCCAGAGCGCGCCGAGCACGACGGCGGAACCGGTGGCCACCGCCACCACCCGACTGCGCCGCATGCCCACCTCCGTACCGCGACCACCGTACTGGCAGCATGTCCGGCGTGCCTCACCACCTCGCGCGTTGGATCGGCCTGGCGGGATCGGCGTTGCTCGCCGTCGCCGCGTTCCTCGGCGGCGCCCTGCCCGGCTCCCCGCTGCGTTCCAGCCCGGTCAGCATCTGGCAGGGCCCGAACGGTCCGCTGGTCCTCGCCGCCTGGCTGGTCGGCACCGCGTTGCTGGCCTACGCCTGGTGGGCGCTGCGGGACTCGGTGCCATCGACCCGGTGGGCGTTGACCACCGTCGGGCTCTGGCTGCTGCCGATGCTCATCGCACCGCCGCTGGCCAGCCGGGACGTGTACGCGTACGCCTGCCAGGGCGCCAGCTACGCCGCCGGGATCAACCCGTACGAGCAGGGCGTCTCCGCGCTGCCCTGCCCCTGGCTGGACACCATCTCGTACATCTGGCGGGACACGCCCGCGCCGTACGGGCCGCTGTTCGTGCTGCTCTCCGGTGCGGTGGTCAAGGCCACCGGCTCGCTGACCGGCGCGATCGTGGTGTTCCGGCTGATCGCGGTGGCCGGCGTGGCGTTGACCGCGGTCAGCCTGCCGGTGCTGGCACGCCGCGCGGGCGTACCCGCCGATCGGGCGATCTGGCTCGCGCTGGCCTGCCCGCTTGTCGCCGTGCACCTGGTGGGCGGCGCGCACAACGACGCGCTGATGGTCGGCCTGCTGGTCGCCGGGCTGGCGGTGATCGCCTCCCGGCCGGGCCGCCCCGGCCCGCTGCTCGCCGGTGGCGCGCTGCTCGGACTGGCCGCCGCGATCAAGGTGACCGCGGCCGTCGTGGTGCCGTTCGCGGCGTTGGCCGCGATCGTCGGCGGGTACTCGATCCGGGCTCTGCTGCGGCACGGCGGGTGGGTGGTCGGCGGCGCTGTCGCCGCCGTGGTCGGGGTGACAGTCGCGGCGGGGCTGGACTTCGGCTGGGTCAGTGGGCTGGCCAGCGGCGGTGACGCGATCGCCTGGACGTCGCCGTCCACAGCGATCGGCCAGACCGTCGGCTACCTGGCGGTGCCGTTCGGCGGGCACATCGACGCGCTGCCGGTCACCCGGGGGATCGGTGTGGCGGTGCTGGCGCTGCTGCTGGTCTGGCTCTGGTGGCGGGCCCGCACCCGGGAGCCGCTGTGGCACGCCGCTGTGGCGTTGGCCGCCACTGTCGCGCTCGCGCCGATCTTCCACCCCTGGTACTGGATCTGGCCGTTGGCCGTGCTCGCGGCCACCGCCCGGCGGACCGGATGGTTCGTCGTCGTCGCACTCGTCGCGTCGTTCCTGGTGTTGCCCGATGGCACCGGCCTGCCCCGGTTCACCAAGACGGTCGGGGCGCCGCTGATGACGCTGTTGGTGATCGCCCTGGTCGTCTGGTTGGTACGGTCGGCTCGGGTGGCCCGTCAGCCGGTCGCCGCCGATTGAGGGAAGGTGCGCCGGTGACCGCTCCCGGCCCGCCGCGTCCCGGGCGGTTGGCTTCCGGTCCGCCGCCTGTCGATGGGCGGGGGGCAAGCCTGGCCCGATACGCGGGGCTGGTCGGCGCGGTCCTGCTCGCCGTCGCCGGGTACCTCGGTGGGGCACTGCCCCACGCACCGCTCGGCGCGACACCGGAGTCGATCTGGCGAGCCCCGGGCGGCCCGGCGACGCTGGCCTGCTGGCTGGTCGGCACCGGGCTGCTGGTCGGGGCGTGGTGGTCGCTGCGCGGGGCGGTGCCGTCGACCCGGTGGGCGTACGGCACCGCCGGGCTGTGGGCGCTGCCGCTGCTTGTCGCGCCGCCGCTGGGCAGCCGGGACGTCTACTCGTACGCCTGCCAGGGCTGGACGTACGCGCACGGCGTCGACCCGTACGCCGTTCCGGTGGCGGCGGCCGGCTGCCCGTGGGCGGACGCGGTGGCACCGATCTGGCGGGACACCCCGGCACCGTACGGGCCGGTGTTCGTGCTGCTCGCGGCGCTCGCGGTAGTGCTCGGCGGCGGCCTCACCGGCACCATCGTGGCGCTTCGGGTCATCGCCGTGGCGGGGTTGCTGCTGGGCGCGCTCTGCCTGCCCGGACTGGCACGGGCGGCCGGGGTGCCCACCCGGCGGGCGGTCTGGCTGGCGCTGGCCGGCCCGCTGGTCGGGGTGCACCTGGTGGCCGGGGCGCACAACGACGCGGTGATGCTGGGCCTGCTGCTGTCCGGGCTCCTGATCGCGGTCCGCCGACCGGGTCGGCCGTCGGCGCTGCTGGTCGCCGGGGTGCTGCTCGGACTGGCGGTGACGGTGAAGGCCAGCGCGGTGGTGGTGACGCCGTTCGCCGCGCTGGCCGCGGTGCGGGGTCGCCACACCGTACGGTCGTTGCTGCGCGACGGCGGCTGGCTGACCGGGGGGGTGCTCGGCGCGCTGCTGGTCAGCTCGGCGGCGTCCGGGCTCGGGTTCGGCTGGGTGGGCGGGTTGACCCACAGCGGGGACTCGGAGCAGTGGACGTCGCCGCCCACCGCCGTCGGCCTGGTCGTGGACTATGCCGGCGCGCTGGCCGGGCGGGGCCCGCAGGCGGTGCCGGTGCTCCGGGCGGTGGCCCTGCTGTTGCTCGCGGTCGTGCTGGTGGTGCTGTGGTGGAGGGCCTGGCGGGCCCTGCGGGCCCCGGATGATCCGGCCCTGGCCCACTCCTGGGTCACGCTGCACGGCGCCGGCCTGGCCTTGGCCGCCACTGTGGTCCTGTCCCCGGTCTTCCACCCCTGGTACGCGACCTGGCCGCTGGTGCTGCTGGCGCTCACCGCCCGGCGGACGACGTGGTTCGTGGTGCCGGCCGCGGCGGCGGCGTTCCTCGCCCTGCCCGACGGCACCAACCTGGCCCGCTTCACGAAAGCTCCGGGTGCCCTGGCGATGACCGCCCTGCTCCTGGCGGCCATCCTCCTGCCCACCCAACGCCGGCGACCCCGACCGCGCTGATCATGAGGTGGCGGCGTCGTCGATCTTCGAAAGCGCCGCCAACCTCATGATCACTGGGGGAGAGGGTCGGGGTTGGGGGTGGAGCGGGAGCGGACGGCGAGCGCCAGCGGCAGCAGGGCGGGGCCGACGAGTGTGACCACGGCAGTGGTCGCGGCGAGCGCCATCCAGCTCGGCACGAACTCGGCGGGCATGCTGTCGAACGCTCCCGCCAGAGGGCGCAGAGCCAGCAGGCCCACCGGGGTGAGCAGGATCAGCAGGGCCCAGCCGCCCCGCAGGTCGCCGCGCAGCGCCAGCCCCGCGCCGAGCAGCACCACCACGGCGAGCACCGCCACGGCGGCGGTCGGCAGCACCGGCACCACCGTCCAGGTGTGGTAGCTCGACGAGAACACGTTCGGAGACAACAGAAACGCCCCCAGGACGCCGGCGCCGCCGGCGGCGACAAGCGGGGCCGCCCGCAGCGACGCCGGCAGCCCGTCGGCCGCGCCGAGCGCGACCAGGCCCAACCCGAGCTGGGGCAGCAGCACGAACAGCGGCGGGCGCGGCAGACCGGTGAGCGCGGCGACCGGGACGAGCACGGCCGTGAGGAGCACCGCGAGGGCGACGGCGCGTCGGGCCCACCGGCCGGGTGCCAGGGCATGCGCCAGCGCGGCGAGCCCCCAGGCGGTCCACGCCACGATGCCGAGCGAGATGAACGGCCCGAGCCTCGGCTCGCCGAAGCCGGCGGTCGGTGCGGGGCGTAGTTCCAGCACCATCCAGACCCCGGCCAGTGCGGTGGCGGTGAGCAGGGCCAGAGCGGCCGCGAGGCGTACACCCGGCAGGAGGCCGGCCGCGCCGGTGGCGCGCACCCGCTGGCGCAGGCCGCCGCGCAGGACGTCCGCGGCGTCCGCGGGCGAGGGCCAGCGCCGACCCGGGTCAGCCAGATCGAGGTACGTCCCGACGATCTCGGCGCCACGGGAGCGCCGGTAGTCGACGGGGTAGGCGCGCAGCAGCCGCAGGTAGCGACGCTCAAGCTCGGTCATGCCAGCCCTCCGGCCACGCGCGGGGTGATCGGTCGGGCGGCGCGAGCCCGCTCGGCGAGCCGGGTGGTGGCGGCCTCGACGTTGCGACGGAGCCGCTCGGTCTCGGCGGTCAGGGTGGCGTCGCCGGTGGGGGAGAGTCGGTAGTAGCGGCGCAGCCGACCATCCACCACCTCCTCCCGGTCGACCTCGACGAGGCCGGCGTCGACAAGCCGGTCCAGTGCCCCGTAGAGCGTCCCGGGGCGCAGCGACACGCGGTTGTCGGAGAGGGCGGCGACCTCGCCGATCAGCCCGTAGCCGTGCATCGGCTCGGCGGCGAGCGCGGTGAGGATCAGGAAGGTGGGCTCACGCAGCGGTGTATCCATGGCCGCAATATATCGGACGCGAAGGTATGGTGGGGGGCGGGAACCGGCCGGGCTGGCCTGCCGGTGACGAGGCGACTGCGTTTGACACGGCGGTCCCAGTTGATGTTTGACATGATCGCGCTGAAGTCGGGCCTGCTGGGCTCTGAACCACGTCAAGCTGAACGGATCGCAAGATGATCTCCTACGGCGTGAGCATCGTCCGTGCTTGTAGTGATTGCGGATCTGAGATGACGTGTGACCTGGCGCAGCGCATCGTCAACGACCGGCTGCACTGGACCGCTTGGTGTCATTGTCCCCACTGCGGCTCGGCCGAAGAGACGTTCGGCTGGGATGACACGCCCGCCGAGATCCGCGACGCCTTGGTCGCTGGCTGCGGCTTGGCCCGCCTCACCGTCGAGGGCACCACGGGACCCGGCCGCGTGGCGTTGTTGAAGGTCTTCCGTGATGCCGGAGCCTCGTTGCCGGAGGCGCAGACGGCGGCTCAGCGTGCGGTCACCACCGGCATCGAGGGAACCCGGGTGGAGCTTGAGCTGCTGACGCAGCGGCTCGAACGGAGCACCATCACCGCGATCGTCACCGGTGGCGATCGCTGTTGAGCTGCGAGCCTCAGGCGAGGCCGACGTGTCCGCCATCATCGACCGGACCCGTCTGCTTATTGACGGCGCGCTCGGTCGACACGGAACGGCGGCCATGCCGGCTGTGAGCCGGGCATGACCGCCGTTCGTGAGGTTGTACCCAACCTGTACCCAAGATCAGTAGCGATCCTGTTGGTGCGGGTCAAAGGCCTTGATCAGGCTCAGCAGTCGTAGTACATGGCGAACTCGTGCGGGGTCGGGCGCAGGCGCACCGGGTCGACCTCGTTGGCGCGCTTCCAGTCCACCCAGGTGGAGATCAGGTCCGGGGTGAAGACGCCGCCGTCGAGCAGGTAGTCGTGGTCGGCCTCCAGCGAGTCGAGCACGGCCGGCAGCGAACCCGGCACCTGCTTGACGTCGCCCCACTCCTCCGGCGGGAGGTCGTAGAGGTCCTTGTCGATCGGCGTCGGCGGCTCGATCTTGCTCTTGATGCCGTCCAGGCCGGCCATCATCATGGCCGAGAACGCCAGGTAGACGTTGGCCGACGGGTCCGGAACGCGGAACTCGACGCGCTTGGCCTTCGGGTTGCTGCCGGTCACCGGGATGCGCGTGCAGGCCGACCGGTTGCGCTGCGAGTAGACCAGGTTGACCGGCGCCTCGAAGCCCGGCACCAGGCGACGGTACGAGTTGACCGTCGGGTTGGTGAAGGCCAGCAGCGACGGCGCGTGGTGCAGCAGGCCACCGATGTACCAGCGGGCCATGTCGGACAGACCCGCGTAGCCGGTCTCGTCGTAGAAGAGCGGCTCACCGTTGAGCCAGAGGCTCTGGTGGGTGTGCATGCCCGAGCCGTTGTCACCGAAGAGCGGCTTGGGCATGAAGGTCGCGGTCTTGCCGTTGGCCCAGGCCTCGTTCTTCACGATGTACTTGAAGAGCTGGAGCTGGTCACCGGCGTGCAGCAGGGTGGAGAACCGGTAGTTGATCTCGGACTGGCCGGCGGTGCCCACCTCGTGGTGCGAGCGCTCCACGTTGAAACCGGTGTCGACCAGCCGGCGCACGATCGAGTCACGCAGGTCGGCGTAGTGGTCGACCGGCGGCACCGGGAAGTAACCACCCTTGTAGGCGGTCTTGTAACCACGGTTGCCGCCCGGCTCCTCGCGGCCGGTGTTCCAGGCGCCCTCGATCGAGTCGATGTAGTAGAACGACTGGTGCGCCGAGGTCTCGTGGCGGATCGAGTCGAAGATGTAGAACTCCGCCTCGGCGCCGAAGTAGGCGGTGTCGGCGATGCCGCTCGCCGCCAGGTACGCCTCGGCCTTCTTCGCGACGTTACGCGGGTCGCGGCTGTAGGCCTCGCGCGTGAACGGGTCGTGGATGAAGAAGTTGAGCGCGAGAGTCTTCTGTGCGCGGAACGGGTCGATGAACGCGGTGGCGACGTCCGGGAGCAGGAGCATGTCCGACTCGTGGATCGCCTGGAAACCGCGGATCGACGAACCGTCGAACGCGAGGCCGTCGGTGAAGAGGTCGTCGTTGACGGACTCGACCGGCAGGTTGAAGTGCTGCATCACGCCGGGCAGGTCACAGAAACGAACGTCGACGAACTTCACGTCCTCGTTCTTGAGGTATCGCAGCAGTTCCTCGGGATTGGCGAACACACATCCTCCTGGCACGTCCACGGGGTGGCTAGGCTTCTGGCGACGCTAGGGCCGGGCGGTTGCCCGGCCGTGTCTCCGTTGTTTCTGCCGTGTTACGTCCCTCGCGGAACGTGGGCGACGCCCCGGTCCACGCCTCCGGCCCGCCACGAACGCCGTACCGACTGTGCCAGTGTAATGACATCTGATGCCTTTGGCCCGAATCAGCACACCGTGGCGGCGGCCCCGGCAAGCTCCCGTGCCGACGCGGATACCCTTGACCGCTGTGACCAATCCGCACGCCCCGGCAGCGCCGGCAACCGACCCCAGCTTCACCCCGCCGAGCCTCGGCAAGCGGTTCGGGGCGCTGATCATCGACTGGCTGCTCTGCCTGCTGGTGTCCAACTTCTTCGGCGGGCCCGTTCGGCATCCGTGGCTGCCGGTGCTGGTGTTGGTCCTGGTGTACGGCGTCTTCCTCGGCCTGTTCGCCCAGACGCCGGGCATGTACATCACGAAGATCCGCTGCGTGAGCTGGCGCGACGGCGGCCGGATCGGCGTGCTCCGGGGACTGATCCGTGGCCTGCTGCTGGCCCTCGTCGTCCCCGCCCTGATCATGGACGAGCACCGCCGTGGCCTGCACGACCGACTCGCCGACTCGGTCATCGTCGACGTCCCCCGAGGCTGACCCCCCGGCCCGCCGGCGTCCCGGGGCCCTCCCGCGCCCACGGCCCCTCCGTCCCCGGTCGCCGCCCCGGGCCAGCCTGCCGCTCCGCGATCTTGCACCTACTGTCGCGGCATAAGGGTGATTCCGTGCATTTCGGCGAACGAAAGCGCAAGATCGGCGGGGAAGGTGGGGGGTGGGCATGCCGGCTTAGCCGCCCCGGCCGCCCCCGCCGCCCCGGCCGCCCCCGCCGCCCCCGCCGCCGCCCTGCCGCGCTTGCCCGGCCCCTGCTGCCGCCCCCGCCGCGCCTGCCCGGCCCCTGCTGCCGCCCGGCCCGCCCAGTCCGCCCAGTCCGCCCGCCCGAGATCGTGCTCGAAGCAGGATGTCAACGCCGTTGCGTTAGGTGGAACGGCTGTTCGTCGACCAGCACTGCCTCGCCGATCATGGAGTTGTGGTGGGTAACAAAACGCCCGTAAAGCCCTCAAAGCCGGCACCACAACTCCATGATCGCCAAGCCGGGCCCAACCCGCTCCCCGATCGGGCACTTCCTGTCCGGGTTGACCCGCCGGCTACAGCCCTAACGCAACGGTGTTGACCAGGATGTAGTGGTGTCCCAGCGTCTTGAGGCCACTGGATCCAGGATCGAGCACGATCTTGACCGGCGGCGGGTGCGAAGCCCACGTTCCGGCGGCCCACGGGTCGCATCTGGGCAAGATCCAAGCAACTTCAGGGATGTTGCTGCCTCCGGCGCGTCTGAGGCAGCAACATCCCTGAAGTTGTGAGGATCTTGGTGCGGGGTGCGGGGTGCGGGGTGCGGGGTGCGGGGTGCGGGGTGCGGGGTGCGGGGTGCGGGGTGCGGGGTGCGGGGTGCGGGGTGCGGGGTGCGGACGGCAAAGAGCCGGACCCGCACGGGTCCGGCTCTTTAGGCGTACACCTTGGGGGATCAGCGGCCCCGCGACTGGCGGAAGGCGCCTGGCGGCCGCATGTTCTTCGGGATCGCGCCCTTGGGCATCTGCGGACGGGCGGTGAGCGCCTTGAGTCGCTTGTCCAGCGAGTTGACGTCCTTGCCGGAGAGCGCGCGGGGCAGGCGCAGCAGCGTGGTGCGGAGTTTGCGGATCGGCAGCTCGCCCTCGTCCTGCCCGATCACGTAGTCGTGCAGGGGTGCGGAGCCGATCACCTTCGACAGCCGCCGCTTCTCCTGCCCGAGCAGGCCACGCACCCGCTGCGGGTTGCCCTCGGCCAGCAGGATCACGCCCGGGCGACCGATCACCAGGTGGACCATGTCCATCTGGGTGGTCGAGCTGACCGCGGGGGTCACCCGCCAGTCGCCGCGCATGTTCTCCATGATCTGCGCCGCCGCGCCGGGCTGCCCCTCGGCGGCGTTCATCATCGCCTTGTTGGAGCGCAGGTTGAGCACGATCAGCACCGCGAGCAGGACGAACAGGATGCCGATCGGCAGCCAGATCCAGCTCCAGAGGATGACCGCGACCACGGTGAGGGCGAGCGGGATGAGCACCGCGGCGGCGACCAGCGGCGCGAACCACCGGTCCTGCTTGGCGGTGAACTGGAACACCATCCCGATCTGCTTCAGCCGCTGGCCGAACGAGACCTTCTCCTGGGGCTTTGCCATGCCGCAGAGTCTAGTGGTCGCCGCCCGCCCCGTTGATCCGCGTCCGGGTGCAGGCCGGCTGGGTACCTCGCGTGGCCGCACCCACCCGGATCGGGCCGGTGCGGGCGGGGAAGACGGGGTGGCGCGCGGTGACCCGTTTCGTCCACGACCGGCGACATGGAGAAGCGGCGAGAGGGCTCGCCTCCCGCCGCTTCGACCGATCGTGCGGGGTCAGACGGCAGTGACGACCGGAGTCGCGGCGCGGGCGTCGAGCGCCTGCTTGTAGAGCCGGCCGGCCCGGTACGACGAGCGCACCAGCGGACCGCTCATCACCCCGGCGAAGCCGATCTCCTCGGCTTCCTCGCGCAGCTCCACGAACTCCTCCGGCTTGACCCAGCGGGTCACCGGGTGGTGCCGGGGGGTGGGGCGCAGGTACTGCGTGATGGTGATCAGCTCGCAGCCGGCCTCGTGCAGGTCGCGCAGCGCCTGGGAGATCTCGGCGCGCTCCTCGCCCATGCCCAGGATGAGGTTGCTCTTGGTGACCAGACCGTCGGCGCGGGCCTGCCGGATCACGTCCAGGGAACGGTCGTAGCGGAACGCCGGCCGGATGCGCTTGAAGATGCGCGGCACGGTCTCCACGTTGTGGGCCAGCACCTCGGGGCGGGAGCCGAAGACCTCGGCCAGCTGCTCGGGCACGGCGTTGAAGTCGGGAATGAGCAGCTCGACGCCGCAGCCGGGCTGAAGGGCGTGGATCTGCCGGACGGTCTCGGCGTACAGCCAGGCGCCGCCGTCGGGCAGGTCGTCACGGGCGACGCCGGTGATGGTGGCGTAGCGCAGCCCCATCGCGACCACCGACTCGGCCACGCGGCGCGGCTCGTCGGCGTCGAACTCGGCCGGCTTGCCGGTGTCGATCTGGCAGAAGTCGCAGCGCCGGGTGCATTGGTCGCCACCGATGAGGAAGGTGGCCTCCCGGTCTTCCCAACACTCGTAGATGTTGGGGCAGCCGGCCTCCTGGCAGACGGTGTGCAGCCCCTCGCGCGAGACGAGCCCGCGCAGCTGGGTGTACTCCGGACCCATCTTGGCCTTGACCTTGATCCATGGCGGTTTGCGCTCGATCGGCGTCTCGGCGTTGCGCGCCTCGATGCGCAGCAGACGCCGCCCCTCGGGGGCTGCCGTCGCGGTGCGCGCTGCCTGGCCGGTCGTCGGCGCGGAGTGCTCGATCGTCACGAAAACGAGCCTACGCCGGACGGCAGGTGTCTATGTACGCCACGCGACCGGCGTCACGCTCCAAACGTTGTGACGCCGGACACCGGATAGTCGAAATAGGGCGTCACACGCGTCGGAATCCGGTGCTACGGTGACCGCCAACAGCGACGACGGAGCCGAGTAGCGCACCGACCCGCCAGTGCAGAGAGCCGCCGGTGCTGAGAGGCGGTCTGGCACCGGTGCGCGAAGACCCTCCTGAGCTGCGGGAAGAACGGCACTCCTCACCAGTGCCCAGTAGAGCCCGCCCGGCTGGCCCCGGTCATCAGGCGACGAACGAGGCCCCCGCTCCGGCGGGGGTGAAGGTGTGGTGGCACCGCGAGGATCCCGCTCGCCCACACCTCCCTGGGGCTGATGCGACGCTTTCGCCGCCCCCGGGCGGCGACGGCGTGGCGATCGACCGAGGAGCCCGCCATGCGACGAACCCTGTCCCACCACCTGCCCGCCCAGATCGGCACGACAGTGCGGATCGCCGGCTGGGTGCACCGCCGCCGACTGCTCAAGTCGGTGGCCTTCCTGATCGTGCGGGACGCCGCCGGCCTGGCCCAGGTGGTCGTGACCGACCCGGCCGTCCGCGCCGAGCTGGAGAAACTTCCCGAGGAGACGGTCGTCGAGGTCACCGCGACGGTGACCGCGAACGACACGGCGCCCGCCGGGGTCGAGCTGACCGACCCGGAGGTACGCCCACTCGGGCCGCCCGCAGTGCCGCCACCGTTCGACCTGTACCGGCCGGCGCTCACCGCGAGCCTGCCCACCCAACTCGACAACGCACCGACTGCCCTGCGCCACCCGACCCGGTCGGCCGCGCTGCGGATCTCGGCGGCTGCCGTCGCCGGGTTCCGGGCCGCACTCGACGCCCACGGCTTCGTGGAGATCCACACCCCGAAGGTGGTCAGCTCCTCCACCGAGAGCGGGGCGAACGTGTTCTCGCTGGACTGGTTCGGCGGGCCCGCGTACCTGGCCCAGTCGCCGCAGTTCTACAAGCAGTTGATGGTCGGCGTCTTCGAGCGCGTCTACGAGGTGGGGCCGGTCTTCCGGGCCGAGCCGCACGACACCGTCCGACACCTCGCGCAGTACACGTCGCTCGACGCCGAGTTGGGCTTCGTCGCCGACCACCGGGACGTGATGCGCGTGCTGCGGGACACGGTGGCCGGGATGCTGGGCACCGTGGGCGAGCGGGCCGGCGGGGCCCTGGCAACACTCGGCGTCACACCACCGCGGGTGCCGGCGGAGATCCCGGCGGTGCACTTCACCGAGGCGTTGACCATCGCCGGAGCGCCCGCCGACGAGCCGGACCTCGCGCCCGCCCACGAACGGGCGCTGAGCGAGTGGGCCCGCCGTGAACACGGCTCCGACTTCCTCTTCGTCACCGGCTACCCGATGGCGAAGCGGCCGTTCTACACCCATCCGGACCCGGCGCGGCCCGCGTACTCGAATGGTTTTGACCTGCTCTTTCGTGGTCTGGAGCTGGTCACCGGCGGGCAGCGGCTGCATCGGCACGCCGACTACCTGGCCGCGCTGGCGGCCCGGGGCGAGCCGGTCGAGCCGTACGCCGGTTATCTCGACGCGTTCCGGCACGGCATGCCGCCACACGGCGGCTTCGCCATCGGGCTGGAACGGTTCGTGGCCCGCCTGGTCGGCGCGGCGAACATCCGGGAGGTCACCGCGTTCCCGCGCGACCTGCACCGCCTGACCCCCTAAGTGGACGCACGGGCCGACGTCGTACGACGTCGGCCCGTGCGGCGTCACAGCCCCTTGAACAGGTGGGAGGTGGTGATCAGGACGGTCCGCTCGGCGGATGGGATGACGTCGCGTCGCCGTAGGAGGTCGTAGGCAGCCAACACTGTGCAACTGCTGATCTCCCAGGTGTGTCCGTGTCGGCTCGCCCGCTCGAACCAGCTGGTCGCCACGTCTTCCCGCACCACCACGACGCTGCCCGCACTACGGGTCACCGCGGCCTGGGCCTGCACGGTCGTGCTGTCCCCGGCGATCGAGTGGAGGCTTCCGGCGCTGTCGGGAAAGCGTGTCGCGATGTCCCGGCCGGCGAGCACCTCGGACAACCTGGGGAAGGGTTCGACCAGGTGCAGGCGTGGCAGGGGAGCGCCGGTCAGGGCCGACCACTGGGCGAAGCCGAGGTGGATGCCCCACGCCAGATCGCCACGGCTCGACGGGATCACTACGTGGTCCACCCCGCCGGGTACGTCGGCTGCGATCTCCCAGGCGATGGCCTTGTAGCCCTCGATCCCGAAGCAGCTGCTGCCGATGACGATGTCGGCGACGTTGGAGACGGCCAACGAGTCGTCGCGGTCGGCCGCCTCCTTGACATACCGAATGCGTTCCTCGTCGGTGTCGAAGGTGCGCAGGTCCGCGCCGAGCCTGCGCAGCGGCTCCGCGAGCGATTCGGGCAGCCAGGTGAAGCCGGCGACCACGGCCCGGAGGCCGGCGGCGGCGGCGAAGGCGGCTGTGGCCAGCCCGGCGTTACCTGACGATCCGACGACGACGCGCTCGTAGCCCGAGGCCTTCGCGTGGGTCACCGCCATCGCCGCGAACCGGTCCTTGTGGGATCCGGTCGGATTCGCCGCCTCGTTCTTGACGAGGACCCCGTCGAGCCAGCGCAGCGGGAACAGCGGTGTGCGCCCCTGGCCCAGATCCGGAACCACCGGGTACGGCACCAGCTGGTCCTGGCGTACCGCCTCGGCGGGGTAACGGCAGAACAGGTTCGAGCCGCGGCCGGCGGCCTCGCAGGAGGGGCACCCGAGCGAGTAGTCGCCGACCGGATGTCGGGTGCCGCATCTGATGCATTCGAGGGCCGTGACGGCGGTGCCGGTCGGCGGTCGTACCGCGTCCGTCACGTCTTGTCCCCGGTGCGCTGGTGCGTTTCGTCGGCCGATGCCGCGGTCAGACCTCGACGAGGGTGGAGAGTCGGCGCTCGACCACCGGGAGCACGTCGGCGACGGTGATCGGGCGGCCCAGCTCGGCGGTGAGCGAGGTGACGCCGGCATCCCGGATGCCGCACGGCACGATCCGGTCGAACGAGGTCAGGTCGCAGTCGCAGTTGATCGAGAAGCCGTGCAGGGTGACGCCCCGGGCGACCCGGATGCCGATGGCGGCCACCTTGCGGGCCGGCCCCCTGTCGTCCTCGGGCACCCAGACGCCGCTGCGCCCCTCGACCCGGCCGGCGGTCAGCCCGAACTCGGCGCACACGCCCATGAGCAGCTCTTCGGTGCGGCGGACGTACGCGACAACGTCCACCGGGTCGGGCAGCCGCAGGATCGGGTAACCGACGAGCTGCCCCGGCCCGTGCCAGGTGATCTTGCCGCCGCGGTCCACGTCGACGACCGGAGTGCCATCCGTGGGCCGGTCCCACGGCTCGGTGCGCTTGCCCGCGGTGTAGACGCTCGGGTGCTCCAGCAGCAGCACGGTGTCGCCACGCTCGCCAGCGACAACCGCCTCGTGCAGGCGCCGCTGCTCGTCCCAGGCGGCCTGGTAGTCGAGCAGGCCGGCGCGGACGGCCGTCAGGCCGGGAGTCGTCGTCGTCACGGCGTCCAGCCTAGTCCCGATGTCGGCGATCGTCCCTGGTGAGCCGCCTCACCGGCGGCTAGGCCGCACGGACTCGGGCCCTCGGCGTCGGGCGGCGACGACGCGGGCGGCGGACGACGGCTCCGGTTGGTGGGCGTGGCATTGCGGGCCGGCGGCATTTGCGGGCCGGCGGCGGGACGCTCGGGCGCAAGCCAGTCCGGCGTTCCCGGCACGGCTACCGCTGCGCCGCCGGGATGCGCCAGAGCCAGACGTCGTCGACCCGCTGCGGTTCGCCGAACAGGGCGGTGCCGGTGCGAAGCAGCGCCTCCTCGTCGACCTCGAACTTCGCGCCGTGCACCTGGTCGGCGAGCACCACCGTCTCGATCCGCCAGTGCCGCAGGTCCGACTGGACCTCCCGGATCGTTCCGTCGGTGACGATCGGCACCAGCCCGGTCCGGCCGGCCTGGTCCATCAACGCGCTCAGGGTGCGGGGCACCGGGCCGATCCGGCCGCGCCCGTCCGGCCCGCCGGGGCCGAGGAAGAAGCCGCCGGGGATCTCGAACTCGCCCTGCCGGTGCGACAGCGCGTACGCCTGCCAGCGTTGACCGTCCGGGTAGATGTCCACTGTCAACGGCACCGGGGTGAGCACCCCGTCCGGTGAGACGTAGCCCCGCCAGGTGCCCGAGGTGATGAACCGGGGAATGGGTTCCCGCTCGTCGGTCAACAGCGGGGTGGGCAGCAGCGGCACCAGGGCCACCGCGAACCCGATCAGCCAGGCCAACTCCGTGGAGCGGTGCCGCGGTGGGGCGGCGCGCAGGTGGTCCACCGCGTACGCCAGCAGCAGCCCGATCACCGGCGCCACCACCAGCGCCAGCCGGGCCGGCAGCGCGGCGTTCACCACCGGCAGTTGCCCGAGCAGGTCGAACGGCATGGGCAGGTCGGTGCGTCGCCCGTCGACCTTGGCGACCGGCCCGAAGGAGAGCACCGCGAAGATCAGCGCGAGGACGCCCAGCGCCCAGAGGGTGGCCCGGCGGCCGGCGTCGGCCCACCGCCAGAGCGCGACGAAGCAGACCACTGTGAGCACCAGCAGCGGCACGCCGAAGAACGAGTTCTCCTCGGTCGGGTTCGGGGCCAGCGAGGTGCCTAGCCCCGCCTCGCCGGCCAGCGAACGCCGTGGGAAGGCGGCGAACGCGGCGATGTCCTCGGAGTGGATCACCGGGTCGAAGCCGGTGCCGTGGAACCGTTGCGGTCCGGCGAAGTGCAGCCACAGCGGGTACGACAGCAGCGCGCCGGCCACCACCGCGGTCACCCCGAGCCCGCGCAGGAAGGTCGGCAGCGCGGCGCGGGCCTCGGCCCGGTTGACCGGGTGCAGCGCCCAGACGGCGACGAACACCCCGAGCGCCAGGGCGGTGAAGAAGAGCCCCTCGGCGGCGATCGAGAAGGCCACCGCGACGAGCACGCCGAGGAGCACCCCGTCGCGCAGCCAGGGCCCGGGGCGGCGCAGCGCGAACAGGCGCCAGATCAGCAGCGGCACCAGCCAACCGGCGGTCCAGTTCAGGTGGGCGTTGGCATGCGAGACCATGCCGGGGGAGTAGGCGATGAACAGGCCGCCCACCCCGGCGGCCAGCCGACTGCGGACCAGGTGCCGGGAGAGCAGCCAGTACCAGGCCAGTGCCGTGGCGAGCAGGTTCAGGGTGAGGATCACCAGGAACGTGGCCGGCGGCCCGATCAGGTACGTGAGCGGGGCGAAGACCACCGCGTACACCGTGATCGAGGTGTTGACCGCGAGGTTCACGCCGTCCGGGACGTTGATCAGGTAGGTGAAGAGCGGGTTGTCCCCGTGGGTGACCGCGTGCCCGCCGAAGGCCAACAGCCACTCGAAGAGCGCCTGGTCGCTGGAGTTGACGGTGATGGTGCGAACGTTCGGGTCCCGCCACAGCCCGCTCGTCACCCAGACGGCGAGCACGAGCGACACCAGCACGACGATCAGGTCGGCCCGGCGGTCCCGGACGGCGCGCGGCGGTGACGCGGGTGCGGGCCCGGTGGCCAGCGACGGGGAGGACGGCACGCAGCGGACGTTACCAACCGGACCTGGACAGGCCGGTCAGACCTGCAAGGAGGGGACCGTTGTTGTCGCGTGAGGCTGGGGAGGACTCGCGTCGACGGTTTCGCGTACACCTCGGCGGCCGTGAATGTGTGAGCGCGCCCCATGTCAGGGCGGCGACACATCGTCGTAACGTCACGGCAATTCGACAGTGACCCAGTTCACAGTTCGCCGCCTCAGGAGGCCGCCGTGCGCCGCTCCTCGTCCATCCTCACCCGGCTGATCGGCGCGGGCGTCGGGCTCGTCCTCGCCGCAGCCGGCGCGGTCGCCATCGCCGCACCCGCCCAGGCCGCCACCCTCACCCAGGTCACCGGGTTCGGCTCCAACCCGGGCAACCTCGCCATGTACGCCTACCGGCCGGACAACCTGCCGGCCAACTCCCCGGCCGTGGTGCTGCTGCACGGCTGCACGCAGACCGCCGCCGGTTACTTCGCCGGCTCGGGTTGGCAGAAGTACGCCGACCAGTGGAAGTTCTCCCTGATCGTCGCCCAGCAGCCGGCCGGCAACAACGCCAACTCCTGCTTCAACTTCTTCGAGGCCGGCGACACCGCCCGGGGCCAGGGCGAGGCGCTGTCCATCAAGCAGATGGTCGACCACGCCAAGGCGAACTTCGGGGTGGACGGCTTCCGGGTCTTCGTCAGCGGGCTGTCCGCGGGCGGGGCGATGAGCGCGGTCATGCTCGCCACCTACCCGGACGTCTTCGCCGCCGGATCGATCGTCGCGGGCATCCCGTACCGCTGCGCCACCAGCATGGTCAACGCCTTCAGCTGCATGAACCCGGGCGCGGACAAGACCCCCGCCGCCTGGGGCGACCTGGTCCGGGGCGCGTACCCCGGCTACGCCGGCCCACGGCCCCGCGTGGCCATCTGGCACGGCACCTCGGACCCGACGGTCGCCCCGCTCAACGGCACCGAGTCCCGCGACCAGTGGACCAACGTGCGCGGCATCTCGCAGGCCCCGACCAGCACCTCGTCCCTGCCCGCCAACACCAGCCTGGAGGTGTACGGCAACGACGAGGTGCGCCTCTACCGGGTCTCCGGCATGGGCCACGGCACTCCGGTCGACCCGGGTTCCGGGGCCGACCAGTGCGGCACCGCCGGGGCGTACTTCCTCGACACCATCTGCTCGACGTACCGCGACGCGCTCTTCTTCGGCCTGGACGGCGGCGGCACCACCCCGACCCCCACCCCGACGGTGACCCCCACCCCGACCCCGACGGTGACCTCCACGCCGACCCCGACCCCGACGACGCCGGCGACCTGCGTGACGGCCAGCAACTACGCGCACGTGGCGGCGGGCCGGGCCTACCAGTCCGGCGGCTACGCCTACGCCAACGGCTCCAACCAGCGCATGGGCCTGTACAACACCTTCTACACCAGCACCCTCAAACAAACCGCCCCCAACCACTGGGTGATCGGCTGCTAACCCCCTGCTCCCTACCCCCACCTCCCCACCCCCCGCCCCTGTTGATCATGGGGTTATTGCCACGACACGCGCCGAGGCGAATGGCAATAACCTCATGATCAACGCGAACGGGGGCGGGGCAGGAGGGGGCGGGGGCGGGGGCGGGGCACTGTTAGGGGGTTGGGGTTAGGGCTTTTTGGAGGGCTGTCGGGAGGGTGGGGTGTTGGTAGCGGTAGGCGGCTCTCGTCAGGACGCCGGGGAGGACCCTGGTGCTGGTGAGGGCCTCGTGGGCGAAGCCGCCGAGGGCCACCTTGAGCGCCAGCGCGGGGATCGGGATGATCGCCGGGCGGTGCAGCTGCCGGGCCAGTTCGCGGGTGAACTCGGCGTTCGTCACCGGGTTCGGGCCCACCACGTTGACCGGGCCGGCGATGTCGTGGTCCAGCAGGAAGGCTGTCGCGTCCAGCCAGTCGGCGAGCGAGATCCACGGCAGCCACTGCCGGCCGCTGCCCAACCGCCCGGCGATGCCCAGCTTGAACGGCAGCAACTGCGGCTTGAGCAGCCCGCCGTCGCGGTGTAGTGGCAGGCCGGTGCGCAGCCGCACCACGCGTACCCCGGCGTCCTCGGCCGGTCGGGTCGCGGCCTCCCACACCCGGCAGACGTCGGCCAGGAAGCCCTCGCCGGCCGGCGCGTCCTCCTCCACGGCCCGGTCGCCGGTGTTGCCGTACCAACCCACGGCCGAGGAGTTGAGCAGCACCCGGGGCCGGTCCCCGGCCGGCAGCCCGGCGGTGGTGGTCGCGAGCGTGGTGGTGCTGTCCACCCGGCTGGTCCTGATCAGCCGCCGGTAGTCGTCGTCCCAGCGCTTGTCGCCGACGCCCGCACCGGCCAGGTTGACCACCGCGTCCGCCTCGGCGACGACGGCCGGGTCGAGCTGCCCGGCGGCGGGGTCCCACCGCCGTTCCCGCGAGTCGCGCGGCGACCGACGGACCAGCCTCGTGATCTGGTGCCCGTCCGCCGTGAGCCGTTCGGCCAGCCGAGTGCCGAGGAAGCCGGACGCGCCGGCCAGAAGGATGCGCATACCCCCATCTTCGTCCAGAACGCCACTGACGGATGCGTTGGCCCGGCGACGGCGGGGTGTTCCGCCAAGAAACCTGCGCCAGCACGCCGATCCGCGTGGAAAACGCAGGTCAAGGGGCGTCCCAGCCGCCGAAAAAACTGTGCCGCGCGTATTCGGGGTCACCGCGTTTCCGCAGGTCAGAGCAAACATGAATACGTTATTCGCAATTGCTTCCGGCGCCGATCTGACCGACCATGAGCCATCCGAGAGCGCCCCCGGAATGGCGGGGTTGGCTCGCCGCGCCCGCCGACGGGCGACCCTGAGGAGGAACCATGCCGATTCTGGTGACCGGAGCGACCGGGACTGTCGGAGGCAGCCTGGTCCGGCAACTGGTGAGCGCCGGCCACGACGTACGCGCGCTGACCCGCGATCCCGCGTCGCCGGCGGCCACCGCGCTGCCCGCCGGGGTGGAGGTGGTGGCGGGCGACTTCGCCAGGCCCCACACGCTTGTTGCGGCGCTGCGCGGCGTGACGCGCATGCACCTGGTCGCGATGGATGGGTATGGTCCGCTGACCACCGGCGCGGAGGTCCTGGAGTTGGCCCGGCAGGCCGGTGTCCGCCGGGTCACCCACCTCGGCCACAACGATCCGAGCCGGGCGGACGACGACCCGATCGAGGCACCCCACCGGCCCCTGCACCGGGCGGTGGAGAATTCGGGCCTGGAGTGGACGCACATCTTCCCGGGTGAGTTCATGGCGAACACCCGCGACTGGGCGGCCGGGATCCGCACCGAGGGGGTGGTGCGGGCACCGTTCGGGGACTGGAACAGCGCGCTGGTCCACGAGGCGGACATCGCCGCGGTCATCGTGGCCGCGCTGACCGAGGACGGCCACGCCGGCCGCGTCTACCAGCCCACCGGACCGGAGCCGGTCCGCCGCCGCGACGCCGTCCGGATGATCGGCGAGGCGATCGGCCGCCCGGTGCGCTTCGACGAGCTGACTCCGGAGCAGGCCCGCGAGCACTGGAAGGACCTCTACCCGGCCGAGGTGATCGAGTGGTTCCTGGAGATGGGGCGCCATCCCGACGGCAGCGGATGGGTCGCCCCGGATGTCGAGCAGGTGACCGGCCGCCCCGGGCGCACGTTCCGGCAGTGGGCCGCGGAGCACGCGGACGACTTCCGGTGACGGCGCCCGGGGCGGCCGGCCACCGCGGCGGTCAGGCCGCGTGGGTCGGGCGCAGGTCGGCGAGCAGTCGCTCCACCTTGGCGTACGCCTCGGCGCTGAGCGGGCCGAGCGCCAGGGTGGCCAGGTTCTCCTCGGCCTGCGCCACAGTGCGCAGACCGGGGATCGGGACGGTACGGGGGCTGCGCGCCAGCAGCCAGCCGAGCGCGCCCTGCGCGAGGGTGCGCCCGTCCGCCGTGAGCGCCGCGCGGACCTGCTCGACCCGGGCCGCCCAGCGTGGCGTCGGCCGACCGTCGGTGAACCACTCCAACCACTCCGGGGCGCGTCCGCGCACGTCGTCTGGCCCGACCGCCCGGGTCGACCCGGTGAGCAGCCCCATCGCCAGCGGACCGCGGTTGAGGCTGGCCAGGTCGTGTTTGTCGCAGACCGCCAGCACCGCCGGGTTGTCGCGCAGCACCGACTCGTCGTGCTGGATCGCGGCGCAGTGCGGGCCGGCGGCGGCGAACGCCTCCGCCGAGGCGGGGTCGTCGGTGCTCCAGCCGTACGCCCGGATCTTGCCCTGGTCGACGAGGCCCTCCAGGGTGTCGACCAGGTCGAGCGCGGCGGGCACCGGCAGCTCGGCGATGTGCAGTTGGTACAGGTCGACGTGATCGGTGCCGAGCCGGCGCAGTGAGTCTTCCAGGCTGCGGACCGCGTACGCCGGGCTGGCGTCGGTGCCGAGCGCCCGCCGGGTGGCCTCCTCGCTGACGTTGCCGAACTTGGTGGCGATCACCGCGCGGTCCCGCCGGCCGGCCAGGGCGCGACCGAGGATCCGCTCGCTGTGCCCGGCACCGTAGTTGCTGGCCGTGTCGAACAGGGTCACCCCGAGATCGAGCGCCCGGTGGATGGTGCGGACCGACTCGTCGTCGTCCACCTCGCCCCAGCCGAACGGCTGCGCGTCGTCGCCCCAGAGCGGCCCACCGATCGCCCAGCACCCCATCCCGATGGCGCTCACCGTGATGCCGCTGCGTCCCAGCGTTCGTGTCGTCGTCATGGTCACCAGCCTCCAACCTGGAGCGCACTCCAGGTCAAGCACTACCATCGCGGAGCATGAACGGTTACGCCCCCTCGGAGGCCGCCCGCCGCAGTGGCTTCAGCCTCGACACCCTGCGGTACTACGAGAAGATCGGGCTGCTCGCCGACGTGGATCGGACGGCGGGCGGGCAGCGGGTCTTCACCGACGACGACCTGGGCTGGCTGGTGCTGTTCCGCTGCCTGCGCGACACCGGAATGCCGATTGCGCAGATGCGCCGCTACGCGCAGTTGGCCCGGGAGGGCGAGCACACCGCCGACGAGCGGCGCGACCTGCTGCGCCACCACGCGGCGCGGGTGGAGGAGCAGATGCGCCTGCTCCAGCGCCAGTACGACCACCTGCGGGAGAAGATCCGCTTCTACGAGCGGCAGCTCGGCCCGGCGCCGCAGGAGTGATCGGCACCGGGCCGGGCCATCCGTCAGGTCGGCGGTGCGGTCAGGCCGAGGAGTTGCTCGGTCGTCCCGGGCCGGCCGGTGAGCGCATTCAGCGCGCTGACCAGCCGTTTCTCCTCGTAGCGGAAGTGCGACTCCAGTAACGCGGCCAACCCGTCCAGCTCGGCGCGCACCTGGGCGAGCGGCAGCGCCGGGTCGCCGGCGAGCAGCGCCTCGACCCGTGCCAGGATGCCGGCCACCACCTCGTGGTCGGTGATCAGGTTCGCGATGACCGGGCGCAGCTCGGGGACCTGGTCGGCGAGCAGCCGGAACGCGCCCGCGTCCTCACCGGTGTGGTGTCGGCCGAGTGCCGCGCAGAAGGTCAGGCAGTGCGCCCGCAGGTCCCGCGACGCCCGCGCGTCGCCCGAGGTGTCGAGGTCGGCCCGAAGTCGGGCCAGTTCCGCGCTGAGCCAGAGGTGGATCTCGATCATCTGATTGCCGACGGCGGCGAGCCGGCCGGCCGGTGAGGTGCTCGGGTGCACGTTCGTCCCATGCTGTCCCCGCGCCTCCATGCCCACGGCGGCCTTCGAGCCGGGTGCACCGCGACGCTGCGCCGGATTCTATACCGGCGGTCACGGGGTGGTCGGCTCGTCGGTTTCCCGCACGTCGTGCCAGCGGGCGCGCCAGGCCGCCTCGTGGGCCTCGTGGCTGGTGCGCTCCTGGAAGACGGCGGCCCGCAACGCGTGTCGGGAGCCCGACAACACCAGCACCTCCACGGCGACCAGCCCCACGCAGATCACTGTCGCGAGGGTGAGCGCGCCCAGCCCCGGCAGGTGTTGGCCGACCGGCAGGGCGGCCGTCAACACCACGATGACGCCGACGCGGGTCCAGGTGACGGTGTGCAGGGTGCGTAGCTGAAAGAGCATGTTGACGGCGAAGTAGCAGATCAGGCCGCCGAACAGCATCGGCACGGCCGGGCCCTCGACCCGCTCGGCGATCCCGCCGGCCGGGTCGGTGATCTTGTGCAGGATCTGCTCGTTGCCGATCGAGAAGAGGATCACCCCCGCGATCATCGGCAGGTAGAGGTACGCGTACGCGTCCCGGGCCATCGCCACCCGCGGGCCGCCCTCGGAGGAGTGCAGGGCGATCCGGGCGGCTGGCCCGATGAAGTCGAAGTGCGCCCACCAGAGGGCGGCAGTGACCACGATGCCGAGCGCGGCGGCCGCCACCGCCGGCCAGGTGACCGGCTTGCCGAGCAGGTTGCCGCCCACACCCGTGGAGATGATCGACTCGCCCAGCGCGATGATCAGGATGAGGTCGTAGCGCTCCGTCCAGTGTTCGGCGCTTGTCACTCCCCAGCCCCAGGTGCCGACGATGAAGCCGGTGGCGTACTGCACCACCACCACCGCGATCCACAGCGCGTCGCGGACCATGGCGGCCCGGTCCGGGTCGGTGATCTGCGGCGGTATCAGCGCGGCGGCCAGCAGCAGCACGATGCTCACCGCCAACTCCGGGGCGAACCGCCGCAGTTGCCGCCGCTCCTGCGGGCTGTCCCGCACCACGTGCTGATACAGGTACATGTGCACGGCCCGGACCACGACGTAGCTGATGGCCACCAGCATCGGGCCGCCGGCGCCGCCCTTCGGGTCGCTGAACGCCTGCGGCAGCGCCAGCGCGAACGCGAACAGGGCCACCATGGCGATCACCATGAGCACCGGCACGTAGCCCTCACCGAGCCGGACCCGGGTGGCGACCAGGCTGTGCACCACCCAGATCCACCAGAGCACGGCGAGCACCAGACTGGCGTGCAGCAACTGTCGGCCGGAGATGTTCGCGGCGGTCGCCCGGGTGATGATGAAGAACGAGAAGACGAAGACCAGGTCGAAGAAGACCTCGAACTTGTCCACCCGGGCACCGGGGGCGATCGGGACGGCAGGGCCCAGTTGCCCGCCCCGCCGGTAACTGCCCACGGTCCCACTCTGGCAGCGTCTGCCCTGCTCATAGGCTCGAACGGCGATGGCGGCCCGGTCGAGCGTTACCTCCGGCCCGGGGCGGGGAACCGCCGGGAGGGGCAGTCGTTCGGTCCGGAGCGCCGCCGGTCGGCGCGCAGGCCGAATCATGGCCACCAACGGCCTCCGGCAGCGGGCCGGTCGGTCCGACCCACCCTGGACAAGGATGGATCATGACGACGAACAACCCGATCACCACCTCGTTCGCCCATCACTCCACGGCCATGGACGTGATCCGGGGCGTGGACCTCGTCGGCCGGCGGGCGATCGTCACCGGCGGTTCGTCCGGCATCGGCGTGGAGACCGCCCGGGCCCTCGCCAGCGCCGGCGCGGAGGTCACCCTCGCCGTCCGCAACCCGGACGCCGGCCAGCAGGCCGCCGACGACATCACCGGCACCACGGGCAACGACCGGGTCATGGTCGCGCCGCTCGACCTCGCCGACCAGGGATCCGTCGCCGCCTTCGTCGCCAACTGGGACGGCCCGCTGCACATCCTTGTCAACAACGCCGGCATCATGGCCGCGCCCCTGAGCCGAACCCCGCAGGGCTGGGAGATGCAGTTCGCCACCAACCACCTGGGGCACTTCGCGCTCGCCACCGGGCTGCGACAGGCACTCGCCGCCGACGGCGGGGCCCGGATCGTCTCGGTCAGCTCCGCCGCCCACCTGCGCTCACCGGTGGTCTTCGAGGACATCCAGTACGAGCGCCGGGAGTACGAGCCGTGGCAGGCGTACGGGCAGTCGAAGACGGCCAACGTGCTCTTCGCCGTGGAGGCGAGCCGCCGCTGGGCCGACGACGGCATTTTTGCCAACTCGCTGATGCCCGGCGCGATCCAGACCAATCTCCAGCGCTACGTCAGCGAGGAGGAACTCAACCGGATCCGCGCGGGCAACGCGGCGGCGTGGAAGACAGTCGAACAGGGTGCCGCCACCTCGGTGCTGGTCGCCGCCTCACCACTGCTCGACGGTGTGGGCGGGCGCTACTTCGAGGACTGTCAGGAAGCCGCCCCCGCCCGGCCCGGCGGGCGCACGGGCGTCGCCGCGTACGCGCTGGACCCGGAGGCCGCCGAGCGGCTCTGGAAGGTCTCGACCGACCTGCTGAAGAGCTGAGCGACGCAGACGAAAGGGCGCCCCGGCCGACGACCGGGGCGCCCTCTACGCGTTGAGCGGGATCAGGACAGGCCCAGCTCCGACTCGAAGTTGCCAGCCTCCAGCCGCTCCTTGATCGCGCTCAGGAAGCGGGCCGCGTCGGCACCGTCGATCAGCCGGTGGTCGTACGACATGGCCAGGTAGACCATCGACCGGACCGCGACGACCTCGCCCAGGTCCGGGTCGTTGACCACGACCGGGCGCTTGACCACGGCACCGGTGCCGAGCATCGCCGACTGCGGCTTCGGCACGATCGGGGTGTCGAAGAGCGCGCCCCGGCTGCCCGTGTTGGTGAGCGTGAAGGTCGCTCCGGCGATCTCGTCCGGGCTGATCTTGTTGGTCCGGGTCCGCTCGGCCAGGTCGGCGACCCGCTTCGCGATGCCACCGAGGTTGAGGTCACCGGCGTTGTGGATGACCGGCACCACGAGGCCCCGCTCGGTGTCCACGGCGATGCCGAGGTGCTCCGCGGCCGGGTAGGTGATCGTGCCGCCGTCCAGGTCCAGCTGGGCGTTGACGATCGGGTACGTCTGCAACGCCTCGACGGCGGCGAGGGCGAAGAACGGCAGGAAGGACAGCTTGACGCCGTGCCGCTGCACGAACGAGTCCTTCGCCTGCGCCCGCAGCTTGGCGACCCGGGTGACGTCCACCTCGATCACGGTGGTCAGCTGCGCCATCTCGTGCAGCGACTCCTGCATCCGCTTGGCGATCGCCTTGCGGATCCGGGGGAGCTTCTCGGTGGTGCCCCGCTTACCGCTCGGCTGCGGCTTCGCGGCCGGCGTGGCCGGGGCCGCCGACGCGGCCGGCTGTGCCGCCGGAGCGGGAGCGGCCTTGGCGGCCTTCGCCTTCTCGGCCGCGTCGAGCACGTCCTGCTTGCGGATCCGGCCACCCACACCGGTGCCGTTGAGCGTGGACAGGTCGACGCTGTGCTCACTGGCCAGCTTGCGCACCAGCGGGGTCACGTACCCGGCGGCCTCCTCGCCGGCAGCCGGCGCCGGAGCGGACGGGCGCGACGGTGCCGAGGTCGGCGCGGCCGGCTGCGCGGCCTGCTCGGTCTTCGCCGGCTGCGCCGAGCTCTCGGTCTCCGCGGCCGGCTCGCTGTACGAGGCGCCCTGCGTCGGCTCCTCGACCTTCGGCTCCTGCTTCGGCGCGGCCTTCGGAGTCGGCGCCTCCGCCTTCGGCTCGGGCTTCGGCTCGGGCTTCGCCTGGGTGGGGGCCGCACCGGCAACGCCGATGATCGCCAGGTCGGCGCCGACCGCCGCGGTCTCGTCCTCGGCGACCTTGATCTCCAGGACGGTGCCGGCGACCGGCGACGGGATCTCGGTGTCCACCTTGTCGGTGGAGACCTCCAGCAGCGGCTCGTCGACCTCGATGGTCTCGCCGACCTGCTTGAGCCAGCGGGTGACGGTGCCCTCGGTGACGCTCTCGCCCAGGGCCGGCATCTTCACCGCGGTGCCCTCGCCCGAGGAGGCGGCGGCCGGAGCCGGGGCCTCGGCCGGGGCCTCGTCCTGGGCCACCTCGTCGGCGGTGCCCTCGGCGGCGGCCGTCGGCTCGGTGACCGGCTCGACCGACTCGGCGGGGGCCTGCTCCTGCGGGGCGGCCTCGCCACCGCCGGTCGATTCGCCCTCACCGGCGATGACCGCCAGCTCGCTGCCAACCTCGGCGGTCTCGTCCTCGCCGACCACGATCCGGCTCAGCACGCCCGCCGCAGGCGACGGGATCTCGGTGTCGACCTTGTCGGTCGAGACCTCGAGCAGGGGCTCGTCGACCTCGACCGTGTCGCCCTCCTGCTTGAGCCAGCGAGTGACAGTGCCCTCGGTGACGCTCTCGCCGAGCCGGGGCATGGTGACCGATACCGGCATTTTCTGAGACTCCTTCATTCCCCTGGTGGGATCTTCGCCCGTCGCCGGACGCCGCGGTTGTGGATGATCAGGCGTGCGCGTGCAGCGGCTTGCCGGCGAGGGCCAGGTGCGCCTCGCCCAGGGCCTCGTTCTGGGTCGGGTGGGCGTGCACGAGCTGGGCGACCTCGGCCGGGTAGGCCTCCCAGTTGTAGATGAGCTGCGCCTCACCGATCAGCTCACCCACCCGGGCGCCGATCATGTGCACCCCGACCACGGGGCCGTCCTCGACCCGGACCAGCTTCACGAAGCCGGTGGTCTTGAGGATCTGGCTCTTGCCGTTGCCACCCAGGTTGTAGTTGTACGTCTTGACCTTGTCGGCGCCGTACTGCTCCTTGGCCTTCGCCTCGGTCAGGCCGACCGACGCCAGCTCCGGGTCGCAGTAGGTGACCCGCGGGATGCCGACCTCGTCGATCACGGCCGGGGTCTGCCCGGCGATCTCCTCGGCGACGAAGATGCCCTGCTGGAAGCCGCGGTGCGCGAGCTGGAGGCCGGGCACGATGTCGCCGACGGCGTAGACGTTCGGCACGCTGGTGCGCAGCCGCTCGTCGGTCAGCACGAAGCCGCGGTCCATCTTGACGCCCTGCTCCTCGTACCCGAGGTTGGCGGTGTTCGGGCCGCGACCCACGGCGACCAGCAGCAGCTCCGCCTCGACGGTCTCGCCGCCGGAGATGGTCAACTTGACGCCGTTCTCGGTCTTCTCGACCTTCTCGAACGGCTTGCCGACCTTGAAGTTGATCTTCCGCTTGCGGAACGCCCGCTCCAGCGCCTTCGATGACTCCTCGTCCTCGGCGGCGACCAGCCGGGGCAGCGCCTCGACGATCGTCACGTCCACACCGAAGGACTTCCACACGCTCGCGAACTCGACGCCGATCACGCCGCCACCGAGCACGATCACCGACGACGGCACCCGGTCCATCGTGAGCGCGTGGTCGCTGGTGATGATCCGCTCGCCGTCGACGTCCAGGCCGGGCAGGCTCTTGGCGTACGAGCCGGAGGCCAGGACGATGTTGCGGCCGGTGTAGCGCTTGCCGTCCACCTCGACGACGTTCTTGCCGACGAGCGTGCCGTGGCCCTCGACGATGGTGATCGCCTTGTTGCCCTTCAGCAGGCCCTGCAAGCCCTTGTGCAGGCGGGAGATCACGCCGTCCTTGTACGAGTTGACCCCGGCCATGTCGATGCCGATCAGCTCGGCCTTCACACCGAACTGCTCCGACTCGCGGGCCTGGTCGGCGATCTCCGCGGCGTGCAGCAACGCCTTCGTCGGGATGCAGCCGTTGTGCAGGCAGGTCCCGCCGAGCTTGCCCTTCTCGATCAGCGCGACCTTCAGGTCCAGCTGGGCGGCGCGCAGCGCCGCCGCGTAACCGCCGCTGCCACCTCCGAGGATGACGATGTCGAAGGTCGCTTCGTTCGGCTCGCTCACGTCCAACTCCCAGGTCGCGTCGCTGCAATGGGGGGTCACCGGGGTGTAACACAGACACACCCCACCTCGGTCATCTTGTCACCACCGGGCACAGGGTGCGTACCGAGGTGCCCAACGACACGTCATCGACACGTACCCTTGGCACCGTTGTCGATGACGTACGGTGGGGGAGAGGTCCGGTGGGGTTGTTCCGGCGCCGCAAACAGGCGGCTGTGCCGAGCCGTGATCGTGTCGCCGATCGTGGCGACCTGGACCATCTGGAGAACTTCGTCCGGAGCCGACGTGGCGTCGAGGCGTTCATCGAGCCGCGCACGACGGTGACCGAGACCACTGTCATCCTGATCGCCGACGACGGGGAGTGGACCCGGCGGCGCATCGACGGCCCGGACGGCGCGCGGCGCTTCGCGTACCGGATGGGCATCCCGGTGTACGACGTCCGGCTGATGGGCTACCCGCAGCGGATGCGCGACTTCAACGAACGGCGCAAACGCCGCCCCGAGCGGCACTGAGGCGCTGGCGCCGCCCCGAGGCGCTGGCGCCGCGAGCGGCACTGAGGCGTGCGGAAGGGCCGCCCGCGTTGGCGGGCGGCCCTTCCGCGGGGCTCCGTCAGCCGTTGGCGGCGACGTCCTCGACGAGCTGCACCAGCATGCGGACCGGGACGCCGGTGCCGCCCTTGGTCCAGTAGCCGGTCGGCTCGCCCGAGTGGTAACTCGGACCGGCGATGTCAATGTGCGCCCAGGCCACGTCGTCGGTCACGAACTCGCGCAGGAACACGCCGCCCTGCAACATGTGGCCGGCCCGGTCCATCCCGGCGTTGACCTGCGAGATGTCCGCCACGTCGGACTCCATGCCCTTACGCACGTCGTCGGGCAGCGGCATCGGCCAGGCGGGCTCCCCGACCGCGTCGCCGGCCACCTGGACCCGCTCGCACAGCTCCGGGGTGCCCATCACGCCGGCCACCCGCTTGCCGAGCGCGACCACCTGGCCACCGGTCAGGGTGGAGGTCTCGAACAGGTAGTCGGTGCCGTCCGCGCAGGCACGGGCCATGGCGTCGCCCAGGATCATCCGGCCCTCGGCGTCGGTGTTGAGCACCTCGACCCGCTTGCCGTTGAACATGGTGATCACGTCACCCGGCCGGTAGCTGGTGCCCGACGGCATGTTCTCCGCCATCGGCAGGTACGCGCTGACCGCCACCGCCGGCTTCAGCGCGGCGATCGCCAGCATGGCCGCGCCCACCGCGGCCGCGCCGCCCATGTCGGACTTCATCTCCCACATGCCCTGCGCCGGCTTGATCGAGATGCCGCCGGTGTCGAAGGTGATCCCCTTGCCGACCAACGCGACCCGCTTGCCGTTGCCGCCGTCCTGCGGCGTGTAGGTGAGCTTCACCAGCCGGGGCGGGGCCTCCGAGCCCTGACCGACCGCGACGATGCCGCCGTAACCGCCGGCGGCCAGCTCCGCCTCGTCGAGCACCTCGACGCCGAGGCCCGCGTCCCGGGCGGCACCGGCGACCGCGTCGGCGAACGACGGCGGACGCAACTCGTTCGGAGCGGTGTTCACCCAGTCCCGGGTGAGCCGGACCGCGTTCGCCACCACCTGAGCCCGGGTGACCTCCGCCTGGGCGCCCGCGTCACCGGCGTCCGGCACCGCGATGAGCACCTCGGTCACCGGCTCCCGCCGGGTCGGCTGCGGGCGGGTCTTGTAACCGGCGAACCGGTACCCGCCGAGCAGCGCACCCTCCGCGACCGCGCGCAGCTCGGCCGACGCGTCCGAGTCGTCCGGCAACGGCATCGCCAGCGCGACGGTGGGCGCGCCCGCCAGGGCCCGGATCGCCGAACCGGCGGCCCGGCGCAGCGTCTCCGGGGCCGGCGCGGCACCGGACGGCTCCGGGCCGAGCCCGACCGCGGCGACCAGCGGGGCGGTCACGGTGCCCAGCGTGGCCAGCTTGATGACCTCACCCGGCCCACCGGTCGCGCCGAGCAGCGCCAGCGTCTCGGTCAGCTTTCCGTCGAACGCGGCGGCGATGCTCTCCGCGCCGCTGGCGAGCAGCAGGGTGCCGGCGAGGCCGCTGGTGGCGCCCTGCTCTCCGGTCTGGCTGTGCACGCCGATCACGATCGCGTCGACGGCGAGCTCGGCCGGATCGGTGTCGACCAGGCTCAGGTTGGTGGTGCGGGGCGATGTCACTGAAGCTACTCCGGGCGGGCCGGGCCGGTCGCGGCGTCGCGTACCGGCGGTGAAGGTCTTCGGCGGAACGTACCCGCCGAACGTCATGGTTGTCCCGCCGACAGCGCCAGCGGGCTCCCGCCGATGCTAACCAGCGACCTGGCCCCCGGTAAGTTGCCACCCATGACCGACGTGACCTCCGACGCCGCCGCGACCCGGCTGCGTCGTTCCCCGCTGCACGAGCGGCACACCGCCGCCGGCGCCAAGTTCGCCCCCTTCGGGGGCTGGGAGATGCCGCTGGAGTACGCCGGCGGCGGGGTGCTCAAGGAGCACACCGCGGTGCGGACCGCGGTCGGGGTCTTCGACGTGTCGCACCTCGGCAAGGCCCGGGTCAGCGGCCCCGGCGCGGCCGACTTCGTCAACTCCTGCCTCAGCAACGACCTGGGCCGGATCGGGCCGGGCCGGGCGCAGTACACGCTCTGCTGCGACGACGCCACCGGGGGCGTGGTGGACGACATCATCGCCTACCTCTACGCCGACGACCACGTGTTCCTCATCCCGAACGCCGCGAACACCGCCGAGGTGGTGCGCCGGTTGCGCGCCGCCGCGCCCGCGCAGGTCACCGTCACCGACGAGCACGAGGGGTACGCCGTGCTGGCCGTGCAGGGCCCCCGCTCGGCCGAGTTGCTGGCCGCCCTCGACCTGCCCACCGACCACGGCTACATGAGCTTCTCCGCGGCGAGCCTGGCCGGGGTGGAGCTGACCGTCTGCCGTACCGGGTACACGGGCGAACTGGGATACGAGCTGGTGGTGCCGGCCGAGCACGCGGTGACCGTCTGGGACGCGCTCTTCGCCGTGGGGGAGGCGTTCGAGCTGCGGGCCTGCGGGCTGGCCGCCCGGGACACCCTGCGTACCGAGATGGGCTACCCACTGCACGGGCAGGACCTCTCGGCGGACATCACCCCGGTGCAGGCCCGCTCGGGCTGGGCCGTTGGTTGGGACAAGCCGGCCTTCTGGGGCCGCGACGCGCTGCTCGCCGAGAAGGCCGCCGGCCCCCGGCGTACGCTGCGCGGCCTGGTGGCCGTCGACCGGGCCATCCCGCGCCCCGGCATGACCCTGCACGTGGGCGACAAGCAGGTCGGCACCGTGACCAGCGGCACCTTCTCGCCAACCCGCAAGCAGGGCATCGCCCTGGCCCTGCTGGACACCGACGCCAACCTCTCCGACGGCGACGAGGTCGAGATCGACATCCGAGGCCGCCGAGCCCCCCTAACCCTCACGAAACCCCCCTTCGTAACCCCCTCAGTGAAGTAACCCCCACCCACCCCTCCCCCTTCGCCCCGCCCCGTTGATCATGGAGTTATAGCCGTCGCCGTCGGCGTGTCACGGCTATAACTCCATGATCAACCGGGGTGGGGGTGGGGTGGGTGGGTTAGGGGGTGGGGGGTTCGCCGGAATCTAGGACTGCCTGGGTCCAGCCGCCTTCGATGACGCCCGACGCGTCCAGGACCGCCCAGTCGACTACGTCTGTCGCTTCCACCACCACCGGGGCGCCGATGCGCACGCTCGGGTCGGTGTTGGCGTCGCTGGCGCTCACGCCGACGATGCGCTCCGCGGCCTCCCAGGAGGTGACGCCCGCCCAGAGGTACTCCGGGCCGTCGTCGCCGGGCAGGCCGTACTTGACCACCAGCTGCGACTCGGCGGGCAGTTGGCCGGCGACGAACCGGGCCCGCGCGTCACCCAGCGCCGCCCGCGCGGTGGCGACCGCCCGGCTCATCGCGTCACCGGAGCGGGCGTAGCGCACGTCCGGCTGGATTCCGGAGAACAGGGTCGCGCAGGCAGCGGCGTAGTAGCGCCCGTCCGGGCCCGGGTGGCCGGCGGGTGGGCGCAGGCTCAGGAACGAGTCGGCCTCCGGGTCCGTCGCCGGGTCCAGCTCCAGGCGCAGCAGCACCGGGGCCGTCGCGCCGTGCTGCTCCGGATTGCCGTACGCCACCGCGATGTCGTGCCCGGTGACAGTGGCCAGCACCGGCAACTGCACGAACGCCGGCACCTCCTCGCCGGTGAGCCCGTCGGTCCAGTCCCGCAGCAGTCGACGGGCCGCCCCGGTCATCACCGCACCCCAGGCGCGGGTGAGGTGGTCGGGCACCCCCTGGGTCTGCAACTCCAGCAGCCCGAAGCGGCGCAGCCCCTTGGTGGTGAACCACAGCCCCTCCGTGTCGGACGAGTACGGCACCAGCACCCAGTCGACGAGTCGGACGCGGCCCTGCTCGTCGGGGAGCGAGCGCAGCGCGGTCGCCGGGTCGAGGAACTGGAGGCCGAAGACGTCCACCACGTCGCTGTCGACGGACTCCGCCACGGCGGCCGCGACCGCGCGGGCCGCCCACTCGTGCGCGGGCGGCCAACCGGGCCGGTATTCGGCCTGTACGACCACCAGGTGGCTCGCCGCGGCCAGCCGGGCCAACTGCTCCTCGGTGGCGCCGAACGCGGTGAGCAGGTCCGGCGGCAGCTCGGGAAAGTCGGCGATCGGCCGGGTGTCGACGCTCATCAGCGGGCTGTCCAGCATCTGGCGGGCCAGCCCGTGCACCGGCTCGGCCAGCCGGCCGGTCAGGGCCGCCACCGCGGTCTTCGCGCTGACCTTCGGCAGCCCCGCCATCGGCACCAGGTAGGTCGCGCTGAGCGACTCCGGCACCGGTACGGGCAGGAAGTCGTCAGTGATGAGCATGCTTGTGTCCCCCGGTGGCCGTGCCGGTGCTGTCGAGCCGAACGCTACCCGGCCCGCCGTGCCCGGTTCAGGCGGACAGCACCACACCCAGGTAGACCAGCGTGGTGACCACCTCGACGGTCGCGCCGAGCACGTCGCCGGTGATCCCGCCGAGCCGGCGTACCACGTGGGTCAGCAGCGCGAGTGCGACGGCGAGTGCGGTGGCGACGGCCAGCGGCCCCTGCCACGGGCGGCCCGGCACCGCGGGCACCGCCAGCAGCGCGACGGCGACCGCGCCGACGGCCAGTGCCACCGGGCCGACAGTGCCGGCCACCAGCGCGCCGAGCCCGTCCGGTCGGGCCGCCGGCACTCCCCGTCGGCAGGCCACAGTGACGCCGAACCGCCCGGCGGCGGTCGCCGCGACCACCGCCGCGAGACACGCCAGCCCGGACCGCCCCGCCAGGTCGGCGAGCGCCGCCGCCTGCACCAGGAGTACGACCACCAGGGCGACCACCCCGAACGGGCCGACGTCCGGCTTCTTCATGATCTCCAGTGCGGCCGCCCCCCGCCGGTACGAGCCGAGCGCGTCCACTGTGTCGGCCAGCCCGTCCAGGTGCAGCCCGCGGCTGAGCAGTGCGGCCGCGCCGACCGTCACACCCGCGGCCACCAGCGGGGGAGCGAACGCGCCGGTCAGCAGCAGCACACCGGCCAGCAGGACGCCGAGCAGCGCGCCGACCACCGGGGCGAGTGCCATCGCGGTGCCGGCGACCGGGCGGTCGATCCGCCCGGCCCGCACCGGCAGCGTGGTGAACGTGGTGACCGCCAGCCGGGTTCCCGCGAGGAACCGCGACTCAGCCGGCACGCCAGCCCGACGCCGGCTGCTCGTCCGCCCCGGTGCTGGCCGGACCCGGCCCGTCCGGCTCCGGTTCGGCGAAGTCGGGTTCAGCGAAGTCGGGCTCGGCGACATCCGGGCCGGCATGCCTCGGGCCGGTGGGCTGCGGCTCGTCGGCGGCCGGGTCCGTCTCGCCGCCCCCGAGCGACGGGTGGACCGGCAGCGCGACGGACAGCGCGAGCACCGAACGCAGCAGCGGGAGCGCGACAAGCGCGTTCGCGCCCTCGCCGAGATCCATCCGCAGGTCGAGCAGCGGGGTGAGGCCGAGCACGTCGGCGGCGAGCCGCACCGACGGGTGACCGCCGTGGTCGGCGAGCAGGCACCAGTGCCGGGCCTGCCCGGCCAGGTCGCGGCTGACCATGCCGGCGGCCACCCCGACCGGCCCGTCGAGCAGCACCGGTACCCGACGGGCGGTGGCGCCGAGCAGCACGCCGGTGGCCACCGCCACGTCGCCGCCGCCCAGCTCGGCCAGGATGTCCTTGGCGCCGCGCGACGAGCGGTGGGTGCGGTGCAGCGCGTCGCGGACCGCCGCGCAGCGGATCATCCACGCCGCGTCGTCGATCTCGCCGGCGTCGGTGATCACCCGGCCCAGCACGGCCGGCGGCTCGGCGCCCGCGGTCGCGGCGAGCACCGCCGCGGCCGCCGCCTCGGTGCCGGCGCCGCACGCCCCCAGCACCAGCAGCTGTACGCCGGCGTCGGCGGCCTGCTCGGCGAGCCGCCAGCCGTAGCGCAGCGCCGACTCCACCTGATCGAGCGAGAGCGCCGGTTGGTCCTCCATCGGCGCGGCGGTGGGAGTGTCCACCACCTGGAGGCTGGCGCCACTCTCGGCGGCGAGTCGCGCCAACGCGCCCTTGCCGGCGCGGGCCTGCGCGGCCCGGCGTGCCGACTCGCCGGCGACGGTGCCGGCGGACGCCCCGCCGGCGTGGTCGCCGTGCAGCAGCAACACCCGGACCGAGCCCCAGGCCCGGGGGGTGGGGGTGCCCTGGGTCGCGGCGGCGAAGCCGACCACCCGGTCCAGTACGCCCAGCCCGGCGCCCGGTACGTCCAGCGTGGCCAGTCGGTCCACCGCCTGCGGGCCCGCGAACTCGTCGGGCATCGGCAGTTCCATGCCCGGCTGGATGACCAGCCCGGTGGCCACCATCGGCAGCGCCATGGTCGGGGCGGCCCAGGGGTTGCCGGGTTCCTGGGTCGGAACGACCGGCGGCGCGTGGGTCAGCACGTCGGGCAGCTTCACCTCGGGGACGGGCTCGGCGTCGGCCAGGCTGCCGCGGGCGGCTGGCCCGCTCGTGCTGCCGGCAGCGGCCAGGGTGGTGGCGCTGCCGGCGGTGGCCAGGGTGGTGGCGCTGCTGGCGGTGGCCGGGGTGGTGGCGCTGCCGAGGGAGGCCGGCTCGGTCGCGTTGGTGGGTGCCGCGGGGATGGTCGTGCTGGTGGCCGGCTTGAGCCACACCGGCTGGCCGGCGACCACCAGGGCCACCGCGTCGCAGGCGTCGGCGACCGCGCGGTTGGCCGCGCCCAGCGCGTCGGTGAACGCCCGGCCCAGCGGGGTGGTCGGCACCAACGACAGCCCCACCTCGGGGCTCACCAGCACCACCCGGGCCGAGCAGGTGCGGATCGCGTCGGCCAGCTCGTCGATCGTCGCCACGTCGTTGGCCGGCTGGTGCGCCGGGTCGAGCAGCACCGTCACCCAGCCGCCGAGGTCGTCGACGAGCAGCGTCTCGTTGGGCTCGGCGGACGCGAGCACGTCGGCCAGCCGGCGCGGGTCCTCGGTGGTCTCCTCGGTGGTCCAACTGCCCGGTCGTCGGGCGCGGTGCGCCGCCAGCCGGGTCGCCCACTCGGTGTCCTCCGGGTCGCCCTCGGGCGCGGTGGCGAGATAGCGGACCACCGGCGCGTCGGTGACCAGGGACTCGGCGAACTCGGACTTGCCGGACCGGATCCCGCCGAGCACCAGGACCGTGTTCCACCCGTCTACGGACATGCCCGTACCTTAGTTCGCCGCGTCCGAGTCCGGGCACGTCGCCCCAGCCCTGCCGAAGATCCGCCTCCCGCCGCGCCGATCTTGCACTTTCGGTCGCCGAGATGCGTGGAATGCCTTCAATATCCCGGCAGAAAGTGCAAGATCGCGGGAGGGATGGGTGGTGTGGGGATTGATCTTGCCGGGGTTCCGTGGGTGAGCGAGCGGCCGTTGCGCTGTGGGCCGACTACGCTGGCGAGGGTTCGTCCCACGGGGACTTCAGCGGCGAGGGGAGACGCGGCATGGCGTGGAGCTGGCGGTACGAGGGCACTGACGGCCAGACGGTCGAAGGACCGGCGGAGTCGTTCAGCAGCCAGGCCGACGCCGAATCCTGGATCGGTCAGACCTGGCGGGAGCTCGCGGCGTCCGGCGTCACCTCGGTCGCGCTCGTCGAGGACGACCGGGTGGAGTACCGGATGAGCCTGCTGCCCACGGCCGAGTGATGGCATACGACCGGCCGGGAGCCGACGGGCTGGTCCTCGGCGTACCCAGGGCGGCGTTTCGGCCCAGCCCGGTCTTCCTCGGCCTGGTCGCCCTCTTCGCGGTCAGCGGAGTGATGGCATGGAACGGTTACGGCAACGTCCGGTTCGACGTGTTCCTGTTCGTGGTGTCCGGCTGGCTGGTCTCACTGTGCCTGCACGAGTACGCCCACGCGGTGGTGGCCTACCGGGCCGGCGACCGGGACATCGCCCACCGCGGCTACCTGACGCTCAACCCGTTGAAGTACACCCACCCGCTGCTGTCGATCGTGCTGCCGGTGGCGGTGGTGCTGCTCGGTGGCATCGGCCTGCCCGGCGGGGCGGTCTGGGTGGACCGGCACGCCATCCCGGGTCGACTGCGGCACACACTTGTCAGCCTCGCCGGACCGGCGACCAATGTGCTGTTCACGCTGGTGCTCGTGCTGGCGGTGCGGCTCGGCACCCAGTCGGGCGGGCCGGTGGAGTTCTGGGCGGGGGTGGCGCTGCTCGCCTTCCTGCAACTCACCGCGAGCGTGCTGAACCTGCTGCCGGTGCCCGGTCTGGACGGCGGCAACATGATCCAGCCGTGGCTCAACCCGCAGTGGCGCAAGATGTACGACCTGTTCGCCCCGTACGGTTTCCTGCTGCTCTTCGCGCTGTTGTGGAACCCGCGCATCGGCGGCTGGTTCTTCGACGCGGTCTTCGCGATCGGTGACCTGCTCGGTCTGCCCTCGTGGCTCTACGCCACCGGCCTGGAGCTGATCCGCTTCTGGCAGAGCTGACCGGCCCTAGCGAAAGGGCGGAGCTGACCGGCCCCGGCGACGGGGCGGAGCTGACCGGCCCCGGCGACGGGGCGGAGCTGACCGGCCCCGGCGACGGGGCGGAGCTGACCGGCCCCGCCGACCGGCGGAGCTGAGGTGACCGGCCCCGGCCCGGTCGGCGCGAAGCCCTCGCGTCGGCCGGGCCGGAACGGTGTCAGGGACGCCGCGCGGGGGACTCGGTCTTCGCCGGGTCCCGCTCGACGATCGGCTCGACGATGTCGTCGATGGCCTTGAGCAGGCCGGCGTCGAGCTTCACCCCGGCCGCCTTGACGTTGTCCTGCACCTGTTCGGGGCGGGACGCGCCGATGATCGCCGACGAGACGTTCGGGTTTTGCAGGACCCACGCCACGGCGAGCTGGGCCATGCTGAGCCCGGCCTGCTCGGCGAGGGGCTTGAGCTGCTGGACCCGGGTCAGCACGTCGTCGTTCATGAACCGGGAGATGTACCCCTTACCCGACTTCTCGTCGGTGGCACGGGAACCGGCAGGTGGCGGCTGGCCCGGCAGGTACTTGCCGGAGAGCACGCCCTGCGCCATCGGCGACCAGACGATCTGCCCGATGCCCAGTTCCTCGCTGGCCGGCACGACCTCGGTCTCGATGACCCGCCAGAGCATCGAATACTGTGGCTGGTTGGAGATCAACGGGATGTGCAACTCCCGGGCGAGCGGGTGGGCGGCGCGCAGCTGGGCTGCGGTCCACTCGGAGACGCCGATGTAGTGCGCCTTGCCGGAGTGCACGACGTCGGCGAACGCCTCCATCGTCTCTTCCAGCGGGGTGCTGATGTCGTAGCGGTGGGCCTGGTAGAGGTCCACGTAGTCGGTGCGCAGTCGGCGCAGCGAGCCGTTGATCGACTCCATGATGTGCTTGCGGGACAGGCCACGGTTGTTGCGGCTGGGCCCGGTCGGCCAGTAGACCTTGGTGAAGATCTCCACGCCCTCGCGACGCTCGTTCTGCAACGCCCGGCCGAGCACGTCCTCGGCCTGCGTGCCGGCGTACGCGTCGGCGGTGTCGAAGGTCGTGATCCCCGCGTCGAGCGCGGCCCGGACGCAGGCGAACGCCGCGTCCTCCTCGACCTGCGAACCGTGGGTGATCCAGTTGCCGTACGAGATCTCGCTGACCATCAGGCCGGAACGGCCCAGGTATCGGAATTCCATGTACCGACCCTAGCTCCAGTGGATCACCAGTGACGGGCGGCGACTCAGAGCACCGGATTGGCGTCGGTGAGTAGCCGGTCGATCTCCTCCAGCACCTCGGCGCGATCGCGGTGCACCGGGTCGATGAGCGGTACGCCGCGCCGGTCCAGCGCACCCCATCGCCCGTTGCCGCTCTCGACCAGGAACGCCACCGGGTGGATGACAAGCATCGGGTGCGCCGGTGCGACCAGCACCGCGCCGGTGCGGTCCACCACACCGCGCCGGCCGGCCACGTCGACCACGGCGAGCCCCTCGTCGGTGAAACCGTCGACCTTCTGGCCGTCGGCCAACTCGGTGACGAACCCGTGGTAACGCGTGGGCACGACGATCCGACCGGTCCGGTCGACCGCCCCCCACCCCTCGCGCCGCACCGCGGCCAGCCCGCGACGGAACTGTCGTACCTCGGCGAAGTTGGGCGCGACCTGCACCGCGCCGGTCGCGTCGATGGCCGTCCACCCACCCTCGCCGACCACCCAGGCCAGGCCGTCGCTGAACGGGTGCGCCGCCCGGTAGGAGGGCGGGATCACCGTCGTACCGAGCAGGTTGATCAGCGACCACCGGTCGGTGTCCGGCCGGCGTACCCAGGCCAAACCGTCGTGGAACGGCTGCGCCTCGGCGTACCGGGCGGGGATGACCACGTCGCCGTCCGGGCCGGTGTAACCCCACAGCGACCCGTCCCGGTCCGGCACCGGGGGCCGGTCACGGTCGAGCACCTCGTCCCGACCCCTGCGGTACGGCCCGAAGCCGTCAGCCGTGGCCCGGACGGCGACCGCGTCGAGGGCCACCCGGATTCGGTCCAGCAGTTCGGCGTCGCCGGCGCCGCGCAGGTCGAGCGCCTGCTCGAAGTGCTGGCAGGCTTCCATGAGCCGTCCCTGGTCGTAACACGACCGTCCGGCGTGCTCGTGGAGTGCGGCCCGCAACCGGTCGGGTAGCTCGACCGAGTTGGCCTGGGCGAAGAGTTGGTCAGCCTCGGCGAAGTTGCCGCGCCAGCGCAGGACGTGGGCCAGCCGGGCCTGGGCCAACGCGGTCCGGCGCAGCTCGCCGGTGGCCTCGGCGTAGGTGAGGGCGAGCCGACCATCGGCCAGCGCGTCGTCCAGGTCGCCGAGGATCCGCGAGGTCACCGCCCGCAGGCTGAGCAGCCGGGCCCGGGCGCGGTTGTCGACCGCCGAGCCCAGCTTCTCGGTCAGCCGTCGCCGGATGGCCCGCAGGTCGTCCGGCTCCGTCAGCTCCTCCCGCAGGGTGACCGGGTCCAACCGCCAGCGGTACGCCGCGAGGACCTGCTCCGGGTCGCCCGGGTCGGCCAGCGATGGGCGGATCGCCGGCGGAGCGTCGTCGGGGGGTGCGGAGACGGGCGCGTTCTCCCCGCGCGAGCCGGTCCTCGGGCCGGGAACCGTTGAGGCGGGCGGCGCGGAGGCGGGTGGTGCGGAGGCCGTGTGTGTCGACGCGGGTGGTGCGGAGACGGGTGCTGCTGGGGCGGTGGGCGGCGCGGAGGCGGGTGGTGCGGACGCCGCCTGTGTCGGCGCGGGTGGTGCGGAGACGGGTGCTGCTGGGGCGGTGGGTGGTGCGGAGGCGGGTGGTGCGGACGCCGCCTGTGTCGACGCGGGTGAGGTGGAGTCGGGTGTCGCGGACGCCGGCTCTGTCGGCGCGGGTGGTGCGGACACGGGCGTGGGGACGATCGGCGGTGCGGAGACGGGCGGTGGCACCGAGGATGGCGGCGCGGACACCGGTGCCGCGGAGACGGGTGCCCCCAAGGTCTGCTCTGCGGCGGCGGAAGGTGCGGAGTCGGCAGGTGCGGGGGTGGGTGGCGCGGAGACAGGGGTCCCGAAGCTCTGTTCTCCGGCGGCGAAAGGTGTAGGGGCAGGTGGCGCGGAGACAGGTCCCGTGGCGACCGGCGGTGCGGGCGCAGTCGGTGCGGGGACGGGTGCGACGGGCGGCGTCAGGGTCGACGGTGTGCGGTCTGCCCAGCCCGGTGCTCCCGGGACTGGTGCTCCCGAGACCGTTGCATCGTTGTCATCAGACATTGCGGGCGGGGCCGGCAGTGCGACGTCGTCCGACCAGCCGTCGGTTCGTGAACCGTCCGTCAACCCGGTGCTGCTCGGATCACCCTGAACATCGGACGGCCGGGCGTACGGCAGGGCGTCGTCAGTTCGATCAGGCGCAACGGGATCGGTGTCCCCGACCAGGCGAGCGGCGGCATATTGGCCGTCGACCTCGGCTACGGCTTCGGGCTGCTGGTGCGGCGTCGCGGTGGCGGGGGCGCCGGAGACGGGCCGGTCGTCGCCCTGCACCGATTCGGGCCCGACAGTCGCCGGCGTGTCGTCGAACGGGTCGGCGGCCCAGGTGCCGGCGGTCGGGCGAGCGGGCGGCGCGGACACCGATCCAGGAGAGTCAACCGCTGTCGACCTGCCTGCCTGCTCGTCGGTCAGATCGCGACGGACGTCGGTGGTCGATGTCGACTGATTCCGGTCCACAGTGCCCGGTGTGGTGGGTCGATCGAGTGCCGGTGCGGTGGATAGCTCGGGGTCGCCGGCCGTCGACGCATTCTCGGTCGACTCGGAGCGCTGTCGGTCGTTGTCGGTCGCCGCGGACCGCTGCGGATCATTGTCGGTCGCCGCCGACCGCTGCGGATCATTGTCGGTCGCCGCGGACCGCTGCGGATCATCGTCGGTCGCCGCGGACCGCCGCGGATCATCGTCGACCGACTCGGACGGGCGTGGGTCATTGTCGGCTGACTCGGACGGTTGCCGGGTCGGCGCGGCCTCGCTTGGCCCAGGGTCGGCAGGCTGAGCGGGGCTGAACCACGCGTCCGGCCCGCGGGCACCCACAACCTTGTCCGGGTCTGGAACGGGGGCGACCGGCTCTTCCGAGGGCGGCGGCGGTACGTAGCGGCGCGGTGTGCCAGGGGCGAGCGGGAGTGTCGCCTCGGCGGCTGGCACCGGGGGTTCCGGGGCCGCCGGCGTCGGGGCGGGCGGGGTTGTCGCCGGGGCCGGGACCTGCCAGGCGGGCGGTGGCGCGACCGCCGGTCGTGCGACTGCCGGCCCAGACGCCTGACCCGTGGGGTGCGGCCGGTCGGTCGAGTGCGGCTGGTCCGTGGGGTGCGGCCGGTCGGTCGAGTGCGGCTGGTCCGTGGGGTGCGGGCGGTCGGTCGGGTGCGGCCGGTCTGGGGAGTGCGGCCGGTCTGGGGAGTGCGGGCGGTTGATGGAGTGCGGCGGCATGCGGTGGTCGGTGGGAGAGGCGCTGCCGGACACGTCACCGACCTGGCGACGGTCTGCGGTCGGCTCGCCGTCGCGCCGCTGCTCGGTTGGGCGGTCCGCGGTGTTCGGACCGGGGTAACGCGGCGGTGGGGTGGGACGCACCCCGGCAGCCGGTGCTGGTTCGGCCGGTGCCCGGCGCGCGGACGGCGGTGGGACATCCGAGCGCTCGTCGGAGGTGGGCGGGTCCACCGGCGCGGGCAGGTACTCCAGCCGAAGGCGTGCGGCGGGTGGACCCGAGACGGGCACCTCGGAGGCGGGGGAGACCGGGGCGGCCGACACCGGTCGGTCCCGGCCGGGTGCGGCGGGGGAGACAGGCGATTGCGGCATCGCTCGCTCCGGCGCAACCGGCACGACCCGGCTGGACGGCGACGGGGCCGTCGCCGCTGGGCGTACCGGTCGCTCGTCGTAGCGGGACGGGGTGACCGCCGGGCGCTCGGGCCGGGCGTCCGGTCGTGCCGGGATACCCGACTCGGCGCTGCGGTGTGGGTCGGCGCTGCGGTGTGGGTCGCCGCGGTGGCCCGGCTCCCGCGTGCGGTCCGGGCGCAACGGACCCGACGGCGGCCAGGGCAGGCCGCCGTCCGGCCGTTGGCCGGGCTGCGGCCGAGGCTCGCGGTAGGCGTTGTCGCGCGGCGGTTCGTCGCGGTAGGTCTTGTCGTGCGGCCGTTCGTCGCGGTAGGCGTTGTCGTGCGGCCGTTCGTCGCGGTAGGCGTTGTCGTGTGCCCGTTCGTCGCGGTAGGCGTTGTCGCGCGGCGCTTCCTCGCGGTACGCGTGCTCGCGGTGCCCGTCCTCGCGGTAGGCGTCCGGTCGGGCTTGCTCGCGGGGGCGCCGGTCCGGGTACGCCTCGGCGCGGGCCGCGGTCTCGCGGGGCTGCTGCCGGTGCGGGTCGCTGTCGGCCCGACGCCGGTCGTCGTCGCGGCGGGGATGATCGGGCAGTTGCGCCTCGGGGCGGTGCCGTCGAACGCCGTTGGGTGACGGTTGTGTGCCGGCCCCCTCGTCGGCGGGGTAGCGCCGGTCCGGGCGACGGGTGTCGTCGGCGCGGTCCGGGTGCCCGTCGGCACGGTATCGCGGGCGGCCGTCCATGGGTGCCCACTTGTCGGCTCCGTCGACGACCCGGTCCTCGGTCGTCCGGCCGTCGTGGTCCCGGGTGGGTCGTCCGCCGTATCCGTCGCCGGGGTGGCGTTCGTAACCGGCGACGGGTCGCTCGTGCGTGCCGCGCCGACGCGGCGAATCGTCCGGCTCCGGCACCCAACCGGGATCGGACCGGGGCGCGGGCGAGACCGGTGGCGTGCCCGGGTGACCCCGGTCCCGCTCGGTGGGTTCGGGCCGCTGCCGGCGGCTGTCGTACCGCTGCTCGGAAGAGGGCTGGTCCCGGTGCCAGGCGGCCTCCCGCGCCGGCCCTCGCTCGTCCGTGGGGCGTCGGTCGGACCAGGCGGTACGCCGGTCCGACTCGGGGTTGCGACGATCGTCGCGCCGGGGCGGTTCGGGGAGTGGCCGGCGGTACGGCTCGTGGTCGTAGGTGCGGGGGGCCGCGCCGTCGTTCCGGCCGTAGGTGGACGCGTCGGCCGAGCGCGCGTCGCTCCGGGGCCGGCCGTAGGTCGGTGTCTCGCCCGGCTCGTCATCCACCCAGGTCCGGCCGTGGGCCGCCGGCTCCTCCGGCGGCTCGTCGGCCCAGGACCGGCCGAGGTAGGTGCCGTCCGGGCGGGTGGGCGCGAGCGACGGCACCTCGGCTCGGCCGCTCACCGTCGCCCGACCTCGCGGTGGCGGCTGGTGCGCCGCGCCGATGTCGCCGGGATAGCGCTGGCCGGGGAACTGCGGGTGCCACTCGGTGGTCGGCTCGACCACCCAGGACGGCTCGTTCGGGTCTGACCACCGGTCGGGGTAGCGGCCGCTCATCGGCCGAGCCCGTCGCCATACCCGGCCGCCCGGCCGGCTCCCGCCGCAGCCGAGCGTTCCGCAGCCGCAGCCGGGTGATCGCCGGGCGTCCGGTCGCCGCCTGCCACACCCCGGTGGCCGGCTCGCGTCCGCTCGCTCACGGCGTTGTCACCTCGTTGCAAATTGTCGTGCTGGGGCCTCACGTGCCGGTCAGGTCGCCCGCGCCGACGGGCCGTGGCTGCGGATGGAGGGTAACGGCGTGGGCTCGCTCACCGCCACTGTGGCACCGCCCGCGGGCGCAAACGTTATCCCAATGGTTTCGGACATTTGGTCCTATAACCCAATCTGGTCTTCGACCCTACCGCATTCGACTGCCGCCTGGCTCGGGCGGATCGTCGTCGTCGGTCAGGGATGCTCCAGGATGAGGACGGCGAACGTGCCGGGTGCGAGCGCCTCGTAGCGGTGTGGGGCATCGCCGGGGAACGCCGCGTAGTCGCCGGGGTCGAGTTCGACAGGTGCCGTCTCCGGGCCGACCCGCAGCCGACCGGCGGCGACCACCACGTGTTCGACACTGCGCGGGGTGTGCCCGTCGGCGGCCCGGGCCGCGCCCGGTTCCAGCTCGATCAGGTAGACGTCCCGGCGCAGGTGTGCCGCCCCGGCGCTGAGCAGTGTGCCGGCGAAGTCGGCCTGCTCGGAGCGGACCCGGGACCCGTCGCCGGCCCGAATCACCCGTACGGCGTCGTCGAGGGGCTCCACCAGTCGGCTGAATGGCACGCCGAGGGCCACGCCCAACGCCCAGAGCGTCTCCACGCTCGGGTTGCCGGTGCCGGACTCCAGTTGGGAGAGGGTGGACTTGGCCACCCCCGCCCGGCGGGCAAGCTCGGTCAGCGAGATGCCCACCCGTTCCCGCTCCCGACGCAGGGCGGCGGCGATGGTGGCCAGCGGGGCGGCGGGTTCCGGAGGCATGCGTTCGCTCCATTGGATCAGCGTTCGTTGCGACGAACAGCAGCAGGTGCTTGCCAGCGTCCCCCTGGCCGAGCAAGATTCGCGCGACTAACGGGAAACTGCTGCCTCCGAGACGTCGGAGACAGCAGTTTCGCCGATGGGTTGCGTGGATGGGGCAGGGAGCCGGGTCAGACCTTGTCGCCGAGGTTGACCTGCGGGGCCGGGGCGCGCATCCGCCGGAAGGTGATCGACCGCATGACGGCGTAGAGGAAGAGCGAGCCCATCCGCTGGTCAGTCTTCGGGAAGCGCTCCCGGACCAACTTGCTGATCTTGCGGCAGATCAACACCGAGTCGATGACCACACCCAGGGCCAGTGCGCCCCAGAGCACGTTGGAGATCAACCGGACCGGGTCGGGCATCGCGGCGTTCGACCCGATCAGCACGATCAGCGCACCGCCGAAGAACCAGGTGCCGACGGTACGCCGGGAGTCGACCACGTTGCGGGCCAGCAGCCGTTCCGGGCCGCGGTCGCGGGGGCCACCCTCACGGCGGAACTCCGACGCGGCCTCGGCGCGCAGTTGGCGGCGACGCTCCCGCTCCTCCTCCTTGGTGAGGGGGCGGGTGGGACCGGCCGGGCGACGGCCGACGGTCGGCCGCTTCGGCGTCTCCCGACCCTTGGCCGGGGTGTAACCCCGGGGACGTTCGGCGGTCTCCTCGGTGGTCACCGATGAGACGGCCTCGTCGACGAGGTCAGTGGACTTGCGGCGAAAGAGCGACGGCACGCGGCAAGGGTAGCCAACGATCCGCGCCCGGTGCACATCGCGGTGCACCGGGCGCGGATCGAGGTCGCGAGCGCGGCCGTGTGGCGAACGGGAGGTGTGCGAGGTTACGGACGCTCGGCGTGCGCGCCCAGGTCGGCGAGCTTCGCCTCGAAGTCCTCGTAGCCGCGGTTGATCAGGTCGACGCCGTACACCCGGGAGGTGCCCTCGGCCGCGAGTGCCGCGATCAGGTGGCTGAACCCGGCCCGCAGGTCCGGGATGACCAGGTCGGCGGCGTGCAGCTTGCTCGGCCCGGCGATCACCGCGGAGTGCTTGAAGTTGCGCCGGCCGAAGCGGCACGGGGTGCCGCCGAGGCAGTCCCGGTAGACCTGGATGTTGGCGCCCATCGAGTTCAGTGCCTCGGTGTAGCCCAGCCGCTGCTCGTAGACCGTCTCGTGGACGATCGACAGGCCCCGGGCCTGGGTGAGCGCCACGACAAGTGGCTGCTGCCAGTCGGTCATGAACCCGGGGTGCACGTCGGTCTCCAGCGCCACGGCGTTCAGCTCGCCACCCGGGTGCCAGAAGCGGATGCCGCCCTCCTGCCCCGGGTCGCCCAGCTTCGGCGCACGCGCGTCGGTGACCTCGTACTCGCCGCCGACCGAGCGGAAGATGTTCAGGAAGGTCATCATGTCGGCCTGCTGCGCGCCGAGCACCTCGACGTGACCGCGGGTGGCCAGGGCGGCAGCCGCCCAGCTGGCGGCCTCGATCCGGTCCGGGATCGGCCGGTGGGTGTAACCGTGCAGCTTCGGCACGCCCTGGATCTCGATCACCCGGTCGGTGTGGACCTTGATGATCGCGCCCATCTTCTGCAGGATGCAGATCAGGTCGATGATCTCCGGCTCGACCGCGGCGTTGCGCAGCTCGGTGACGCCCTCGGCCATGACGGCGGTCAGCAGCACCTGCTCGGTGGCGCCGACACTCGGGTACGGCAGGGCGAACTTGGTGCCGTGCAGGCCGTTCGGCGCGGACAGGTGTAGACCCTCCGGCCGCTTCTCGACAGTGGCGCCGAACTCGCGCAGCGCCTGGAGGTGGAAGTCGATCGGGCGCGGGCCGATGTGGCAGCCGCCCAGATCCGGGATGAACGCGTGCCCGAGCCGGTGCAGCAGGGGGCCGCAGAACAGGATCGGGATCCGGCTGGAACCGGCGTGCACGTTGATCTGGTCGGTGCTGGCGCTCTCCACGTTCGCCGGGTCGAAGACGAGCTCGCCGTCCTCGGCGCCGTCGGTGACCTTGACGCCGTGCAGGCCGAGCAGACCCCGGACCACCTCGACGTCGCGGATCTTCGGCACGTCGAACAGCCGGCTCGGGCTGTCGCCGAGCAGCGCGGCGACCATCGCCTTCGATACCAGGTTCTTCGCGCCGCGCACGCGGATCCGCCCTTCGAGCGGAGTGCCTCCGTGCACAACCAGGACGTCGTCGGTCAACGCAACCTCCAGCGCGTCGGTGCTGCCGTGTTGTTGGTGGGGCGCCTGAACGCTGTCGCTACCCCGGATGCGGCCAAGTCGAAACGGCCCGCGTATGTCGTCGCTCCGGCAGCATAGCCCTCGGTGACGAAAAAGGACTCGGTCACATCGGCGTGTGTGGCATTAATCGGTGATCCGGCGCTTTTGCGTACCAAGAGCACTACGGATCGTGATCAGGGCGCCGCCGGCGGCGGGGTGTCCGCGCCGGGCAGGGCGAGCATCTGGTCCAGCGCGACCCGGGCGTGGTGGGCGGTGTCCGCGTCCACCGTGATCTGGTTGACGACCCGGCCCGCGACCAGCTCCTCAAGGGCCCAGACCAGGTGGGGCAGATCGATCCGGTTCATCGTCGAGCAGTAGCAGACGGCCTTGTCCAGGAACATGACCTGCTTGTCCGGGTGCGCCAGCGCGAGACGGCGGACCAGGTTCAGCTCGGTGCCGAGCGCCCACGCCGAACCGGCCGGAGCCGCCTCGACGGCCTTGATGATGTATTCGGTGGAGCCCACGTAGTCGGCCGCGGTGACCACCTCGTGCCGGCACTCCGGGTGGACCAGCACGTTGACGCCGGGCACCCGCTCGCGGACGTCGTTGACGCTGTCGAGCGTGAACCGGCCGTGCACCGAGCAGTGCCCCCGCCAGAGGATCATCTTGGCGTCGCGCAGCTGCTCCGGGGTGAGCCCGCCACCGGGCTTGTGCGGGTCGTAGAGCACGCAGTCGTCAAGCGACAGGCCCATCTCCAGCACCGCCGTGTTGCGGCCCAGGTGCTGGTCGGGCAGGAAGAGCACCTTCGAGCCCTGCTCGAACGCCCAGTCCAGGGCGCGCTTGGCATTGGACGAGGTGCACACCACGCCGCCGTTGCGGCCGACGAAGCCCTTGATGTCGGCCGAGGAGTTCATGTACGTCACCGGGACGGTCTCACCGGCGATGCCCAGCTCGGTCAGCGTGTCCCACGCGGCCTCGACCTGGCCCAGGACCGCCATGTCCGCCATCGAGCAGCCGGCGGCGAGGTCCGGCAGGATCACCCGCTGGGCGTCGGTGGTGAGGATGTCGGCGCTCTCGGCCATGAAGTGCACGCCGCAGAAGACGATGTACTCCGCGTCCGGACGGGCCGCGGCCTCCCGGGCCAGCTTGAACGAGTCGCCTGTCACATCGGCGAACTGGATCACCTCGTCGCGCTGGTAGTGGTGCCCCAGCACGAAGACCTTGCTGCCCAGCTTCGCCTTCGCGGCCGTGGCGCGGGCCACCAGATCCGGGTCGCTGGGCGCCGGCAGGTCGCCCGGACACTCGACGCCGCGCTCGGTGTCGGGGTCGCTGCCCCGACCGAGCAGCAGCAGAGCCGTCGCGGTGTTGGAGGGTTCCACCCAGGTCGAAGTCACGTAGCCCATGGTCCCACAGCGGGAGCGCGACGCAGCTTCCCTCGGTGTGTGCTGCCACACTGCTCGGCATGCGCGTGCTGCTCTGCCCGGACAAGTTCGCCGGCACCCTGTCCGCACCGGAGGTTGCCGCCGCGGTGGCCGGCGGTTGGCGCACCGTCACCGACCGCGACGAGCTGCTGATCCGGCCGCTCTCCGACGGCGGGCCGGGCTTCGTACGGGTGCTCGCCGAAGCCCTCGGCGGCCGGCGGATGCCGGTGTCGACAGTTGATCCGCTGGGCCGGCCGGCGGTCGGTGAGATCCTGGTCACCGCCGACGGCGCGACCGCCTACCTGGAGAGCGCGCAGGCCTGCGGACTGCACCTGCTCAGCACCGCCGAACGCGACCCGAAGGCCACCACGTCGTACGGGCTGGGCCTGCTCGTGGCCGCCGCGGTGGAGAGCGGCGCACGGACGGTGGTGATCGGGCTGGGCGGCTCCGGCACCAACGACGCGGGAGCCGGAATGCTCGCCGCGCTGGGCGTGACCCCCCTGGACGCCACGGGTGCCGCGCTGCCGTACGGCGGTGCGGCTCTGGCCCTGGTCGACGCCCTCGACGGCGTGCCCCGGCTGCGCGGCGTCCGGCTCGTCGCCGCCACCGACGTGGACAACCCGTTGCTCGGGTTGCACGGCGCGAGCAACGTGTTCGGTCCGCAGAAGGGCGCCGACCGGGCGGACGTGCTGCTGCTCGACGCCGCTCTGGAGCGCTTCGCGGCAGTGCTGGAGCGGGATCTGCCCGGCTGCCCGGCCGGGCTCGGCGCGCTGCCCGGCGGCGGTGCCGCGGGTGGCCTCGGCGCTGCCGTCCTCGCCCTGGGAGGCGGCTGCGAGTCGGGCATTGCCCTGGTCACCCGGGCCACCGGGCTGGACGACGCGCTGGACAGCGTCGACCTGGTGATCACCGGTGAGGGGTCGTTCGACCACCAGTCGCTGCGCGGCAAGGTGGTTGCCGGAGTGGCGGGTGCCGCCCGCGACCGGGGGGTGCCCTGCGTGGTCCTGGCCGGGCAGGTGAGCACCGGCCGACGCGAGGCCGCCTCGGCCGGGGTTACCGACGCGTACAGCCTGGTCGAGCACTTCGGTGGCGAGCAGGGCGGCGGGCTCGACGCCGCTCTGAGCCGGCCCGCGGAGGGATTGCACGACCTGGGCGCCCGGCTGGCCCGGCAGTGGAGCCGCTGAGGCTCCCGGCCGCCCGCGGAGGGGGCGGACCTGCGGCGGCGATCACGCCACGCGGGTGAGTCTGGCCGGGGCGGCGTACGATCGGCGGAGGACCACAACCGGGAATCACTGGACGGCGCACGGCGTTGGCCAGTGTGTCCGGACCCACACCGCGCAGGGAGACTTCCACGTGACCACGCCAGCGCAGACCGAGTCGACCGAGGCCCAGGCCCCTACTTCCGTCGTCCTCACCGACGTCGCGGCGCAGAAGGTCAAGGCCCTGATCGAGCAGGAGGGCCGCGACGACCTGCGGCTCCGCGTCGCGGTGCAGCCGGGTGGCTGCTCCGGCCTGCGGTACCAGCTCTTCTTCGACGAGCGTTCGCTCGACGGTGATGTCGTCACCGACTTCGGCGGTGTCGGGGTCGTCGTCGACCGGATGAGCGCCCCGTACCTGTCCGGCGCGACGATCGACTTCGCCGACCGGATCGACGCCCAGGGCTTCACCATCGACAACCCCAACGCGGGCAACTCGTGCGCCTGCGGTGACTCGTTCAACTGAGTCACACCACCGAAGCACAGGCGGGGCCGTCCTTCGGGATGGCCCCATCCGTGCTGGTGGGGCCGGGAGCGGCCCCGAAGCGGCGGTGACGGGCCGGTCACCGACGCCCCACCGACAGGTCACCGTCAGGTTGCCGGGCCGGTAGGCTGACCGCGCCCTGCTTCCTACCCCGAGGGTTGATATGAAGATCGCCGTGACCGGCTCGATCGCCACCGATCACCTAATGAGCTTCCCCGGTCGCTTCGCCGACCAACTCATCGCCGATCAGCTGCACAAGGTGTCCCTCTCCTTCCTGGTCGACGATCTGGTGCTCCGTCGCGGCGGCGTGGCGGCGAACATCGCCTTCGGCATGGGGCAGCTGGGCCTGCGCCCGGTGCTGCTCGGCGCGGTCGGTGCGGACTTCGCCGACTACCGCTCCTGGCTGGAGCGCCACGGCGTCGACTGCGACTCGGTGCACGTCAGCGAGGTGGCGCACACCTCTCGGTTCGTCTGCACCACCGACACCGACATGTGCCAGATCGCGTCGTTCTACGCCGGTGCGATGAGCGAGGCCCGCAACATCGAGCTCGCCCCGGTCGCCGACCGGATCGGCGGCCTGGACCTGGTGCTGGTCAGCGCCAACGACCCCGAGGCGATGCTGCGGCACTCGGCCGAGTGCCGCAGCCGTGGGTACGCGTTCGCCGCCGACCCCTCCCAGCAGCTCGCCCGGATGCCCGGCGAGGACGTGGTGGCGCTGATCGAGGGCGCCGACTACCTGATGACGAACGACTACGAGAAGTCGCTGTTGCAGAGCAAGGCGCAGCTGTCCGACGCCCAACTGCTGGACCTGGTCAAGGTGCGGGTCACCACGCTGGGCAAGCACGGTGTGGAGATCGCCGGGCGGGGCATCGACCCGATCCACGTACCGATCGCACGGGAGGCCCGGGCGGTCGACCCGACAGGTGTGGGTGACGGCTTCCGGGCCGGGTTCTTCACCGCGCTCTCCTGGGGCGTCGACCTGGAGCGGGCCGCCCAGGTCGGCTCGCTGCTGGCCGCGCTGGTCCTGGAGACCGTCGGCACCCAGGAGTACGAGATCCGCCCCGACCTGTTCGTCAAGCGCCTGGCCGAGTCCTACGGCGACGAGGCAGCAGACGAAGTCCGCCCCCACCTCATCCCGGCCTGACCCCCTCTCCTCGTCGATCTTGCACTTTCTGACGCCATGTCACGGCTTCTGTGCCCTTTGCCGGGACAGAAGGTGCAAGATCGACGGGAGTGGGCGGGGCGCGGGCGTGGGGTGGGTTAGTGCAGGCGGCGGACGTCGTAGGCGGGGCCGTCCGGGCCGTTCACCGCGCCCATGAACTCCTGCCCGCGCATCCGGCACCAGGCGGGGATGTCGACAGCCGCCGCCGGGTCGTCGGCCAGCACCCGCACCACGGTGCCGACCGGCACCTGCGGCAGCCGCCGGGCCGCCGCGATCACGGGCAGTGGGCACCGCTGCCCCCGACAGTCGATCACCTCGTGTGGCATTGTCACAGTCCCGCCACCCCCGCCTCGGCCCGCAACCCGGCGACGATCCCCGGCAACTCGGCGAGGAACCGCTCCACGTCCGCCTCGGTCGTCTCCCGATGCAGGCTGACCCGCACGTTGCCGTGCGAGAGCACCCCCATCGCCTCCAGCACGTGCGACGGGCGCAGCGTCGACGACGTGCAGGACGAACCGGACGACACGGCGAAGCCCCGCCGATCCAGAGCATGTAGCAGCGCTTCCCCGTCGACGTACAGGCACGAGAAGGTGACCAGGTGGGGGAGCCGGAGCACCGGGTCACCCACCACCTCCACGTCGGGCACGTCCGCCGCGACCCGCGCCCGGATCCGATCCACGAGCGCGGCCAGCCGGGTCGCCTCCGCCGCCGCGTCGGCCGCCGCCGCGCGCAGGCTCGCCGCCGCCGCCACCACCGCGGGCAGGTTCACCACCCCGGGGGTACGCCCACCCTCCCGCTCGTCGGCCGGCCAGGGCGACTCCCAACGGGTGCCCTTACGCACCACCAGCACTCCCACCCCGGGCGGGCCGCCCCACTTGTGGGCACTCGCGGTGAGCACCGACCAGCCGGCCGGCAGGGGCACCCGGCCAACCGACTGCGCGGCGTCCACGTAGAGCGGCACCCCCACGTCGGCACAGTCGGCGGCCGCCTCGGCGACCGGTTGCACCGTCCCCACCTCGTGACTGGCGGTGATCAGCGCGGCCAACGCGACCCCGGGGGCCCGGACCGCCGCCGACCACGCGGTCAGATCCAGTCGGCCCAACCTGTCGACCGGCACCCCGGTGGCGGTCCCGCCCCGCGCGACGTGCCGCTCCGCCGCGTGCAACACCGCCGAGTGCTCGATCGCCGAGTGCACAAGCGCCGACCCGACCCGGTGCCGCGCCGCCAGCCCTCCGAGCACCGCCCCGTGGGCCGCGGTCGTACCGCTGGGGGTGAACGACACCTCGTCGGCACGCACGCCGAGGGTCACCGCGGTGGCCTCGCGGGCGGCGTCAAGCAGTTGCCGCGCCCGACGGGCCTGGGTGTAGAGCTTGCCCGGGTCGGCCCAGCCGTCGTCGAGGGCGGCCAGCAGCGCCTGCCGCGCGACCGGATGCGTCGGCGCGGCGGACGCCGCGTCCAGGTAGACCGGGGATGCGCTCACAGATCATTACGCTATCGCGGCGGTATGCCCAGGATCCCCCCGATGGGGGCGGACAGTGACCCCACCACTGTCGAGTCCGTCATGGTCGAGTAATCTGCGACCGTCGGTGACGCCTTTGCCGCCGGTGCTGAGGGAAGACGCACCGCGGCGCGCTAGGGAGGCAGGACCAGGTGGTCGCAAGGAGTTCGGAGGTACGGCCGTCGGCCGTACGGCACAGCGCTTCGCCAGGGGTCGGTGGACGCCGGGGGCGTGGTGCTGGTCGGTTGGCCGGGCTCGGTCTCAGTGGCGTGGCGCTGCTGATCCTGCTCACGGGCTGTGACGTGGGTCAGACCTTCCACGGCTTCGGCTGGCCGCAGGGCGGCATCTCGCCGGAGTCCAAGCGGATGTACGACCTGTGGATCGCCTCCTGCATCGCCGCCCTCGCGGTCGGCGTCTTCGTGTGGGGCCTGATCTTCTGGTGTGTCGTGCGCTACCGCAAGCGTGGCAACGCGCTGCCGGTGCAGACCCGCTACAACCTGCCGATGGAGTTCCTCTACACCATCGCGCCGATCCTGATCGTCTCGGTGCTCTTCTACTACACGGCGATCGTGCAGACCGACGTCGACAAGCTGTCGAAGAACCCGGACGTCACTGTCGAGGTCGTCGCCTTCAAGTGGAACTGGCAGTTCAACTACCGCGACGGCCAGGGCACCGAGGCCCGCACCACCGCGTCGACGCTCGGCACCAGCGAGGTCATCCCGGTGCTGGTGCTGCCGACCGGCCGGTCCATCCGCTTCGAGGAGACCAGCCGCGACGTCATCCACTCGTTCTGGGTGCCGGAGTTGCTGTTCAAGCGGGACGTCATGCCGGGCAAGATCCGCAACGTGTTCGAGGTCTCCAGTCTGGACGCCGAGGGCGCCTACGTCGGGCGCTGCGCCGAACTGTGCGGCAGTTACCACGCGTTCATGAACTTCGAGCTGCGGGTGGTCTCGCCGGAGAAGTACGACCAGTTCCTGGCCGCCAAGCAGAGCGGCAAGTCGACCCAGGACGCGCTGACCCAGATCGGCGAGCAGCCGTACGCGACGACCACGCAGCCGTTCGAGACCCGGCGGACGCAGGACAACTTCAACCCGGACAAAGCTCCGGCCCGCACGGGAAGCTGAGGCAGCCGCATGAAGACCGAGTGGCGTATCTTCCTGATCATTGCCGGGTTCCTCGCTGGTGCCACCATCCTCTACGGCGCGTGGACGCACGGAGAGTCGGGCGGCGTCGAGTGGGTTGGCACCGTCGCCCTGCTGCTGTCGTTCCTGCTCTGCTCGATGTGCGGTGGCTTCTTCTGGTTCGTCTCCCGACGCATCGACCTGCGCCCGGAGGACCGTCCCGACGCCGAGATCGCCGACGGCGCCGGTGAGGTCGGCTTCTTCAGCCCGGGCAGCTACTGGCCGTTCGGTCTGGCACTGGCCGCCGCGACCGCCGCGCTCGGCATGGTGTTCTGGCAGTACTGGCTGATCGGCGCCGGCCTGTTGGCTGTCGTCTTCTCCGCCTGCGGGTTGCTGTTCGAGTACTACAGCGGCACCCGGCGCACCGCCGAGCACTGATCCACCCGGTCGCCGTCCCGGCCGACCCGTACGTCACGAAGGCCCGCATCCCCTGGGAGCGGGCCTTCGTCGTAGCCCGACCCAGGAGGCGCGGGGTGCGGGGCGGGGCGCTTCAGGCGGCGTGGCGGTGGGCGGGCTGGTGGCGTCGGCGCTCGGCCAGCCGGGTGACCGGAAAGGCGACAGTGGCGATCACCACGGCGGCGCCACAGCCGGTGCAGATCAGCTCGGGACAGTCGGTGTCGTGGCCGTCGACGCAGGGCGGCGTCTCGAACGCCGCCAAGTCCTCGCAGACATCGCAGTAGAGCTCGCGGTGCGACACGGGTGTCTCCTTCTCATTCCAGGTGAACCGCCCCCGGATGCGACAACGGCGCACAACGGAAACGGAGAACCACTCGCCTGTAGTTTTCCACGCGGGTCCGACAAATCTCCGTCCAGCGCTGCCCGGGAGGCCCGACACAGGCTCATCGCCGTCCCTGCGGCTTGGCGTCGTCGGCTTGGCCCCGTCGGCTTGGCCCCGCCGGCTTGGCCTCGTCGCAGCGCCGGGTGCGGGGTGTCGTAACTGGGCCCCGTTCGCAGGGCTGGGCGCAGAGGTCTCGTCGCAAGGCCCCGTCGCAGAGTCTCGTCGCGGAGCTGGACGCAGGGTCCAGGCGCAGGGTTCGGCCGCCGAGCTGCGCTGGAGTGTCGAGCCGCATGATCCACTCGATATCACTGAGGTCGCGGTATCCAACGCCGCCGGACACCGCCGATTCAAGGAACCCGAGTCGATCAAGGGCTGGGGTGTGGCGGGCTGCGGCGGTGGGTCGACGGGCGGCGCCGCGGTCGGACGGGGGGCGGCCTGCGGGTGGCGGTCAGACGGGGGCCGAGGCGAGGGCGGCGGCGGTCATGATCCAGCGGTCCAGGGTCGCGGCGGCCGCGCCGGAGTCGATCGACTCGGCCGCGCGGTGCATGCCCGCGCGCAGCGCCTCGGTCAGGTCGCCGTCGAGCGGACCCTGGGTGGCCAGCGCCGCGGCGGCGTTGACCAGCACCGCGTCCCGAACCGGACCCGTCTCGCCGGCCAGCAGGCGATGGGCCACGCCGGCGTTGTACGCGGCGTCACCGCCTCGCAGGTCGTTGAGGGTGGACCGGGGCACCCCCAGGTCCGTCGCGTCCAGCACGGCCTCGCGTACGGTGCCGCCCTGGGCTGCCCAGACGCGGGTCGGCGCGGCCGTGGTGAACTCGTCCAGGCCGTCCTCGCCCCGCATGACGAGCACCGAGTCGCCGCGGGCGGCGAACACGCTGGCCATCACCGGGGCCATCCGGGCGTCGAAGCAGCCGACCGCGCCGGATCGGGGGCGGGCCGGGTTGGTCAGCGGGCCGAGGAAGTTGAAGAAGGTGGGCACTCCCACCTCGCGGCGGACCGGGCCGGCGTGCCGCATTCCGGGGTGGTGTCGGGCCGCGAAGCAGAACCCAATGCCCGCCTCCTCGACGCAGCGGGCCACCTGTTCGGGGTCGAGGTCCAGGGGGATGCCGAGGAATTCCAGCAGGTCGGCGGTGCCGCACAGGGAGGAGGCGGCCCGGTTGCCGTGCTTCACCACGCGTACGCCGGTGCCCGCGACCACGAGCGCGGTCATGGTGGAGATGTTGACCGTGTGGGCGAGGTCACCGCCGGTGCCGACCACGTCGAGCGCGGTGCGGCGCGTCTCCTCGGGGAGCACCACCGGGACCGCGCGACCCAGCATCGCCTCGACGAGACCGGCCAGCTCGGCCGAGGTCTCGCCCTTGGCCCGCAGTGCGATGGCGAAGCTCGCTATCCGCGCCGCGCTCGCCGAGCCGGTCATGATCTCGTCCATCGCCCAGGCGGTGTCGGCGGTGGACAACTCCTCGCCGTTCAGCAGCGAGGTGAGCAGGTGCGGCCAGGTCCGATCGCCCATGGCGGGCCTCCCGAGCGTGCGAAGTGCGGGTGGGCTGGAACGGGCGTCGGCGGATCCGACGCCGCGACGGTGCCGGATTGCTGGGGGGACGTCAGGCGGGTGCGTGCGTCCGCAGCAGCTCGGCCACAGTGCCTCCGGTGGTCACCGGGTCGAGCGGGTGCACCAGCGTGGCGTCGACCTCGGCGTACGCGGCGAGCCATCGGTCGGCGGCGCGGGCGATCACGAGGCAGGTCGGGGGAGCGTCGTCCCGGTCGTCCTTGATCTGTCGGGCGATGCCGATGCCGCCACCCGGGCTCGCCTCGCCGTCGAGCAGCAGCAGGTCGATCTCGTAGTCGTCGACCAGCCGGATGGTCTCCGCGTAGGTCGACGCGTCGACGAACTCGATCCGCAGGCCGGGCGCCGGTCGGGTGCCGACGGCCAACCGCATCCGATCACGGACCTGCGGGTCGTCGCTGTAGAGCAGGACGGTGCAAAGACGATCGCTCATGCCGGCACTCCGCTTCGCCGAACGGTCCGGGTACCGGCCGTTTCGTGATATCCCATGGCCTCGAGGTGGCCTCGGCCGGGAGCCGGACGGTGAGCGGTGCCGTCGTGGGGCACCATCGCACTGCGCGTGATGGTTGGTTCGCTGTGCTCACTCATTGGCCGGGCTTGCTCCCACCTCGTAGCTGCCCGCCGATCGTACCGGTCGGGGTGACGTAGCCGACATCCCGCCCGCCGCCACCCCTCGGGGCGTACCGTCCGGGCAGCTCAGGCGGCCGCGGCGTCGGCGGCGCGTTCGCGGGCCTCCTGGCGGTCCAGTTCGCGGTCGACCCGGCGGGCCTCGCGCTCGGACTGCTTGACCCACTGGACCACCAGCACCGCGAGCATCGTCACACTGACGAACTCGCCGCCGGCCCAGAGGATGCCGCCGGCGACCACCTGGTCCGCCTTGGGGTCGGCCCAGCTCAGGTTGAGCGACGGGTACCAGTCGCCGCCGAAGAGCGTGGTGCTCTGCATGATGGTGAGGCCGAGCACCGTGTGGAACGGCACCGAGAGCAGCATCAGCAGCGCCCGCGCCGGGTACGGCCAGCGGCCGGGCAGCGGGTCGAGGCCGAGCAGCGGCCAGAAGAACACGCAGCCGGTCATGATGAAGTGCGCGTGCACCAGCTCGTGCGCCCAGGCGTGTTCGAGGGTGAAGCGGTACAGGTCGCTGAAGTACAGCACGAACGGGTTGACCACGAAGATGGCGAACGCCACAAGCGGGAACGTGTAGACCCGGGCGACGCGGCTGTGCACGATCGCCAGCAGGCGCTTGCGCGGCCCGACCGGCAGGGTCCGCAGGGCCAGGGTCATCGGCGCGCCCAGCGCCAGGAAGATCGGCGCGACCATGGACAGCACCATGTGCTGGATCATGTGCACGGACAGCAGCGCGGTGTCGTACGCGTGCAGGCCGCTGACCGTGACCAGCGCGATGCCGCCCAGCCCGGGGCCGAGGAAGAACACGGTACGGGCGACCGGCCAGCGGTCGCCCCGCAGGCGCAGCCGGTACACCCCGTAGAGGTACAGGCCGGCGGCGAGCACCAGGCCGAGGGCCAGCCAGCTGTCCAGCCGGGTCTCGGTCAGCACCGTGCCGACGGTGAACGGCGGCGGGGCCGAGGTGGCGGCTAAGATCGAATCGACGTGCAGCACGCTTTTCAGGCTAGGCCAGGCGAACCGGACCCTGACGGTCGGGCCACGGAAGGCGCAGGTTTGCCACCCCGCTGATCGCCGGCCCCGGTCAGGGGCAATAATGACGGCGTGACTGCGGCCCCAGCCATTGACAAGAGCCGGATCCACTCTCTGACCCGACCGAACATGGTCAGCGTCGGGACGATCGTGTGGCTCTCCAGCGAACTCATGTTCTTCGCGGCGCTGTTCGCGATGTACTTCTCGATCCGCGCGGCTGCGCCGGAGCAGTGGGAGAAGCACACCGAGGCGCTGAACATCCCGTACGCGACCACCTTCACGGTGATCCTCGTGCTGTCCTCCGTGACCTGCCAGCTCGGCGTCTTCGCGGCGGAGAAGGGCGACGTGCACGCGCTGCGGCGCTGGTTCACCGTCACCTTCGTGATGGGCCTGATCTTCGTGCTCGGCCAGCTGAACGAGTACCGGCACCTGGTCGAGGACGGCATCAAGATCAACGGAGACGGGTACGGGTCGGTGTTCTACCTGACCACCGGCTTCCACGGCCTGCACGTGACCGGCGGTCTGATCGCCTTCATCATCTTCATGGTCCGCACGACCATGGGCCGGTTCACCCCGGCGCAGGCGACCTCGGCGATCGTCGTGTCGTACTACTGGCACTTCGTCGACGTCGTGTGGATCGGGCTGTACGCCATGATCTACTGGCTTCAGTGATCTTGCGCGTCACACTCCGCGCTGCCGCTCCGTCCCCTGAGACAGGTCCAACCGGTTAAGGACACCGCTCATGACTTCTGACAACGACCGCCGACGCGGTCTGCTCGCGCGGTTGCGCGAGCGGCCCGCCGCGCGCAGCAGGGGCCGCCGCCGGCTGGGCGCCGCGGTCCGGCTGATCGCCGCGCTGATGCTGGCCGGCGGCGCCTACACCGTCTTCGCCCCCGGTGCCCAGGCGCAGGACAACCCGCAGCTGACCGGTGCCGCCGCCGAGGGCAAGGCGCTGTTCGACGTGAGCTGTGTGACCTGTCACGGCCGCAACGCCCAGGGCGTCGAGGGTCGCGGGCCGAGCCTGGTCGGCGTCGGCGCGGCCTCTGTCGAGTTCCAGGTCAGCTCCGGGCGGATGCCGCTGGCCCGCCAGGAGGCCCAGGCGCACCGCAAGCCCCCCGTCTTCACCGACGAGCAGACCCGTCAGCTCGGGCAGTACATCCAGGAGCTCGGTGGTGGCCCGGTCGTGCCCGCGGGCGACGACCTCCACGAGGACGGCAACGTCGCGTCCGGCGGCGAGTTGTTCCGGATCAACTGCTCGCAGTGCCACGCGTTCGGTGGCGGCGGCGGCGCGCTCTCCTCGGGCAAGTTCGCCCCGAGCCTGCACCCCGCGACCGACCGCCAGATCTACGCTGCCATGTTGAGCGGCCCACAGAACATGCCGGTGTTCGGCGACAACCAGCTTCGTCCGGAGCAGAAGGCCGACATCATCGCCTACATCCAGGAGACGCTGAAGCACGACCAGGACCCGGGCGGGTTCAACCTCGGGCGGTACGGCCCGTCCACCGAGGGCCTGGCGATCTTCCTGGTTGGCATCGTGGCGCTCGTCTTCGCCAGCCTGTGGATTGCGGGCAAGTCGTGACCGAGCGGATCATCCGATTCAGTGCTGTGGCGCCGCTCGGCGCCACCCGTAGCGAGGTGACGGCATGAGCACCCACACCGAGCACCAGGCCCCGCAGGGCCAGGAGCCGCTCGACCTGGACGACCCCAAGCTGACCCGGTTCGACATCGTTCGCGAGGGCGCGCGTCGGGACGACATCGAGATCGTCCACTACGAGCCGCAGGTGCTGCCCGGCACCAAGGCGGAGCGCCGGCTGACCCGCGTGGTCGCCGGGTTCTTCCTGATCACCGGTCTGGCCGCGACCGCCTTCCTGGCCGTCTACATCTGGTGGCCGTGGCAGTACGAGGCGGGCCGAGGCGGCGACAAGTGGTACACGCCGCTGCTGGGCGCCACCCTCGGCATCGCCCTGCTGGCCGTCGGCTTCGGCATCCTGACCTGGGGCAAGAAGTTGCTGCCCAAGGAGGTCTCGATCCAGGACCGGCACGAGGGCCAGGTGGACTCCGAAGGCCGCACGATCACCGGCCAGACCATGCTCTACATGGCCGACGAGCTGGGCGTGAAGCGTCGCCCGCTGCTCGGCATCTCGTTGCTGGCCGGTCTCGCGCCGGTCGCCGCGGTCGCGGCGGCGCCGCTGGTCGGCGGTCTGATCTCCCAGCCGCACAAGAACAACCAGATGTTCACCACCGGGTTCGCCCCGGGCGAGGGCGGGCGGAAGATCCGGCTGGTCCGCGAGGACGGCCGCCCGGTGCGCCCGGCGGACGTCAGCGTCGGTGGCCAGATAACGGTCTTCCCCGGTATCGAGCACGGTGTGAGCAACATCCACGCCGACTCCCCGACGCTGCTGATCCACCTGCGTGATTCCGACGCCCAGAAGTCCCGGGAGGCCAACTCACGGCCGAGCGTCGGCCACGGCGACTACATGTGGGGCAACTACGCCGCGTTCTCCAAGGTGTGCACGCACGCGGGCTGCCCGGCCAGCCTGTACGAGCAGCAGACCAACCGGCTGCTCTGCCCGTGCCACCAGTCCCAGTTCCTGATCACCGATAACGCCCGGCCCGTCTTCGGCCCCGCCAGCCGGCGGCTGCCGCAGCTGCCGATCGAGGTGGACTCCGAGGGCTTCTTCGTGGCGAAGTCCGACTACACTGAGACCGTCGGGCCTGATTTCTGGGAGCGGCCATGAAGCGTCGAAAGTTTGACATTGCGGCGACGCCGGGCAAGGCCGCGGTGGGAGTGGACGACCGCTTCCAGGTGGCCACCCCGCTGCGCAAACTGCTGAACAAGGTCTTCCCGGACCACTGGTCCTTCCTGCTCGGCGAGATCGCGCTGTTCTCGTTCATCGTCCTGCTGCTGACCGGTGTGTTCCTCACCTTCTTCTACGAGCCGGCGATGACCGAGGTGGTCTACAACGGCAGCTACGCGCCGTTGCAGGGCACCCCGATGTCCGCCGCGTACGCCTCCAGCCTGGACCTGTCGTTCGACGTCCGCGGTGGTCTGGTGATGCGGCAGATGCACCACTGGGCGGCGCTGCTGTTCATGGCCGCGATCGTCGTGCACATGCTGCGGGTCTTCTTCACCGGCGCCTTCCGCAAGCCGCGCGAGACCAACTGGATCATCGGTTCGCTGCTGTTCTGGGTCGGCTTCCTGGCGGGCTTCACCGGCTACTCGCTGCCGGACGACGGCCTGTCCGGCACCGGTCTGCGGATCGCCTCGGCGATCATGCTGTCCATCCCGGTGATCGGTTCCTGGGTCACCTCGTCGATCTTCGGTGGCGAGTTCCCGGGCACGATCATCATCAGCCGGTTCTTCATCGCCCACGTGCTGCTCATCCCCGGTCTGCTGTTGGCGCTGATCAGCGTCCACCTCGGCCTGGTCTTCAAGCAGAAGCACACCCAGTGGCCGGGCCCCGGACGGACCAACAACAACGTGGTCGGCGAGCGGATGTTCCCGCGCTACGCGTTGAAGCAGGGCGGCTTCTTCATGGTCGTCTTCGGCGTCATCGCGCTGCTGGGCGGTCTGTTCCAGATCAACCCGATCTGGTTGTTCGGCCCGTACGAGGCGTGGGTGGTCTCGGCCGCCAGCCAGCCCGACTGGTACGTCATGTTCCTCGACGGGTCGACCCGACTCATGCCCGCGTGGGAGATCAACATCCCGCTCGGTGACGGGTACGTCATCCCGCCGCTGTTCTGGCCGACGGTCGTGCTGCCCGGCATCCTGGTGGGCCTGTCGACGATGTACCCGTTCCTGGAAGCCCGACAGCTCAAGGACCGCAAGAACCACAACCTGCTCCAGCGGCCCCGCGACGCGCCGGCGCGGACCGCGGTGGGCGCCATGGCCGTGTCGTTCTACGTCGTGCTGACGCTCTCCGGCGGCAACGACGTGATCGCCGACAAGTTCCAGATCAGTTTGAACGCGATGACCTGGGCCGGCCGGATCGGTCTGCTGGTGGTCCCGCCGATCGCGTACTACGTGACGTACCGGCTCTGCCTGGGCCTGCAGCAGCACGACCGGGAGGTGCTCGCGCACGGCGTGGAGACCGGCATCATCCGGCGCCTGCCGGACGGTCGGTTCGTCGAGGTGCACCAACCGCTCAGCGCGTCCAACGGGCACGCCGACGGCCACGGCGAGCTGGAGTACGTCGGCTGGGTCGTGCCGAAGAAGATGAACCGGCTCGGGGCACTCGGCCCGGCCATCCGGGGCTTCTTCTACCCGATCGAGAAGCCGGTCGAGGCGCCGGTCTCACCGGGGCACCCGCCGGTCGAGCCCCGACCCGAGCGCGAGGAGATCACCAGCGGCGACAGCCGCCGCTGACCCGCCCGAACGCACAGTTACGTGGCGCCCGCCGGATCCCGGCGGGCGCCACGTCGTATGAGCACCGACCGCCCATCCGGCCCGGAGTCGGACGGCCACGGCGGGACCGGTCGACCCCGCGCGACGGGCGATCGCAGGAATAACCCCGGTGAGCCGGGTATCCGTGCGGTCCAACGTCTCAAGGGGGGGAAGCATGTTGGGTATCAAACGCCTCGGCCTGTTGGCCGCGCTGGTACTGGTCGGGGTCGCGCCGGCTGCGGCCGCGCAGGCCGCGGCACAGCCGTCGACGCAGGACACCCAGTACCTGCAGGCGGTACACCAGGTCAACCTGTTCGAGATCACCGCCGGTGACCTGGCTCAGCAGAAGGGGCAGGACCAGGGGGTCAAGGACCTGGGCGCGATGCTGAAGACCGACCACACCCAGCTGGACCAGACAGTGCAGCAGACCGCGTCCCAGCTCGGCGTGGAGTTGCCGAACGAGCCCAGCGCCGATCAGCAGGCGGTCATCGACAAGCTGAACAGCGCCAGCGGTGCGGAGTTCGACAGGCTCTGGGTGACAAGTGAGCTGGCTGGTCACGTCCAGGCCATCCAGGCCACCCAGACAGAGATCTCGCAGGGCTCCGAGCAGTCGGTGGTCCAGTTGGCCCAGAACGCCCTGCCGACGCTGCAGGCGCACTACGACGAGCTGGTGCAGCTCGCCAACAAGCTGGGCATCCCGGTTCCGCAGACCAGTGCCAGCGGTACGCCCAGCCCGGGCGGTACCGGCACCGAGTCGCCGGCTCCGGGTGGCACCGGCACCGAGTCGCCGGCTCCTGGTGGCACCCCGGAGTCCCCGGCACCCGGTGGCGGCACCACCGAGACGCCGGCTCCCGGCGTGAGCTGACGTAGCGACAGCAGACGGCCGGTCCGCCCCGTGGGGTGGACCGGCCGCCGCGCGTGCGCTTGTCAGTCGGCGCTGGCCAGGCCGATGGCGAACGCCTCCTCCAGGTCGTGCTGGGAGTACGCCCGGAACGCGATGTGCGACTCGGTGTTGAGCACGCCCGGCACCTTGGAGATGCTGCCGGCGATGACCTGGGCGATCTGGTCGAACTCGCGGACCCGGACGATGGCGATGAGGTCGACGTGCCCGGCCACCGAGTAGACCTCGCTGACGCCGGAGAGGCTGGCCAGGGTCTCCGCCACCTCGGGGATCGCGTCGGTGGCACAGTCGATCAGCACGATTGCGGTGATCACGGGACATTTCTCCGTTCGTCGGCGTCGTCGCCCATGCTAGATGTTCCGGTGTGGCCTGGCGTCCTGGCCGTCACCGTTGCCGCCGCCCGAGACTGCGGGCCAGCCTGGCGCCGCGGGGGGCTGCTCGGCGGTGCGGGCCTGCCCGGCGTTGCGGCCGAGGCCGGTCAGCCGTGCGTGGTGGCCGGAACGGTGCTCCCGTCCGCGGTCCGGATCACGCCACACAACCGTTCGCCGTCCGGCACGTCCGCACCCGGCCACACCACGGTGCGGCACACGTCGCCGACCACCCGCGCGCCCGCGCCGACGACCGACTCGACGCAACGACCGGTCACCGTGGCAGACGGGTCGACGAGGACGCCCCCGGCGGCGGCGTGCAGGTTGGCCGCCAGGTAGTCGGCGGGGGTGCCGGTGTCGTAGAAGGTGCCCGGGTAGGGCACCACCTCCAGGGCGCCCGCCGCCTCCGCCGGACGCCAGAGGGCGCGGACCAGGTCGGAGAAGACGACCGGCAACTCGCGGACGAGCCGCCAGGGCAGCAGCGAGAAGCCGGTGAAGCAGTGCCCGGAGAAGGTGCCGGGTGCCGCCGGGTCCGCGGCGGGCTGGCCGAGCAGGCGTACGGTGTGGCCGTCCCACCCGTCGAGCAGGGCGGCCACGTCCGGGCCCGGCGCGGCCGCCGGGTCGGCGAGGTACGCGTCGGCGTTGCCGACCAGCACCGGCCGCCCGTCGATCCAGTCCCGCAGGTTGGCCACCCCGCCCGCGGTGCCCAGCGGATCGTCGGGCTCGACGGACACGTGGGCGCGGTCGCCGACGTGCGCGACCACCTGGTCGCCGAGGTAGCAGGCGTTCACCGCGACCCGGTCGGGGCCGGCCAGGCCGAGCCCCGCCACCCGGGCCAACGCCCGATCCAGCAGCGGCACGTTACCCACCGGGCAGAGCGCCTTGGGCAGCCGCTCGGTGAGCGGGCGCAACCGGGTGCCCTCGCCGGCGGCGAGCACCACAGCGCAGACCTCGGCCGGTGCGGAGGCCCCGCCGGTCATGGCAGGTCGTCGGGGATCGGGGGCGGGTACTGCCCGGCCAGCGGCCCGATGCCGTAGTAGGCGAGCAGCCGGGCGGTCGGCCAGGTCAGCTTGGGCAGGTCGTCCAGGGGGTGCCAGGCGGCCTCGAAGACCTCCGCGCCGTCGACCGTCAGCTTGGTGTCGGACGCCGGCACCTCCGTCTCGAAGACCATGTCCACCCAGCCCTTGGCGTGCACGATCGCGTTCGGCACCGCCGGGCGTAACCGGGACGGGGGGAGTCGGACGCCGGATTCCTCGAACAGCTCGCGGGCCGCACCCACCACCGGGGGTTCGCCCCGGTCCAGGAGGCCGGCGGGCAGCGACCAGCCCTTGCCGGGCGGCTGGCGCAGCATCAGCAGCCGTCCCGCGCCCGTCGCCTCGGAATCGCGGACCAGTGTGACCGCGCCGACGATGTACTTGGGCATCGCCAGCTTGACCAGGCGTCGACGCACCGGCAGCGGCAGCCGGTAGAAAGCCTGGTAGAAGACGGCCCGACCGGTGGCGCGGGAACGGGGGATCATGACTCCAGGCTAGTGGTCGCGAATGTCCCTCGGACGCGCTGGGCCGCCAGGGTCACTGTCGATGGTCGACCAGGTCGATGAGCTGGCGTACGACGGTGTCTGGTTCGATCACCCGGTCGAAGACCGCGACCAGCAGGGTTTCCAGGTCGGGATAGCCCAACTCCTCGGAGAGGCGCAACAGCGGCAGGTCACTGGCGAGGCCCCGGTTGTGCTGACGCAGGGCGAGCCCGATGGTGGCCCGACCGAGGCGGACCTTGTCGCTGATCGTGATGCCCGGCTCGGTGTGTTCGGCGAACCACCTGTTGATCTGCATCTGCGCGTGCGGCGACTTGACGAAGCTCAGCCACTCCCGGCGGGGACCCCGCGATGCCACACCGGCCTCGAAACCGTTGTCACCGTCGTTCTCGGTGAAGATCTCCACCACGTCGCCCTCGTCCAGCTCCGAGCTCAGCGGGGCCAGCCGACCGTTGATCCGCGCGGCGAGACAGTGGTCGCCCCGCTCGTTGCCCAGCTCGTACGCGAGGTCGACGGGGGTGGCGCCGCCCGGCAGCACGATCTGTCGCCCGTCGGCGAAGACCTGGATCTGACCCTCGGCGAGGTCGCAGCGCAACGACTCGTAGAACTGCGCCGGGTCGGCGGCGTCCGGCTCCCAGTCGAGCACCCGGCGCAGCCAGTCCAACTGCTCGGCGCGGGCCGCCGCGCTGCCCCGACCCGACTGGGGGAAGCGGAAGTCGGCGGCGATGCCGTACTCGGCCGAACGGTGCATCTCCTCGGTGCGGATCAGCACCTCCACAGTGCGGTCCTGGGGGCCGCAGATGCTTGTGTGCAGCGAACGGTAGAGGTTGTTCTTCGGTGAGGCGATGAAGTCCTTGAAACGGCCGGGCACGGGGCGCCAGGTGCCGTGGATGGCGCCCAGGGCGGCGTAACAGTCGGTGGCCGGGCCGTCGACCACCACCACGATGCGGGGCAGGTCGAACGGGGCGGTGTGGCCGCCGGCGATGGTGTCCTTCCAGATCGAGTAGAGGTGCCGGGGGCGGGGGCTCACCACGGCGTCGACCCGGCTGCGCTTCAGCGCGACCCGGGCACGGGCCACCACCGCGTCGAGGTACGCGTCCCAGCCCGGCCGGTCGTGCACGTGTCGGGCCAGTCGGGCGTGCTCGTCGGGCTCCAGGTGCAGCAGCACCACGTCGTCAAGCTCACGCTTGAGGGTCTGGATGCCCAGCCGGTCGCAGAGCGGGACCAGCACCTCCTGGGTCTTGCGGGCGATGCGTTCCCGCGAGGACGCGGAGCGCACCCCGAGGGTGCGCATGTTGTGCAGCCGATCGGCCAGCTTGATGATCAACACCCGGACGTCCTTGGCGGCCGCCACGATCATCTTGCGGATCGTCTCCGCCTCGGCGGCCTTGCCGTAGAACGCCTTGTCGAACTTGGTCACCCCGTCGACCAGGTGGGCCACCTCGCCGCCGAAGTCCTCGGAGAGCGCCTGGAGGGTGTAGCGGGTGTCCTCCACGGTGTCGTGCAGCAGCGCCGCGACCAGGGTGGTGGTGTCCATGCCCAGCTCGGCGCAGATCTGCGCCACCGCGAGGGGGTGGGTGATGTACGGCTCGCCGCTCTTGCGGAACTGACCGCGGTGCATGTTTTCCGCGATCGTGTAGGCGCGGCGCAGCACGGCGGGGTCGGTGCCGGCGTGGATGCCCCGGTGGGTGCGCACCAGGTGGGTGACCGGGTCGGAGTCGGTGGTCGGCCAGCTGAGCAGCGACCGTAGTCGGCGGGTGAGCGGCAGCTCGCCCGGCTGTGTCGGCAGGGCGCCCCCCAGGGCGGCGCCGTGTCCGGCGTCGACGTCCACGAGGGACACCTCCTCACCCCGGCTCCGCGACGCCGGCGGCCGGCGACAGGGAGCAGGCCCACGAATCGGGCAGGACTGCACTTCCTTAACAGCCTAAGCGAGTAGACGTAGTCCGATCGGTCAGTTGGTCATGAGCGTTCGGTCGAGAGTTGGTGGGACGCGCCGTTGTCAGCCTTCGCCAGCAGGTCACGGAACCGCGCCGCGCCTCTGGCCGGCGAGGACCAACCGGAGGACATCTCCAGCAGCCGGGTCTCCGGTCGTTCCAACCAGGACAGGATCCGTTCGGACTCCTCCGCGGTGGCCGCCGGCACCGGGCCGTGCCCGCCCGACACCGTCTCGGCAGTGGCCCGGATGGCGGTCAGCGTGGGCCGCGGGTGCACGCCGGGCGGGGACACCCCCGCGCCGGCCAGCCGGCCGTGCCGCACCAACGTCAACTCCCAGCCACCCCGGGCGGCCGGCCGAGCCGCGGCCAGCTCGACGATCCCGGTGAGCGCGGCCAGCCGCTGCATCCGCACCGTGGCCCGCAGCACCGCCGCCAGCCGGGACCGCACCACTGCGGCCTCCTCGTAGCGCTGGTCGGCCGAGAGCACGTCGATCCGGGCGAGCAGCGCGTCCACCACCGGCTGCGGGTCACTCGTCGTGGCGGTGCGGAAGGGACCTGCCGCGCTGTCGTCGTACTCCTCGGGGGTGATCCGGTGCTCGCAGGGTGCCGGGCAGCGACCCAACTCGGCCAGCGCGCAGGCCGGTGTGATCGTGCGCAGCGAGAGCCGGTGCGTGCACTGGCGCAGCGGCACGGCGTCGTGGAAACCGGCGGCGGCCAGCTCCGCGGCCCGCCGGGAGGTGAACGGCCCGAGGTACGCGGTGTCGGTGGGGGAGAGGGTGCGGACGATCGACAACCGGGGATAGGGACCGTCGGTGAGCTTGAGCCAGACCATCCGTTCCGGAAATTTCGACCGCCTGTTGTACGGCGGGGCGTGCGCGGCGATCAACCGCAGCTCGCGGACCTCCGCCTCCAACGAGTGCGCGCACTCCACCGCCTCGACCCGCTCGGCCGCCGCGAGCATCTCGGAGATCCGTGCGCGCTTCTCGGCGGCGGTGAAGTAGCTGCGCACCCGGGTGGCGATGTCGACGGAGGTGCCCACGTAGAGCGGACGGTCGTCGGCGGCCCGGAAGACGTAGACCCCGGGGACCTTGGGCAACCCGTCGGCCAGGTGCCGTTTGCGCCGTTGCGTCGGGGTGACCGCCCGGGCGAACTCGATGGCGTCGCCGACGGTGTCCACGCGGTGCCCGCCGAGCCGACCGATCAGCCCGTGCAGCACGTCGACTGTCGCCAACGCGTCGTCGAGGGCCCGGTGGGTCGGCTGGGTGGCGGTGCGGAAGTAGGCCGCCAGGGTGCCGAGCTTGCGGTTGGGCACCTCGTCGCGGGTCAGCACCCGGCGGGCCAGCGCCGCCGTGTCCAGCACGCGCGGGTTGGGCCAGCGGTAGCCGTGCTTCGCGCAGGCGGCCTTGAGGAAGCCCACGTCGTACGGGGCGTTGTGGGCCACCAGCACCGCGTCGGCGATGAACTCCAGGAAGCTGGGCAGCACCTGCTCGATCGGCGGCGCCGGCACCAGCATCGCCTGGGTGATGCCGGTCAGCACGGTGATGAACGGCGGGATGGGCTGCCCCGGGTTGACCAGGGTGGCCAGCACGCCCAACTGCTCGCCACCGCGCACCCGGACCGCGCCGATCTCGGTGATGCCGCCGCCGTCCGGCGTGCCGCCGGTGGTCTCCAGGTCGACCACCACGAAGGTGGTCGCGTAGAGCGGCAGCGCCGGGTCCACCCCGCCCGCCGCCGGGTCGAAACCGGCAAGTGACTCCTGGACGTACTCCGCCTGTGCCATCGCCGGCACGCTAGCGCCCCGGTCCGACACTCCCGGCGCAGCCGTCCCACCAGTCACCATGGGGCTAGGATGAGAGATCGGCTCACTCACCGGGCGGTGGGCCCGGTCGCGGTGGGAGACTTGCCACATGCCCCTCACCGAGCCGCACGACGACCACCTCCCGCAGGAGGATCCGGTCGTGCTCGACGGTGCCGTGGGCAACCCGGACGACAACGTAGTCAACGAGACATCTGAGGCATCCGTCCCGGCCGCGCAGGGCGACGACCCGGCAGGGCGGGGCGACGCCCCGACCGTGCAGGACGACGGCCCGACACCGCAGGGCGACGGCCCCACCGTCGAGCCGGAGCCGACGCTGCCCGAGCCGGTCCGGCAGCGGATCGTGACACTGACCGCCGCGGTGCTGCCCACCCTGCCGGGCGACGAGGTGCCGGTGCCGTTGCGCCGGGTGGCCAAGTTCGCCCCCAACCGGCGCGCCCGCCTCGGTGCGCCGGCCATCGCCGCCCAGCTCACCGCCGACCCGCTGTTCCGGCAGCGGGTCACCGCCCGGGTCCTGGCCGATGCCGGCGACCTCGGTGCCGCCGTCGTCGAGGGCACCGCCCCGGCCGCCGCCGACCCGGTCGAGGTCGCCGCGCTTGCCTACCTGGCCCGGCCGCGCGGTTGGCGGGAGCTGATCGACGCCAGCGGTGCCGCCGTCCGCGCCGAGGCGGACAGCGCGGTCGTCGCCGAGCTGGTCCGTGAGGCCGAGCAGCGGGCCACCCGTGCCGAGCACGACCGGGCGGTGGCGCGGGTCGAGGCGGAGAAGCTCCGCGACGAGCTGGCCCGCGTCCGCGAGGAGTTGGGGCAGCTCCGCGAGGAGTCCCGGCAGGTCGCCCGTACCCTCCGGGAGACCCAGGCCCGCGAGCGCAAGGCCACCGAGTTGCTGGCCACCGAGCGTGGCCGGGCCGCGCGTGCCAGCGCCGACGTGGACGCCGAGCTGCGCCGCGCCCGCGCCCGGCTGGCCGAGGCGGAGGCCGCCGCCGGGGTGGCCCGGGCCACCGCCAAGGAGGCCCGTTCGGTCGACGACGCACGGCTGTGGCTGCTGCTGGAGACCATCGGCCAGGCCGCCGTGGGGTTGCGCCGCGAACTGGCGCTCGACCCGGTCGACAAACTCCCCGCCGACTTCGTCGCCGACGCGTTCGCCGAGCAGCCGGGCACCGCTCCCGCCAGCCCCGCCGCCCGTGCCCGCGACACCGACGACCCGGCTCGACTCGACCAACTTCTCGCGCTGCCCCGGGCGCACCTGGTGGTGGACGGCTACAACGTCACCAAGCGCGGCTTCGGCGAGATGTCCCTGGAGCAGCAGCGCAAACGGCTGATCACCGGGCTGGGCGGGATCGCCGCGCAGACCGGCGACGAGGTCACAGTGGTCTTCGACGGCGCCGAGCGGATGCACGGGCTGCCGCCCGCGCCGCGCGGCGTACGGGTGCTGTTCTCGCGCAAGGGCGAGACCGCCGACGAGCTGATCCGTCGGCTGGTCCGCGCCGAGCCGTCGGGGCGGCCGGTGGTGGTGGTCTCGTCGGACCGCGAGGTCGCCGACGGGGTACGCCGACACGGCGCCTACCCGCTGGGCGCCGACTCGCTGCTGCGGCGCCTCGCCCGCTCCTGACACCATCCCCGCCCGCCGTGATCGACACGGGTTTCACGATGTCGGGGTGTCCGACCGCGTGGGATGGCCCGATTTCATGGAAATCGAGTTGATCTCGTCCCCAAACGGCCGGTCGGACGTCATTTCTGTCGTACCCGGTGGTTAGCGTCGATGTGACCGACGGTGCTCGGGTGGCGACGACGAGGTGCGCCGGCCGTGCATCGCGAGCGATCAGGAGGGCTTGATGCTCATCGACTGCGACGGGTGTGCGAGGCGGGCCGACGGCTGTTCCGGCTGTCTGTTGGCCGCCCTGTTCGACGAGACGTCCCCGGCGGCCGGACTGGTCGCCGCCGAGGTCCAGGCGATCGAGGTGTTCGCGCGGGCCGGTTTCGACGTGGAGGTGCTGGCCGCGCCCGAGCGTCCCGGCGTGGCACGCCAGCGGGCCGTCCGCCGCATCGCCTGAGCGCGACACCGCGCCCGGAAGCGAGCTTCTCGCGGGCCATAGGATGAGCGGTCACGGCGGGAGGAGCGGCGCGATGAGCGGGACACGACGGGCAGTGACGCGATGACCCCGCGTGGCTGGGCGCTGCTCACGCTGGCCGGGTTGACCGTCGCGCTTGTCGTGATCGCCGCGCTGTTCATTCCGTGGCACCGACCGCCGGCCCCGCGGGCCGACCAGCTCGCCGCGCTGCGTGACCTGCCGGCCGAGCAGGTGGCCAAGGGGCGGGAGTTCCGGGCCGCGCTGCGCCCGGGCGGTTACGCCGCGCTCGCCGTGGGGCTGCTGGTCGCCCTCGCGCTCGGGTTGACCCCGCTGGGCAGCCGCCTGGTCGAGTTGGTGGGCCGGCCGTTCGGGGGGCACTGGGCCGCGCAGGCGGTGCTCGGCGGGCTGGCCGTGGTGCTCGTCGCCGACCTGGTGACGCTCCCGTTCGCCGCCTGGCGCCAGAGCGTGCTCACCCGCTACGGCCTGAGCACCAACGGCTGGAGTGGCTGGGCCGTCGACCTGCTCAAGTCGTACGCCGTCAGTGCGGTGATCGGCGCGGTGGCGCTTGTCGGCTTCTACGCGGTGATCCGGTTCGCGCCACGCTGGTGGTGGGCGTATGGCGCGGCGGGCGCGGCGCTGCTGGTGGTGCTGCTGTCGTTCGTGCTGCCGGTGCTGGTGGAGCCGGTCTTCAACAAGTTCACACCGATGGAGCAGGGCCCGCTGCGCACCGAGCTGATGAGCATGGCCGCCCGCGACGGGGTGCCGGTGCGCGACGTGCTCGTCGCCGACGCCTCCCGTCGCACCCGGGCGGTCAACGCCTACGTGTCCGGTCTCGGGCCGACCCGGCGGGTGGTCGTCTACGACACGCTGCTGCGCGAGGCGACCCCGGGCGAGGTGACAGCCGTGGTGGCGCACGAGTTGGGGCACGCGAAGGACTCCGACGTGGCGGTGGGCACGGTGACCGGGGCACTGGGTGCCGCTGCCGCCGTGGTGGCGCTCTATTTGCTCGGCTCGTGGGGGCCGCTGCTGCGACTGGCCGGCGTCGACTCGGTCGCCCAACCACGCGCCTTTCCGTTGCTTGTCGCCCTCGTGACGGTCGCCGGGCTGGTCGCCACGCCGATGCAGGCGCTGATGTCACGACGGGTGGAGGCACGCGCCGACGCGCACGCGCTCGCGCTGACCCACGACCCGGAGACCTTCGAGTCGATGCAGCGTCGGCTCGGATCGGTCAACCTGGGCGACCCCGACCCGCCGCGCTGGGAATACCTCTACTCGGCCTCGCATCCGTCCACTGTCGAGCGGATGGCCGCCGCCCGCGCGTACGCCCGGAAGGCCGGCCGATGAACCGCACGCTGCTGATCACCAACGACTTTCCGCCCCGACCGGGCGGCATCCAGTCCTTCGTGCACAACCTCGCGGTGCGGCAACCGGCCGGCTCGGTGGTCGTCTACGCGTCGAGCTGGCGCGGGGCCGCGAAGTTCGACGCCGACCAGCCGTTCGAGGTGATCCGGGAGCGCACCCGGGTGCTGTTGCCCACCCCGTTGATCGCCCGCCGGGCGGCGCGGCTGGCGCGCGCGTACGACTGCGACACCGTGTGGTTCGGTGCGGCTGCCCCGCTGGGGCTGCTCGCCGCCGGTCTGCGTCGGCGGGCCGGCATCCGCCGGGTGGTGGCACAGACCCACGGCCACGAGGTTGGTTGGGCGGCGCTGCCGGCCGCCCGGCCGGCACTGCGGCGCATCGGTCGGGGTGTGGACGTCACCACCTACCTCGGCGAGTACACGCGCACCCGGTTGGCGCGCGTGTTGGACGGGGTGACCGAGCTGCGCCGCCTCGCGCCCGGCGTCGACGTGGACACCTACCACCCGACGGTCGACGGCGAGCAGGTCCGGGCCCGGCTCGGGTTGACCGACCGCCCGGTGGTGGTCTGTGTGTCCCGGCTCGTGCCGCGCAAGGGCCAGGACATGCTGATCCGGGCACTACCGGAGATCCGCCGCCGGGTGCCCGACGCGGCGCTGCTGATCGTGGGCGGCGGGCCGTACCGGGCGACGCTGGAGAAGCTGGCCCGACAGACCGGTGTGGAGCGGGACGTGGTGTTCACCGGTTCGGTGCCGTCGGCCGAGCTGCCGGCGCACTACGCGGCCGGCGACGTCTACGCGATGCCGTGTCGCACCCGCAATCGTGGCCTCGACGTGGAAGGGCTCGGCATCGTCTACCTGGAGGCGTCCGCGACCGGCCTGCCGGTGGTGGCCGGCGACTCCGGGGGCGCACCGGACGCGGTCCGCGAGGGGGAGACCGGCTACGTCGTCCGCGGGCGGGACGTGGCCCAGCTCGCCGACCGGGTCGCCCGGCTGCTCGCCGACCGGGACCTGGCCCGCCAACTGGGCGCCGCCGGTCGGGCGTGGGTGGAGCGGGAGTGGCGCTGGGAGGCGCAGGCGGAACGGATGGCGGCGCTGCTCGCCGGCTGATCGCCGTTCAGCTCTCCCGGGCTGGCGCGTAGTGCGGCACGTACTCCTGGCCGGTGAGCTTCTGGATCTCCGCCATCACCTCGTCGGTGATCGTCCGGATGTCGCGCGGCCCGTGGATCCGGTCGGCGACCGGGATCGGCGGGCCGAATCGCAGGGTGACCGGGTGTCGACGGGGGATCCGCGCGTCGACCGGCAGCACCTCGGCGGTGCCGAGCACGCCGACCGGGATGATCGGCACCCCGGCGTCGCGGGCCAGCCGGGTCATCCCGACGCGGCCCCGGTAGAGCCGCCCGTCGGGGGAGCGGGTGCCCTCCGGATAGATGGCGACCAGGCCACCGGCGCGCAGCACCGGCACGGCGGCGTCGAGGGCGCGCAGGGCGGCGCGGCCGTCGGTGCGGTTGACCGGGATGGCGCCCATGCCGGCGACGATCCGCCGGTTGAGCCAGCCGCCCGGCCCGCCGCCGGTGAAGTACTCGACCTTCGCCCAGAAGGTGACGTGTCGGGGCGTCGAGGTGACGAGAAACCATTCGTCGGCGACGGACAGGTGGTTGCCGGCGAGGATCGCGCCGCCGTGCCGGGGCAGATGCTCCAGCCCTTCCACCTGGGGCCGCCAGCCCACCCGCATCGCGGTGCCGACTGTCAGTTTGGCGACGTCGTACAGCAGGGGCACGTGTCCTCCGGGAGTCGAGTCTCAGGCCGGCGCCGGGCCGAGGTGGGCCTCCAGCGCGGCGCGCAGCAGGGTGTCGTCGTCGGTGGCGCCGGTGGCCAGCGGCAGGCTGCCCCAGGCCCAGAGCTGGGCGATGCCGTGCAGGTTTGCCCAGAGCGCGCCGGCGAGCACCGCCGTGGGCGCGTCGGTGGGCCGACGCGCCTGGGCCACCAGGTCGGCCAGGACGGTGAACAGCGGCAGGCTCGTCTCGCGCAGCCGCAACCGGCCGCTGTCCAGCAGGTCGTGGCGGAACATCAGCTCGAACATGCCGCGGTGGGTGGCCGCGAAGTCCAGGTACGTCCGGGCCAGTGCGGTCAACCGGGTACGCGGGTCCGCGTCGACGTCGTGCAACGTGCGCTCGACCCGGGCGGTGAGGTCGGCGAAGCCCTCCCGGGCGATGGCGGAGAGCAGGTCGACGTGGGTGGGGAAGTAGCGGCGCGGTGCGCCGTGGGAGACCCCGGCACGGCGGGCGATCTCTCGCAGGGAGATCGCCGACTGGCCCTCCCGCAGCACCAGGTCCACCCCGACGGCCACCAGGCGCGTCCGCAGCCCCGTCTCGTCCGCGCTCACCGACACTGTCTACCAGCGTGGCGTAGACGCTGTCTACCGCTGGCTGTGATCCACTCCGGTTTCGTAAAGTCGGGGTGTTCTGGTGCCACGGATACCCCGACATCATGAAAGACGAGTGGATCGTGGCCGGTGCGGCCGACGGCCGGGTCGCGCGGTCCGCGGATTCAGCGGATGCGGGCCAGGATCCGGTCGGCGGGGGCCGGGCGCCCGAAGTGCCAGCCCTGGCCGGCGTCGCAGCCGATCGCCCGCAGTCGCTCGGCCTGCCCGGCGGTCTCCACGCCCTCGGCGGTGACCGTCAGGTCCAACGCGTGTGCCAGCGAGACCAGCGAGGCGAGGATCCGCTCGTCGGTGCGGCCGACCGACGGCGACCGGAGGCCGGCCACGAACTCCCCGGCGACCTTCAGCTCGGTCACCGGCAGGTCCCGCAGGTACGCCAGGTTGCTGTAGCCGGTGCCGAAGTCGTCGATGGCGATCCGTACCCCGAGGTCGGCGAGCACCCGCAGGGCGCGTACCGGCTCCTCGGCGGTGCTCATCATCGTGCTCTCGGTGATCTCCAGTTGGAGCCGCTCCGGCGGCAGGCCGGTCTGCCGCAGCAGCGCGCGAACCTCCTGCACCAGACCGGGCCGGTGCACCTGCCGCACCGCCAGGTTGACGCTGACGAACGGTGCGGCGGCGCCGCCGGCCGACCAGGCCTCCGCCTCGCGGCACGCCTCGGCCAGCACCCAACCGCCCAGTTGGACGATCAGGCCGGTCTCCTCGGCCAACCCGATGAAGCTGTCCGGACGCAGCACCCCCAGCTCCGGGTGGCGCCACCGGACCAGCGCCTCGACGCCGACCAGGCTGCCGTCGCGAAGTGAGGTCAGTGGCTGGTAGTCGAGGTAGAACTCACCCCGCTCCAGCGCGGCCGGGATGGCCGCGGAGAGCGCGTACCGGGCCAGCTCGCGTTGGTTGCGCTCGGCGTCGTAGAGCGCCCAGCGCGCACCGCCGGCGGACTTCGCCCAGTGCAGGGTGCTGTCCGCGGCCCGCATCAGGTCACTGGGGTTGGCTCCGGCCACCGGTCGCTCGACGATGCCGATGCTCGCCGAGATCTGCAACTCGTGCCCGTCGACGAGCGCCGGTGTCCGGACCGCGGCCAGCGCGGTCTCGGCCAACGCCGCCATGTCGTCGGTGCCGCCGCTGTTCTCCACAAGGATCACGAACTCGTCCCCGCCGAGGCGAGCCACCAGGTGCTCACCCGTGGCCTTGCACAGCCGTTCGGCGACAGTGACAAGTAGTCGGTCACCGACCTGGTGCCCCAGGGTGTCGTTGACGACCTTGAAGCGGTCCAGGTCGAGGAAGAACACCCCGACCCGCCGCGCACCCCGGCCGGGCTCGTTGAGCGCCGCGGTGAGCCGCTCGGTGAACAGCGTCCGGTTGGGCAGGCCGGTGAGCGGATCGTGGGTGGCCTGGTGCCGGAACCGGGCCTCGCTGGCACGCAGCGCCCGCTCGGCCTGCGTCCGGGCCCTCATCGCGGCCCGGCGGATCGACTCCTGCTCGTCGAGGGTGCGGTCGCGCAGCGCGCGGGCGTAGCCGGTCGCCACGGCCGCCAGCAGCCGGGCCAGCCGGTCCTCGACGTCCTCGGCCACCAACCCGAGGTCACGCACGAACCGGAGCTGGATGACCTCCACGGTACGACCCAGCCCCTCCGCGGAGGCGATGTGCGCGGCGACCAACTCGGCACCGACCCGGTGCCCGGCTCGCAGGTCGAACGGCTCCGTGAGCAGCGCGCCGGCCAGTTGGCCGGTGAGCCGGTCCAGCAGAGTCTCCAGCTGGGCCTGGGTCATCGGAAGGTAGCTGGTGCCGGAGACCGCCTTCGCCCATGCCCGGGCGAACGTGCCCGGGCGGGAGACGGCCCCGGGCGACTCAGCCACCGAGTCGCCCGACGCCGCCCATGAAGACCGCGCGCTCGGCGTCCTCCGCGCTCTCCGGGGTGTCCGGTCGCCACTGGGGCACCCACACCACACCGGGGTCGAGCAGCTCGAACCCGTCGAAGAGGGCGGTCAACTCGGCCCGACCGCGTATCCACAGAGGGTTGTCGGTGCGCCGGTAGACCCGCTCGGCCTCGGCGCGCTCGTCGTCGCTGCGCCCGTCGTCGCTGGCCTGCGACAGCACCAGATAACTGCCGGGTGCCAGGGCGTCGCGCAGCGTCCGCAGCAGCTCGGCCGGCCGGTCGTCGTCCGAGACGAAGTGCAGGACGGCCACGACCATCACGGCCACCGGTTGGCTCAGGTCGAGCAGCTTGCGGACCTCCGGGTGGGCCAGGATCGCCTCCGGGTGCCGCAGGTCCTCCTGCACCACCACCGCCCGGTCGTTGCCGGCGAGAATCTCGCGGCTGTGCGCCACCGCCACCGGGTCGACGTCCACATAGACCACCCGCGACTGCGGGGCGAGCCGCTGGGCGATCTCGTGCACGTTGCCGACGGTCGGGATGCCCGAGCCGATGTCCAGGAACTGCCGGACCCCGGCGTCGGCGAGGTGGTGCACGGCCCGGCGCAGGAACGCCCGGTTGGCCTGGGCCATCAACGGCGCCTCCGGCACCGCAGCGACCATCGCCTGTGCCGCGGCGCGGTCCGCGGCGAAGTTGTGCGAGCCACCGAGGTAGTAGTCGTACATCCGCGCGACACTCGGGCGCTCGATGTCGATGGTCTCGGGTGCCCAGTCTGGCCGCTGCATGCGTTCACCCCTTGAGTCCGCGTCGCGGGCGTCGTCGCCCGCGCGGGTATTGTGCACCCGCCACGCACGCCAGACCATAGCGCGCGGGCGGTTGCCCGCCGACGTCGGTCGATGCGCGACGGTCCGCGCTGGCCGAAGCTGGCGCGGACCGTCGGTCGTGCTTTCCCGCCACCGGAGCGGGGGCAGATCAGAACTTCGGCGCGTCCGGCGCCTCGAGCAGGCCGAGCCGCAGGGCGGTCATCAGCGCCTGGGCCCGGTTGGCCGCACCGAGCTTCTCGTAGAGCTTGGAGATGTGCGTCTTGGCCGTGGACTCGCTGACGAACAGCTGCTTGGCGATGCCCGCCACGCTCATCCCGTCGGCGAGCAGCCGCAGCACCTGCCCCTCCCGGGGAGACAGCTGCGGGCCGGACGGCGCGAGCCGGCGCTTCATCGCCTCGGCCAGATCGGCGGCGGTGAACGCGCTGGGGGAGGAGGCGGCGTGCCGCGCGGCGGCCACCACCTCGTCGGCCGGGGCGGTCTTCGGCACGAAGGCACTCGCGCCGGCCTCCAATGCACCGAAGAGCTGGTCGTCGCCGGCATACATGGTCAGCACCACGATGCCCATCGACGCACTGGACTTGCGCAGCGCGCGGGTCGCCTCCAGGCCACTGCCGTCGGGCAGCCGCAGATCCATGATCACCACGTCCGGCTGTAGGGCGCCGGCCTGGCGCACCCCCTCCGCCGCGGTGGCGGCCTCACCGACGACCTCGAACTGCCGATCGCGCTCGAAGGCGTGGCGCAGGCCCTTACGAATCAGGTCATGATCGTCAACAAGGAGGACCTTGGTGCGGGTGGCCGGTGTCGGACTTGTGGTCATCCTCGGGTTACTCCCCTTCTGGTGCTGCGCTGTCGCGCACGTTATCTCGGCGGGACGAGGTGCCGACAACCACGGCCACGGTTGTGCCGCTGGGTTGCCGCGGCCTGATCTCCAACCGGCCCCGGATACGTTCCGCCCTCTCGGCCATGATCGCAAGACCGTACCGTCCGTCGGGGCGCTGGTCAGCCATCCCCTGACCGTCATCCGACACTTCTATTTGCGCGTACGGGGGGTCGACCTCGCACGTGACCCACAGATTCGAGGCGCCGGCGTGCTTGCGCGCGTTGGTCACCGCCTCCTGCGCGATGCGCAGCAACTCGGCCTCGGTGGCGGCCGGCAGCCGGGCGGTGGACTCGTCGAGCGAGAGGTGCACCCGCAGCCCGCCGGAGGCGCCCACGGTGCGCGCGTACTCGGCGATCGCCGCGGCCAGCCCGCCCTGCCGGTCCACCTCACTGCGCAGCTCGAAGAGGCTCAGTCGCAGCTCCTGGATCACCCGGGTCACCTCGCCGCGCAGCGTCCGCAGGGCCTCGGCGGTCTCGTCGGCGTCGTCGAAGACGGTGGCCATGGCGTTGTCGATGCCGTAGCCGACCATCACCAGTTCCTGCGCCACCCCATCGTGGATCTCCCGGGCCAGCCGCTGCCGTTCCTCGTTGGTGGCCAGCGAGCGCACCTCGTCGAAGAGCAGCGCCGCCTCCAGCCGCAGCGCGGCCGGGCGGGTCAGCGCCGTCACCCGGGACACCACCGGCGGTGGGTACGCGTGCGCGGCGTCCGCCTCCAGCACCACCAGCCCCACCGTGCGCACCCCGGCGACCAGCGGGACGATCAGCGCGGACACGTCCGCGCCCCGGTGCGAGCGCGACTGTGACCGGGCGGCGGTGGTGGCCTGCTGGCTGGCCCAGGCGTCGGCGATCGCCGAGTCCGCGTCCAGCGTCGTCTCCCAGTCCACCCGGTCGACGCCGGCCTGGGCGAGCACGACGAGCCGACCGCCGCCGCTGGCCGACAGCACCGCGCCCCGGTCCGCCTGGGCCACCGTGCGCAACTCCTCCAGCAGGTGCTCGGAGATGCCGCCCGGGTCGAGGGTGGCACCGGGCAACTGGCGGGCCACGGTCCGTAGTTGGGTCAGCAGTCGGGTCGCCTCGGCGTACGGCTGGGGTTTGCCCTCGCCGCGGACCGCCATCACCTGGTGCAGCGTGCCGGCGGCGTAGAGGCCCAGCGCCGCCAGGATCAGCCACTGCGCGCAGACCGCGAGGTAACCCGGCTGGCCGAGCTGGACTCCTCCGCCAACCTCGGTCAGCGCGCCGCTGACCAGCAGGGTGGCGGCGCTGACCGCGAGCAGGGCGGCGCCTTCGCGGAAGCGGCGGCGCAGCGCGGTGACCGTCACCGGGACCGCCAGGTAGGGCAGCACCGCCGAGGCGCCGAGCCCGTCGACGGTGCCGATCGACGCCACCGCGGCCACCTGGCTCGCGGCCAGGCCCAGCACCACCACCTCGGCCACCCGGCTCAGCGGCGCGATCAGCTGGTGCTGCGGCGCCAGCAGGGACGGGAGCCCGGCCACCGCCAGCAGAGCGATCCACCACAGCTGGGTGACGTCGCGGGTGGCGAAGAGGGTCAGGACGGCGATCAGCGCCAGCATCACCAGGCGGGCGGCCGCGGCGAGGGGATGCGGGTGCGGTGCGGTGATCGTGGATGCGGGCACGTGACGGATGGTAGTCAGCCTCGGTAGATGTCGGCGATTTCCGCCGCGTACGTCTTGTGGACGACCTGGCGTTTGACCTTGAGCGACGGGGTCAGCTCGCCGGTCGCCTCGGTGAAGTCGTGCGGCAGGACCCGGAACATCTTGATCGCCTCGGCCTTGGAGACGGCCTGGTTCGCGGTGTCGATCGCGGCCTGGATCTCCCTGCGCAGGGCCTCGTGCTCGCGCAGCTGCTCGGCGGGGGTGTCGGCGGGTATGCCGGCACCTTCCAGCCAGGCCGGCAGCGCCTCCTCGTCGACGGTGACCAGCGCCGCGATGAACGGCTTGCGATCACCGATGACGACGCACTGGCTGATCAACGGGTGCGCCCGGACCAGGTCCTCCAGCACCGCCGGGGCGACGTTCTTGCCGCTGGCGGTGACGATCAGCTCCTTCTTGCGCCCGGTGATGCTCAGGTAGCCGTCGGAGTCGAGCTGGCCCAGGTCGCCGGTGCGGAACCACCCGTCGGTGCTGAGCGTCTCGGCGGTCGCCGTCTCGTTGCGCCAGTAACCCTGGAAGACCAGCTCGCCCGAGATCAGGATCTCGCCGTCGTCCTCGATCCGCACCGTCACGCCGGGCAGTGGGCGGCCGACGGTGCCGATCCGGGTGCCGGTCGGCAGGTTCGCGGCGGCGGCGGGCGAGGTCTCGGTCAGGCCGTAGCCCTCCAGGACCGTCACGCCGACGCCCCGGAAGAAGTGCCCGAGTCGGGCGCCGAGCGGTGCGCCGCCGGAGATCGCGTCGCGGCATCGCCCGCCGAGCGCGGCCCGCAGCTTGCCGTAGACCAGCCGGTCGAAGACCACATGCCGGGCGCGCAGCGCCAGGCCCGGACCGCCGGGGGTCTCCAGAGCCTCGCTGTACGCGATGGCGACCTGCTCGGCGCGGGCGAAGATGCCGCCCTTGCCGTCGGCCTCGGCCTTCTGCTTGGCCGCGTTGTAGACCTTCTCGAACACCCGGGGTACGGAGAGCACGAAGGTCGGCCGGAACGCCTGCAACTCGGCGACCAGGTTCTTGGTGTCGGCGCAGTGCGCCATGGTGGCCCGCGCCTGCACGACGCCGATCTGGATCAGCCGGGCGAAGGCGTGCGCCAGCGGGAGGAAGAGCAGGGTGGACGCGCCGGCGTGGAACAGGTTGGGCAGCACCGGCACCGCGTTGGCGATGTCGGCGTACATGTTGCGGTGGGTGAGCACGCAACCCTTGGGCCGGCCGGTGGTCCCGCTGGTGTAGATGATCGTGGCCAGGTCGTCGGCGCGGACCGCCTTGCGTCGCCTGTCGACCTCGGCCAGCTCGACAGTGGCACCGGCCTTGACCAGCTCGTCGACCCCACCGAGGTCGATCTGCCAGACCTGGGCCAGCTCGGGCAGCCGGTGCCGGACGTCGGCGATCAGGGCGGCGTGCGCGTCGGTCTCCACCACGACGGCGACCGCGTTGGAGTCCTCGATGATCCACGCGGCCTGCTCGGCGCTGGAGGTCTCGTAGATCGGCACGGTGACCGCGCCGACGGTCCAGATGGCGTAGTCCAGCAGCGTCCACTCGTACCTGGTGCGGCTCATCAGCCCGACCCGGGCGCCCGGCTCGATGCCGGCGGCGATCAGCCCACGGGCCACCGCGACCACCTCGTCGCGGAACTGTAGGCAGGTCACGTCGGCCCAGGCGGTGACGGTGCCCCCGGCGCCGGGGACGGGGCGGGCGAACTGGACGGCGTCGGGCGCGACCTCGGCGTTGTCCCAGACCGGATCGGTGAGGTTGGCCGCATCGCCGACGGTGACGATCGGCGGGACGGAGAACTCGCGCACCTGCACTCCTTCGTGCTCGCACTGGCCGGGCCGGCCACCGCCCTGCCGCGGCGGCTGTGTCGAAACCTACCCGGCGGGCGGTCGGGGTGGGACAGGCAGGAGGCGGGTAGCCTCCCCCCATGGCGGACTCCTCCACCCAGTCGATCATCATCGGCGCCGCACCGGATCGGGTGACGGCGGTCATCTGCGACTTCGCGCGTTACCCGGAGTGGACCGAGGCGGTGCGCCGCGCCGAGGTCGTCGAGGAGTACGAGGACGGCTACGCCAGCCAGGTGCGCTTCACCATCGACGCCGGGGTGATGGCCGACGAGTACGTGCTCGCCTACTCCTACGCCGAGGACCTCTCCCGGATCGAGTGGCACCTGGTCGCTCCCTCGAAGATGCAGAAGTCCCAGCGCGGCTCGTACGACCTGGTGGGCAACCCGGACGGCAGTACGACGGTGACCTACACGCTGGAGGTCGACCTGTCGGTGGGAATGCTCGGAATGTTTCGGCGCAAAGCCGAGAAGATGATCATGGACACCGCGTTGAAGCAGCTCAAGCGCCGGGTAGAAGTAACCGGTGCGGCGCAGTGACGGGTCCGGTGGCACGGTAGAGGAGCCGACGGTGGGCGGAACGGATCCGGGTTCGGCCCGGGAAGAGGCGGAGCGGCTTGTCGCCACCCTGCTCGCGGGGGCACGACTGGCCTCCGCCGGCTCGGCGGGCGGCGCGTTCGGCTCGCTGGGTGCGGTGTTGTCCGGTGTCCTCGGTCACACTGCCGACCCGGAGGGCCGGCCCGGCACCGGCGGTGCTTTCGCCACCGGATCGGCCGAATGCTGCGTCTGCCCGGTCTGTCGGGGCATCGCCGCGTTGCGTGACCCGAGTCCGGAATTCGCCGAACGCCTCGCGACCGGCGCCGGTGACCTCGCGGCGGGCGTCGCCAGCCTGCTCCGCGCGTTCTCCCCGGCGGAGCCGCCCGCGACGAGCGCGTCGTGGCCGACCACCGCGCCGACCGCCGCGCCGACCTCCGCGCCCGCCGCGAGCACCCACGACGTGGCTCCGCAGCCGGCCCCCGGCGACCCGCCCCCGGCGGCCGGCGACAACCACGTGTGGCGCGATGCCACCCGTAGCGGGCATGATTCTCAGCCGGCGCCGGAGCGGGATGTCTGGTCGGTCGCCACCCGGACGGCGGACCCACTCGCCCCGGCCGCCGCACCGCCCGTCGACGACGCCGGGCCGGCGACCGTTCCGGCACCGACCACTCGTCCCGCGGTGCCCGCCTCGCGGGTGCCGGACGACACCGGTGCGCAGGCACCGGGCGACGGCGCCTGAGCGCGGGACATCCCGACCCGGGCCGGCAGGCCGCCGGCACCCGGGTCGGACAGCAGAGGGGAGCGGCAGCGGTGACGCTGACCATCGGAGTCGACGTCGGTGGCACGAAGGTGGCTGGCGGTGTCGTGGACGACACCGGCACGGTCCTCGCGCAGAGCCGACGGGACACCCCCGCCGATGACGTCGGCAAGACCCGCGACGTCATCATCGAGCTGGTCGGCGAGTTGGCGGCCGGGCGGACGGTCGAGGCCGTCGGCATCGGCGCGGCCGGGTGGATCGACGCCAGCCGCTCGACGGTGCTCTTCGCTCCCAACCTCGCCTGGCGGGACGAACCGCTGCGCGAGTACGTCAGCACGGCAGTCGGCCTCCCCGTGATCGTGGAGAACGACGGAAACGTTGCCGCCTGGGCCGAGTTCCGCTACGGCGCGGCCCGCGACGCCGACGACTCCATGATCATGTTCACCATCGGCACCGGCGTGGGCGGCGGCATCGTCCTCGGCGGGGAGCTGATGCGGGGTGCGCACGGCATCGCCGCGGAGCTGGGCCACATGCTGGCCGTGCCGGACGGGCACCAGTGCGGCTGCGGCCGGCTGGGCTGCATCGAGCAGTACGCCAGCGGCAGCGCCCTGGTGCGGTTCGCCCGCGCCGGCGCCCGGCAGGAGCCCGACCGGGCCGCCGCGCTGCTGGACCTGGCCGGCGGCGAGGCCGAGGCGATCACCGGCCCGATGGTGACCGCCGCCGCGCAGGGTGGCGACCCCGTCTCCGCCGAGGCGTTCGCGCAGATCGGCCGGTGGCTGGGCACCAGCCTCGCCGACATGGCGCAGATCCTCGACCCGCAGACCCTGGTGGTCGGTGGCGGTGTGATCGACGCCGGTGACCTGCTGCTCGGCCCGACGCGCCGCTCGTACCTCGACGCGCTCGCCCAACGTGGTCGCCTGCCGGTGGCCGAGGTGCTCCCGGCGGAGCTGGGCAACAGCGCCGGGGTGATCGGCGCCGCCGACCTGGCCCGCCGGATCTGAGGCGGTCCGCGATGGGGGTGCCGCTGCGCGTCGTCTCGTACAACATCCACGGTCAGCGCGACGACACCGCCGCGCTGGCGGCGGTGGTCCGGGCCGCGCGGCCGGACGTGGTGATCGTGCAGGAGGGGCCGCGCCGGTTCCGGTGGCGGCAGAAGTCCGCCACGTTGGCCGAGTCGTTCGGCCTGGTGGTGGCCGCCGGCGGGCTGCCCGCGCTGGGCAACCTGCTGGTGACCAGCCTGCGGGTCCAGGTGCGGGGCAGCCGCTGCCAACGCTTCCCGCTGACCCCCGGCCGACACCTGCGCGGCGCCGCGTACGCCGACTGCCGGGTCGGCGACGCCCACGTCACCCTCGCCGGCTCGCACCTGTCCACCGACCCGACCGAGCGCCCCGCGCAGGCCGCCGAGTTCAAGCGCGGGCTGGAAGCGGCGACCAGCCCGGTGGTGGCCGGGGCGGACCTCAACGAGGGCCCGGACGGGCCGGCGTGGGCGACAGTGTCGCGCGGGTTGACCGACACCGCGGTGGCGGCCGACCGGGCGGACCGGCTCACCTACTCCTGCGCCGACCCGCGCCGCCGCATCGACGCGCTGTTCGTCGACCCGCGGATCACAGTTGTCGACTACGACGTGGTGGACACCCCGCAGACCCGACGGGCCAGCGACCACTTCCCGGTCCTTGTCGACCTGCTGCTGCCCGCCGCCGGCTGACCCCGACCCGGCCCGACAGTCGACGCGTCCGCCTCAGGACTGGACATCCGGCTCCGTTGTGGAGAGGATTTCGCGGCGACCGGCACGCCTGCCGTACCAAAAGGAGATGTCCCGGTGTCCACCTCCACCGACCACGGCCGGCCCGACCCGGAGGCGACCCCGTCCGCGCGCGGCGACGAACGCCCGGTCTCCGACCGTGGTGACACGGTCTGCGTCATCGGGGCCGGGGCCAGCGGTCTGACGGCCATCAAGAACCTGCGCGAGCACGGGTTCGGCGTCGACTGCTACGAACGGGAGACCGGCGTCGGCGGCGCCTGGAACTGGCGGCACGACCGCAGCCCGGTGTACGCCAGCACCCACCTGATCTCGTCGAAGCCGTTCACCCAGTTCCCCGACTTCCCGATGCCGGACTCCTGGCCGGACTACCCGCACCACAGTCAACTGCTGTCCTACTTCGAGCGGTACGCCGACCACTTCGACCTGCGCTCGCACATCTGGTTCGGCACCGAGGTGATCCGGGTCGAGCCCGCCGAGGGGGACCGGTGGGACGTGACCACCCGCTCCACCGGCGGGTACGGCCCGGAGCGCACCTCCCGGTACGCCGCCGTGGTGATCGCCAACGGGCACAACTGGTCGCCGAAGCTGCCCCGCTACGAGGGCCTGGAGGAGTTCCGCGGCGAGATCATGCACGCCTCGTCGTACAAGGACCCGGCGCAGTTGCGCGGTAAGCGGGTGCTGGTGGTCGGCGCCGGCAACACCGGCTGCGACATCGCCGTGGAGGCCGCCCAGCAGGCGTCGCGGTGCTGGCACTCCACCCGGCGCGGCTACTGGTACGCGCCGAAGTACGTGCTCGGCCGCCCGGCGGACCAGGTGAACGACACCCTGTTGGCGCTGCGGGTGCCGTTGCGGGTGCGGCAGTGGCTCTACCACTGGACGATGCGGTTGACAGTCGGTGACCTGACCCGCTTCGGCCTGCCCAAGCCCGACCACCGGGTGTACGAGACGCACCCGATCGCGAACAGCCAGCTCGTCTACTACGTGGGTCACGGCGGGATCGGCCCGGTGCCCGACGTCGCCCGGTTCCACTCGTACGGCGTGGAGCTGTCCGACGGCCGCGAGATCGACCCCGAGGTGGTCATCTTCGCCACCGGTTACCTGCCGCGCTTCGAGTTCCTCGACGCGTCGGTGTTCGCCGACAGCGCCGGGGCGGGTCGGCCCACGCTGTGGCTCAACGCGTTCACGCCGGGTCATCCGACCCTCGCCGTCGCGGGCCTGTTGCAGCCGGACTCCGGGTTGTTCACCCTGTCGCACTGGCAGACGGTGCTCTTCGCGCGGCTGCTCCAGGCACGTCGGGACCGGCCGGAACGGGCCATGGCGTTCGCGCGTCGGGTACGGGAGCGGGCCGGGGAGCGGTACTCCGGGCCGGTCAAGGAGAGCAGTCGGCACTGGTTCGAGGTCGGGCACGCCGACTACCTGCGCGCCGTCCAGCGCGCCCTGCACGACCTGGAGGGCAGCAAGTGAGCGGTGAGCTGCGGATCATGCGGAGCCGGGAGTGGGCACGTCCGGTCCGGCCGGCCCGACGGGAGGTGCTCAGCGTCCTTCCCGAGTTGGATGAGGGGCGACCGCCGTTGCTGTTCGTCCCCGGGTTCGGGCACGGTGCGTGGGCGTTCGCCGAGCACTGGTTGGGTCACGCGGCGTCGCGGGGGTTCCCGGCGTACGCGATGAGCCTGCGCGGGCACGGTGCCAGCGAGCCGGCGCCGGAGGCGACGCTGCGGGCGTACGCGCACGATGTGGTCCAGGTGGCCGCGGGCCTGCCGCGCCAGGCGGTGCTGGTGGGGCACGGTGCGGGGGCTCTGGTGGTGGCGCACGCGTTGGCCCGCTACCCGGCGCGCAGCGCGGTGCTGGTGGCGCCGGTGTTCGGTGGCTGGGGGGTGCTGGGCGCGGCGTTGCGCCGCAACCCGGCGGGCACGGTGCCGGCGGTGTTCGGTGGGGCGTTGCGGCTCAACGGTGGGCAGTTGTTCAGCAGTGAGTTGCCCGACGAGGAGGCCCGGCGGTATGTCGGGCGGCTCGGCCGGGCGGGCCGGCGGGCGCAGTGGGCGCTGCTGGGTGAGCCGGAGGCCGAGCCGGCGGTGGGCGCCCCGCCGGTGCTGGTGTTGGGCAGCCCGGACGACCGGGTGGTGCCGGCGTCGACGTTGACCCGGGTGGCCCGCCGCTACGGTTCGGCACCGCTGCTCTTTCCCGGCATGGGCCACGACCTGATGTTGGACGCGCGCTGGGCGGAGCCGATCGACGCGATCCTGGACTGGCTGGAGAAGGAGCCCACGGCGCACTGAGCACCCGCGCCCGCCCCGGTCGGGGTCGCCGCCGCCGGCTGATCGCCGGCGCGGGCGGGTGGGTGCTCGGCCGCCGGGGTGAGCGGTCAGCCGGCCGCCTGTTGGGTGGCCGCGGTGGTCGGGGTGGTGGGTTGCGGCACCCGGGCGTCGCCGCCGGGTTGGGTGTCGTCGCCGGGACCGGTATCGGCGCTGGTCAGGCGACTGGCCAGGGCGCCGCGCTCGTCCAGTGCGCGCAGGTAGGAGCGGGCCCAGGCCCGGATGTCGTGCTCCTCCAGGTGGGCGCGCATGGCCCGCATCCGCTGGGTGGTGTCGGCCGGGCTGGCCCGCAGCGCGGCGCAGATGCCCTGCTTGAGCCCCTCCAGGTCGTGCGGGTTGACCAGGTACGCCTGGGACAGCTCGGCGGCGGTGCCGGCGAACTCGCTGAGCAGCAGGGCGCCAGTGTCGTCCACCCGGGCGGCCACGTACTCCTTGGCGACGAGGTTCATCCCGTCGCGCAGCGGGGTCACCGCCATCACGTCGGCGACCCGGTAGAGCGCGGCCAGCTCGGCCCGGTCGAAGGGCTGGGTGAGGTAGTGGATCGCGGGCTCGCCGACCCGCCCGAACTCGCCGTTGATCCGACCCACCTCGCGCTCGATGCGCTCACGCAGGATCTGGTATTGGCCGACGCGTTCCCGGCTCGGCATCGCGACCTGCACCAACACCGTGTCGCGGACCTTGACGTCGCCGCTGGCGAGCAGTTCGCTGTACGCCTTGAGGCGCTGCTCGATGCCCTTCGTGTAATCCATCCGGTCCACGCTGAGGATGACCTGCCGGGGATCGCCGAGGTCCTGACGGAGGCGGCGGGCCCGCGCGGCCACGTCCGGGCGGGCGGCGAGCGCGCCCATCTCGGCGGTGTCGATGGAGACCGGGAACGCGCCGATGCGCACGACCCGGTCGTCGATGCCGATCCGCCGGTCGGTGGCCGGCAGGTCCAGCACCCTCGTCACCAACTGGGCGAAGTTGTGCGCCGCCTGCACCCGCTGGAAGCCGACCAGGTCGGCGCCGAGCATCCCGCGCAGCAACTCGGCCCGGCGCGGCAGTTGCATGAAGAGCTCCGGCGGCGGGAACGGCACGTGCAGGAAGAACCCGATGCGCAGGTCCGGGCGGAGTGCGCGCAGCAGGCCGGGGACCAGTTGCAGGTGGTAGTCCTGCACCCAGACCACGCCGCCCTGCTCGGTCACCGCGGCGGTCGCCTCGGCGAAGCGTTGGTTGACCCGCTGGTACGCCTCCCACCACCGCCGGTGATGCTGCGGCTGTTCGACGGCGTCGTGGTAGAGCGGCCAGAGGGTGGCGTTGGCGAACCCCTCGTAGTGGTCGCGCAGGTCTTCCGGGCTGAGCGCGACGGTGTGCATGCGGACGCCGTCCACGTCCGGTAGTGCGGGGGCGGGCCCGGTGCCGCCGGCCCAGCCGACCCAGGTCGCCGGGGTGTGCCGCAGCAGCGGGTGCAGCGCGCTGACCAGCCCACCGGGGCTGCGCCGCCACTCACAGGCCCCGTCGGGGGCCTGGCTGTCGTCGATGGGGAGGCGGTTGGCCACCACCACGAGGGAACTCTGTCGCATCTCGGGCATTCCGATCAGCAGAGGACTGACCGCCACGAGCAAGGAAAAACCGGTCAGTCAGCGGGGGAAGTGACGTACAGCGGTATTCCTACTGACAGTAAGTTACACCACTGTTACGCGCACGGCGGGTCGGAGCCGTCCCGGGATGCGGGCCCTGGGGCCTGTGTCAAAGTCCTCGGTCGAGCCGAGGCGGAGGCCAGTCGTCGTCTGGGCCCGCCGCAGGCCGGCCAGGGGCTTTGACACAGGCCCTAGACGACGGCGCCGTTGTCCGGGTCGTCCTCGTCCTCGTCGCCGGGGCGCAGTCGCCAGATCAGCGTGACGAAGCCGGCCAGGATGCCGGTGAACCCGAACAGGGTGACCGCCGAGCGGTCCACCGGGATCAGCGACGGAAAGAGGAAGAGCACGAACCCGACGACCACGCCGAGCACACCGACCACCGCGTACTTGCTGATGCGGGGAAGCGGCGGCGGTGGGGGCGGGTGGTAACCCTCGTCGTCCTCGTCGTCGGGCAGATCGGCCCCGAAGGTGTCCAGCCCGTCGAGCAGGGACGGCTCGTCCGCCCGGGTGTCGCGACCGACGGAGATCCCGGAGAAGTCGGTGGCGGACGGGAGCCGGCGGATGTCGGTGGCGGTGGGGCCGGGCTCGTCGGTCCCCGAGCGGGCCAGCGGGCCGGTGGTCGGCTCGTCCCGGGCGTCGCGGTCGTCCACGTCCTCCGAGGCCGGCCACGGGTGCTCGCCAACCGTGGAGGAGGTGTGGAAGCCGGCCACGATCCGCGCCCACTCGGCGTCGATGTCCGGTTCGTCGCGGGCGGGCGGCTGCTCGGGGGCGGTCTCGTCGGCGAGCTGGGTCAGATAGTCCCGGGCGGTGGTCAGGTGCGAGCGGTCGACGTAGAGCCGGTCGACCGGCCGGGCCGGAACGGTGGTGGTGCGGGTGACCGGGTTGAGGTCGGCGGAGGGCTGGAGGTAGGCGGCGATCCCGCCGGCGGCCAGCACGTCGAGCAGGTGCTCGCCGACGCGCGGATCGACGTCGCCGACGACGGCGTACTCGTTCGCGTCGAGCCCGTTGTCCCGCCGTCCCCGGCGGGCACCACCCGCTGACACCCGGACATCCCCCTTAACGCGCCTCGCGGCGCGACCCTCGACGCCCGTCCGCACGCCGTGCTCTGAATCGTGACACGTCAGGGCATGGTTCCGGGAGTGCGTTGTGTCGCGTCTTCCAAAGTCACGCCTGTCGCCGCAGGTCGCGACCGGGGTCCTTTGTCCGTTCTTGCGCGACAAGCGCCATCTCGGTGCCGCTCCGGCCGCTTGGCCGCTCCGGCCGCTGGGGCACGGTCCCCGACCGGGGCGTTGGTGTCAGGGCAGGCGCAGCAGGGTGGGGGCGTGGTGGCGGGTGGCGAAGTCGTGCAGGCGGGCGCGGGTCGTCGCGGCGGCGGAGGGGTCGGTCTCGGTCAGCGGGCCGATCGCCAGCGCCATCGTGATGATCTCGTCGGTCACGTCGGCCATCCGGGCGTAGCTGGCCGCCGCCGACCTCAGCAGGTCCGCGGCACCGGCCGCGTCCCCGGCGTGCCGGGCCAGCGTGGCGTCGGCGACCTGACCCGCGGCGCGGGCCCACGGGGTCGTCCGGGGCGCCCGGTCGAGCATCTCCCGGACCAGCCGGGCCGCGTCCACGCCGAGCACCCCGGCGACGTGCCCGACGGCCGGCACCCACTCGGCGAACGGGATCATCCGGGTCCGCCGCCAGTCCTCGTCCAGCTCGGTCAGCAGCGCCATCGCCTCGTCCCGGCGACCCTGCACGGCCCGGCAGAGCGCGGAGTGCGCCAGGGTGGAGCGCAGCACCCGGTGGAATCCGCTGCGCCGCGCGGCGACCAGCGCCTGCTCGACCAGGTCCCCACCCGTGCCGCCCGCCGGCGCGGTGCCGTCCGGCCCCGCCAGCGCGTCCGGCCCGGCGCCGGCCAGCCCGCGCATCCAGCCGGAGACCGCCACGATGTGCAGGTCCCACTCCGCGGTCGGCCGGCGGGTCGACTCGGCGGCCATCGCCAACGCGGCAGTCCAGTCGCCCGCGTAGTACGCCCGCGCCCACTGGTCGGCGAAGCTGGTCGCCAGGCTGTGCTCGCCGCCCAGGTCGAGGGTGAGCTGCTCGTCCACCAGCCGGGCCGAGCCGGCCAGGTCACCCTCCTCCTGCAACGCCCAGGCCAGGTTCTGCACCGCCCGACGTCGACTGGTCAGCCGCTCCACCCGGCAGTGCTCGGTCACCTCGACCAGCTCCGGGTACGCCTCGGCGGAACCGGCCAGGTAACGCGCGACCGCCAGGGTGATCCGCGCGTTGGCCTGCACCTCGCGCAGTTGGAGCCGCTCGGCGAGGGTCGCCGCGGCTCGGGCGGCGGCGCACGCCGGGTCGGTCTCGGCGTTCAGCATGTGCACCCGGGCCAGCTCCAGCAGGGCACCGGCCTTCTCCTGACTGTCCGGTAGCTCGCTGTAGATGCCGATCGCCTGGTCCAGGCAGTGCAGGGTCGCGGTACGGTCGGCCCGGCTCCACGCGGCGGTGGCGAGCAGCGTCCACGCCCGCGCCGCACCCGTCCGGTCGCCGGCCGCCGCGAGCCGCTCGGTCAGCCGGGTGAGTGTGTCGGTGCCGCCGGCCACCAGGAACGCGTCACCGTCGCGGTAGAACGCCAGCTCCGCGTCGAACAACTCAAGCGCCGGGTCCGGACCGACGTCCAGGGTCAGCGCCCGTCCGACCAGCGCGGCCGCGGTGTCCAACGCGTGCAGCTCGTACGCCCGACGGGCCGCCCGGTGCAGCGCGGCCCGCGCGGGCGGGGCGTAGGGGGCGGTGTCCAACCCGACGGTCCGGGCGATCTCGTGCGCCGCCCAGCGGTGGTTGGCCAGCACCTCGGCCAGGTCGTGCTGTCGGCCATCGGCGAGCTGCGCCATCCAGTCGGCGGTGCGCTGGTGCCGCAGCACCCGTTCGGCCCGTGGTAACCGCTGGTAGCAGACGTCCCGCACCAGGATGTGCCGGAACCGGTACTCGGACTGGCCGGGCATCGTCGACGTGCTCTGCTCGTACACCAGGTCGCGCCGTTGCAGCCGGTCCAGCGCGCGCTCCACCCACTCCACCGGCCGCCCCAGCGCCGTGGCCACCGGCGCGGCCCAGAACTGCACGCCGACCACCGCGGCGGCCTGGAGCACCGCCCGGTCGGCCGGGTCCAGCAGGTCGAGCCGGTTGGCGATGACCGCCTGCACCGTACGCGGCATCTCCGCCCCACCGTCGGGGTCGAGGCGGGAGGCCGAGCGCGCCGCGTCGAGCAGCCCGCCGTCGAGCAGCATCCGGGCGTACTCCTGGGCGTAGAGCGGATTGCCGTCGGCGAACTCGATGAGCGGGGTGCGCGCGGCGGTGGGCAGAGTGGACTGCCCGAGCAGCAGCGAGTACAGCGTGTCGATGTCGGTGTCGTGCATCGGCGGCACCGAGATGGACATCGCGCCGCTGATCGTGGCGGTCCAGGCCGGGTGCCGTTCCCGCAGCTCCGGGCGGGCGGTCGCGACGACCAGCAGCGGTACGCCGCGCGCCGTCGCGCCCAACTGCTCGACGAAGGCCAGCATCGCCTGGTCCGCCCAGTGCATGTCCTCGAAGGCCAGCACTGTCGGCCCGGTGCCGGCCAGGGCGATCAGGAAACGCCGCCAGGAGGCCTCGGTCTCGCCCGGGGTGAGTCGCTCGCCGGGCACGCCGATCAGCGGACCGAGTGCCTCGGCCAGCCGTGTCGCGTGGGGGTCGGCGAGCTGCCCCAGCCGGGCCCGCAGCCGCTCCCGCAGGGCGGCCGGGTCGTCGACCTCCGGTACGCCCACCCAGCTCTTCACGATGTCCGCCAACGCGGCCCAGGTGACGTTCTCGCCGAATGGCGGGCACTGCCCCACCAACCAGGTGACCGGCGGTCCGGGCAGTCGGCCGGCGTGCCGTTCGAGCTCGCGGAGCAGCCGGCTCTTGCCCACACCGGCCGGGCCGAACACCGTCACCAACTGGGAGGTCCGCTCGGTCACCATCCGGTGTAGCGCGTTGATCAGTAGGCCGCGCTCATGCTCCCGGTCCACCATCGGCGTCAGCTCGGCCGTGCGCAGGTCCCGGTCCGGCCGGACCTGCACGGCCAGCCAGATCCGGCTCACCGCGGACCGGCCGCGCAGCGTGACCGGCGGCTGGTCGGCGTACTCCATCTCGTGTCGGGTGGCCGACCAGGTGCTCTCGTCGACGACCACGCCGCCGGCCGGGGCGAACGCCTGCAACCGGGACGCGGTGTTGACCACGTCCCCGGTGACGAAGGCCTGCCCGCCGTCGCGGGTGGCCGAGAGGTCGACCAGGGCCTCGCCCGTCGCGATGCCGACCCGGAAGCCCAGCGGCGGCTGCGGGCCGTTGGGCTGGTGGGCCAGGCTGCGTTGCAGCTCCAACCCGGCGCGGACGCATCGCAGCGCGTCGTTGTCGGTGGCCACCGGTGCGCCGAACAGCGCCATCGCCGCGTCGCCGATGTACTTCTCGACGACCCCGCCGTACTGGTGCACGATCCGTCGCACCGTCGCGAAGTAGGTCTGTTGCAGACCGTGGGCCTGCTCCGGGTCGGTCCGTTCGGCGTAGCTGGTGAAGTCGACGATGTCGACGAAGAGCACGCTGACCTGACGCCGGTCCTCCTGCACCACCGCGACGTGGTCGCGCAGGGGTTGGCCACAACCGGTGCAGAAGCTGACCTCGGTGCTGTTGGCATGCCCGCAGTGCGCGCAGGTGACCGCGAGCGGCTGGCCACACCCGCCGCAGAAACGGTCGTCCGGCCCGGCCGCGCGGGCGCAGTGTCCACACCTGAGGTCGATGTTCAGCTCCGTGGGCGAGATGGGTCAGTATCGCGTCCACCCGGGCCAGTCGGGTACCCGACGTGTGGGCGGGCGACGCCATCGATCGGTCGGAGTTAGTGTTCCGTACCAGGAAGTTTCATGTCAGGGAGAGTGCCGTGCAGGTGCGACTGTCCGCCTCGTGGACCGATCCGGGTGGTATGCGATGGGCTCCGGGCGACACGATAGACGTCGATGCGGTCACTCTCGCCGAGCTGGAGGAGCAGGGCATGGTGGAAGAGCCTGAGGGCCAGGGGGGCGGGTCGGGTAAGACCACGACCACGTCGTCGAGCACGTCCACGGCTGACAAGCCGACCGACCCGAAGAAGATCGGGCCGGGGCCGGGCGCGCCGCCGGCCGACGACACGGACAACTGATCAGCCCAGATGTGGCCGGCGGACCCACGGGTCTGCCGGCCACATCCGTGTCTGGGCACGGGGTGGCTCGCGGCACGCGAAACACGCACTGGCCCGGGCCCGATCGGTCAGCGGTCGTTCATGCCGGCGCGACGGCGCAGCGCGGCCACGTCGGTCACCACGATCCGGCGCCCCTCGGTCCGCAGCCAGCCGCGGCTGGCGAACGAACCGATCGCCTGGTTGACGCTCTGCCGGGACCCGCCGGCCATCTCGGCCAGCTGACTCTGGTTGAGCTCGATCGTGATCATCGGCGCCTGGCTCTCGCCGGCCAACCGGACCAGCGTCTTGGCCACCCGACCGGGCAGGTCGAGGAAGACGTGGTCGGCGTTCTGCTCGGTGAGCCGGCGGATCAGCCCGCCCAGCGAGCGCATCACCGCGTCCAGGATGCGGGGGTTGGAGTGCACCAGCTCCATGAACGCGCCCCGCGAGAGTGCGAGCGCCGCGCAGTCCTCGATGGCCTCGGCCGAGGCGGACCGGGTGGACGCGTCGAGCAGGGAGACCTCGCCGAGCACGTCCGGTGGACGGATCACCGACAGCACGGCGCGCTCGCCGGTGGGTGCGGTGCGGAAGACGGCCACCGCGCCGCGGCGCAACACGATCAGCGACTCACCCGGGTCGTTCTCGACGAAGAGCAACTGACCCTTGCGGTAGGTACGGGGGACGGCGGCGGCGATGACGCGCTGCCGCACCTCGGGCTCCAAGCCAGCGAACATCTCGACACCCGTGAGCGCGTCACCCGGCTCCGGCAGGCGCATCTCCACGGTCCAACCCCTCCCCGGTCATGGACCACAAACTCGCTCACCGGGTGAACCTGATGGCCCTGACAAGGTGAACTGACACCGATTCGGCATCCGGTAGCGGTACACATCAGATCATGACGGTCCGGTCGCTTGCTGTACACCCCTCGAAGCACTTCCGTGACCGTCGTGAGCTGCCGCGTACCCCTGTCGAAGGGCCGAACGGGCCTGTCACCAGCGGTGCGGCGCCCCCGGCGGGCGCGGCCGGACGGCGGTGGGCGAGGATGGCCGGAATGGTCTATCGCTATTTTTACGACTGCGAGTTCATCGAGGACGGCACAACCGTCGACCTCGTCTCGATTGGTGTCGTCGACGAGTACGGCCGGGAGTTCTACGCGGTCTCCACGGAGTTCGACGACTCCCGTGCCGTGCCCTGGGTGCGGCGCAACGTGCTGGACAAGCTGCCGTCCCCGGCGGACCGGGCCTGGCGGTCGCGCGAGCGCATCCGTGACGACCTGTACGACTTCCTGGTCGAGCCGATCCGGGACCGGCCGGGGGAGCAGTTGGAGCTGTGGGCGTGGTACGCCGCGTACGACCACGTGGTGCTCGCCCAGCTCTGGGGTGCGATGCCGGCGCTGCCCCGGGAGATCCCCCGTTACACGAAGGAACTGCGCCAGCTCTGGGACGACAGTGGTCGGCCGACCCTGCCGGACGCGGACGCGGCCCGGCACGACGCTCTGGTCGACGCCCGGCACAATCTGGCCCGCTGGCGGGCGATGACCGCCCGCTGAGTGCCGGCCGCGCCGCCGTAGGTTTGACCGGTTCTGTCCCGGGCATCGGTTCGACGAACCGAAGCGGAGGAGAGTGCCATGAGCAACCAGCCGACAAGCGCCGCCGACGCTCGAGCCCGGGTCACCGAGCTGGCCCGGGCCGCGCGGATCTGCATGCTCACCACTACCGCTCTGGACGGGCGGCAGGTGAGCCGGCCGATGGGGCTACAGGAGGCCGAGTTCGACGGCGAGCTGTGGTTCTTCGCCTCCGCCGACTCGGCCAAGGTCCGCCAGCTCCGGGTCAACCCGGAGGTCAACGTCGCCTTCTCCGACCAGAAGCACCACGCCTGGGTGTCGATCTCCGGCACCGCCACCGAGGGTTTCGACCGGGCACGGGCCGAGCGGCTGTGGAACCCGCTGCTCAAGGCGTGGTTCCCCGATGGGCTGGACACCCCGGGCCTCACGTTGATCAAGGTGCATGCCAGCTCCGCCGAGTACTGGGACTCGGCGAACAGTGCCGTGGTCAACCTGCTCGGCTACGCGAAGGCCGCGGTCACCGGGCGGCCGCCGAACGCCGGCGAGAACCACGAGGTGACGTTCTGATCCGTCGCCCCCCGGGGCGCGCTGTCGCCGTACCGGCAGGCCGACTACAGTGCGCAGTGACGGCCCGCCCCGGGCCGGCAACGGCGCCGATGGTCTGATCTGACACATACCCTGGGGCAATTCGGGCTTTACCTGATGCTCCAGGAGGATGAGCGGATCATGCGTATCGGCGTGCTCACCGGCGGCGGCGACTGCCCAGGTCTCAACGCGGTCATCCGGGCGGTGGTCCGCAAGGGCGTCGCCACCTACGGTCACGAGTTCGTGGGCTTCCGCGACGGTTGGAAGGGCCCGCTGGAGGGTCTGTCCCGGCCCCTCGGCATCGCGGACGTCCGTGGCATCCTGCCCCGTGGCGGCACCATCCTCGGCTCGTCCCGGACCAACCCGTTCAAGATCGAGAACGGCGTCGAGCGGATCAAGGACAACCTCGCCACCCAGGGTGTGGACGCGCTGATCGCGATCGGCGGCGAGGACACCCTCGGCGTGGCCACCAAGCTCTACGAGCTGGGCGTGCACGTGGTTGGCGTACCGAAGACGATCGACAACGACCTCGGCGCCACCGACTACACCTTCGGCTTCGACACCGCTGTCAACATCGCGATGGAGGCCATCGACCGCCTGCACACCACAGCGGAGAGCCACCACCGCACCCTCGTCGTCGAGGTCATGGGCCGGCACGCCGGCTGGATCGCCCTGCACGCCGGCCTGGCCGGCGGCGCCAACGTGATCCTGCTGCCGGAGCGGCAGTTCGACGTCGACCAGGTGGCCGGCTACGTCGAGAAGCGCTTCCAGCACCAGTACGCCCCGATCGTCGTGGTCGCCGAGGGCGCCCAGCCGCTGGACGGCCAGATGGTCCTCGCCAACCAGGAGCTGGACTCGTTCGGCCACGTCCGCCTCGGCGGCATCGGCCAGTGGCTCGCCGAGCAGCTGGAGGCCAAGACCGGCAAGGAGGCCCGCACCGTGGTGCTGGGCCACATCCAGCGCGGTGGCACCCCGACCGCCTTCGACCGGGTGCTCGCCACCCGCCTGGGCCTACAGGCCATCGACGCGGTCAACGACGGCGACTGGGGCAAGATGGTCGCGATGCAGAGCACCGACATCGTCCGGGTGCCCCTCGCGGAGGCCACCCGCGAGCTGAAGACCGTGCCGCTGGAGCGGTACGTCGAGGCCGAGGTCTTCTTCGGCAGCTGATCAACCGGTAGGCGGCGCGGCGGGCCGGCGGGTCCGCCGCGCCGCGACCACACGCGAGGGGGTACGAGCCGAGATGTCAGCCGAGGTGCACACGGTCGCGGTCATCGGTGCGGGCAAGATCGGCGAGTTGATGCTCTCCGGGCTGCTGCGCTCGGGATGGCCGGTGGACCGGCTGCTGGCCACCGCCCGCCGGCCGGCCCGGGCCGAGGAGCTGACCGCCCGCTACGGCGTACGGGTCGTCGACAACCTGACAGCGGTGGCCGAGGCGGAGGTGCTGGCGGTCTCGGTGAAACCGCAGGACGCCGCCGCACTGCTCGACGAGATCGGCCCCAAGGTGCCGGCCGACAAGCTCGTCATCTCGCTCTGCGCCGGCCTGCCCACCAGCTTCTTCAACCGCCGACTGCCCGAGGGCACCCCGGTGGTCCGGGTGATGACCAACACTCCGGCGCTTGTCGACGAGGCCATGACGGCGATCTCGGCGGGCGCGTACGCCACCGGGGCGCACCTGGCGTTGGCCGAGGAGATGTTCAAGCCCCTCGGCCACACGATGCGGGTGCCCGAGTCGCAGCAGGACGCGGTCACCGCGCTCTCCGGCTCCGGGCCGGCCTACTTCTACCTGCTGGTCGAGGCAATGATCGACGCGGGGATCCTGCTGGGGCTGCCCCGGCAGGTGGCGCACGAACTCATCGTCCAGAGCGCCGTCGGTGCCGCGGTGATGCTGCGCGACTCCGGCGAACACCCGGTCAAGTTGCGCGAGGCGGTCACCTCGCCGGCCGGCACCACCATCTCCGCGATCCGCGAGCTGGAGAAGCACGGCGTCCGGGCGGCGCTGCTCGCCGCGCTGGAGGCTGCCCGGGACCGCGCCCGCGAGCTGGCCGCCCAGGCCGACTGAGCCTGTCGCTCGGCCGGAGGTGCCTGCCCGCGGGCTGGCCGCCCGGGCTGACTGGGCCTGTCGCCCGTCGCGGGCAGGCCGTGCCCCGGTGTGTGCCGCATACTGGCCCGGTGTTCACACTCGCCCAGGCCCGGCACCTGGTGGCCACCCTGCAACCGCGCGTCGACGAGTTGGTCCGGGTCCGCGCCGACCTGGCTGAGCTGCGCGTCGACCTGGCTGACCACGGTGTCAGTGCCCTCGGCGGCCTGGCCGAGGTGAAGGGGTTGGAGGCCCGGCTGCACGCCGTCGTCGACGAGCTGCACCAGCACGACATCCAGGTCAAGGGCATCGCGCCGGTGCTGCTCGACTTTCCCGGCGAGCGGGAGGGTCGATCCGTGCTCTGGTGCTGGTTGGAGGGGGACTCCGACGTGCGCTGGTACCACCGGGCCGAGTGCGGCTTCGCCGGCCGCCGCCCAATCTGACGTCGCTGCCGTCCCGCACCCCTTGATCCACTCGGGTTCACGGAATCCGCGGTGTCCGCGACTGGCGGACACCCCGATCTTCAGGAACGCGAGTGGATCAAGCTGGATGTGTCGCTCAGCCCGCCCTGGACGTCGGTAGGACCGGATCGGCGGCCTCGATCACCGCGAACACCACCACGTTGTCGACATAGTGGCCCCGCCGCCTGTCGAAGTCACCCCCGCAGGTGACCAGGCGCAGCTCCGCGCCGGGCGTCGGCCCGTAGACCGCCTCCGTCGGGAAGCGGTCCTTGCGGGTACGCAGCAACCCGGTCACCCGGAACGACAGCCGCTGCCCGCCGCGCCACACCTCCACCCGGTCACCGGAGCGCAGCTCACCGAGCCGGGCGAACACCGCCGGGCCGCGCCGCGAGTCCACATGGCCGGCGAGCACCGCCGGGCCGGTGTCGCCCGGCGCCGGGCCACCGCCGTACCAGCCGACGACACCGAAGTCGCCCGGCGGCACCAGCGCGCCCGCGCGGTCCAGGCCCAGCACTGTGAGCGCGGAGTCGACGCCGATGCGCGGCACGCGTACCCGCGTGGGTGGACCCTGCGGCACGGACACGGCGGCCACCGGCGGGCAGTCGTCGGTGCAGCCGGGGTGCCAGCTGGCCACCGGCGGCGGAGCGTCGGTGCCGGCCAGCCCGACCCCGGTGCCGGCGGCCAGGCAGGCCGCCGCGCCGGCCGCGACGAACGCGACGAGCGGCATCCGACGGTCGCGGTGCCGCCGGATCGACAGGCCCGGCCCGGCGCTCACCAGGTGGTGCGCCGCCACCGACGCCAGAACACCAGGGCCGCCGCGACGGCCGCCGCGGCCAACCCGCCGGCCACCAGGGGGTACGGGGGCAGTCCCGTGCCGGCGGTGCCACCGGCACCGGTGTCCACCCCACCGGCCGGAACGACGGTGCCGCCCTCGGCGTCGCGGCGCAGCTCGGCGGTCAGCCCGCCCTGCTTGGCGTCGAGCACCAGCAGCGAGTAGACCGCGCCGCCGGTGAGCCGCACCTCGGCGTTGGTGCTCGGCCCGTCGGCACCCGCCAGCCGCAGCCGCCAACTGCCCGGCTCGACCTGCTCATACTCGGTCGTGGTCGCGAACTGCACGTCGTCGGCGATCAGCGGACCGTCCGCGGCGGCCACGTCCAACACCGGGGTACGCACGGAAGCCTGCACGACACGCACCTTGGCGCGGCCCTGCGCGGGGGCGCTGAGGTCATCGTTGAGCACCCGCAACCCCAGGTCCGCGTGCCGGCCGACACCGGCCACCGTGTACGCGTCGCCGCTGGTCACCGCGACTTCCGTGGTGAGCACCGGGGGGTCGCTGGCGGGAGCGCCGGCCTCGCGCATCGCCACCGCGTACCGGCCGGGCGCCAGCTCGAAGTAGTCGGAGACCACCCCGTAGCCGACCCCGGGGAAGACCCTCGGTTTCGCGGCGTCCGGCGCGGCCAGGTAGACGTCGACGGCCGGCGTGTCCGGAGAGAGGTGGGCGAGCCGGACGTAGCCGACGGTGTCCACACCGGCCGCGGCACTGGCCGGCGTGGACGTGCCGGCGGCGGCGAGAGCGGTGGTGACCAGGAGCGCGCCGGAGCCGGCGAGCAGCCGGCGAGGAAGGGTACGGAGCGTGTACATGTCGCCTCCGGAAGCACTTTCGGTGAGCGGGCGGCAACCCAGAGAACAGGGTCCCGTGCGCGGGACTGCAACGCAAGTTGCCAACGAGATGTTTCTCGGCGTGTCCCCGCCGTGCCGTCTCCCCGCGCCCGCCCCCGCCCGCCCCTCCGCGCAAGATCGCCGCTCGTCGGCCGGGGCGGGTGACGTGTCGCTACCCCTCTCGGATCGCGAGGAGGCCGAACAGGTCGGGGACCCCGCCCGGGCCTGCCTCGGTGACCCGGAGCAGCCGGAGACCGGCCGCCACTGTCGTGTTGACCAGGTCGGCGAGGGGGAGGTGCCAGGCGCCGACGCGTACCCGGACGCCGTTGGTGTTCCAACTGTCGAAGCTGCGCGACCGGTCCGCGTACCGCGCGTCGACGACGACGCTCGGATGCTGGCCCCAGTCGGCGAACGCGCCCACGAAGCACGGGTGCACGCCCACGTGCACGAAGCGCCCGCCGGGGCGCAGCACCCGGGCGACCTCGCGCAGCGCGGCCGGGTAGTCGGGCATGTCGGTGCTGGACAGCACACACATCGCGGCCGGCAGCGACGCGTCGAGGAACGGCAGGGCTGTCGCGTCGCCCCGCGCCACCGGCAACCGCCCGCTGGCATGCCGCAACTGCCCGCCGGACAGGTCCACGCCCACCGGCGTCCAACCCAGACCCGCCGGCACCGGTGCGTGCGCGCCGGTGCCGCAGCAGATGTCCAGGCAGACACCCTCGCCCGTGCCCAGCAGCTTCGCCACTGTGGCGTGCACCCGCCGGAGATAGTCGCCGCCGCCGGAGATGAAGTCCTCGTACCAGTCCGCGTGGGCGTCGTACGCCGGTGTGCTCGTCGTTCCCATCGGTCGATGTTAGGGAGCGGAGCCGGTCGCGCCGTGTCCGTTCTGCCGAGGGCAGAGGCAGCCGGCATCTCCCCGCCGCGGGCCGCCGTGGATCGTCGCGTTCGCCTATCCTCGGTCGATGCGGGATCGCCGGGTGGCACTGGTGTGGGCGGCCTTCGTCGTCGTCGCGCTGGTGTCCTGTGTGCTCGTGCTGCGGCGCGAGGACCGCCTCTCCGACCTGCACATCTACTACGGCGCACTGTCCGATCTGCACGCCGGTCGCCCGCTGTACGCGTTCGTGGCGGCCAACGGTGGCCCGTTCACCTATCCGCCGTTCGCCGCTCTCGTGTTGGGTCCGATCACCGCCGTGCCCGAGGGCGTACTCCAGGTGATCTGGCTGGTGGCGACGTGCGCGGCGGTCGTCGCCATCGCCGGGGCGGTCGGTGTCGCGCTGACCACCCGGCGGTCCCGGCGACCGCTCGTGGTGGCGGTGGCGGCCACGGTGCTGATGCTCTCCGCGCCGGTGCAGAGTAACCTGCGCTTCGGTCAGGTCAGCGTCTTCATCGTGCTGATGGCCCTGCTCGACGGGATGGGGGCCGGTCCGCCCCGGCTGCGCGGAATGTTGGTCGGCGTCGCCGCGGCGATCAAGCTGACCCCGCTGCTGTTCGTGATCTACTTCCTCGCCACCGGCCGCTACCGCGACGCCGCCCGCGCGGTGGCCACGTTCCTGGCCTGCGCGGCACTCGCCGCGGTGGTGTTACCCGCCGAGAGCTGGACGTACTGGACCGAGGCGGTGCGGCAGACCTCGCGGATCGGCAACCTCGCGTCGTTGGGCAACCAGTCCCTGCACGGGATGCTGCTGCGCGTCGGCGTCGACGAGGCGACGTTGCCCCTGCTCTGGGCCGCTCTGGTGGCGCTGGTGTGCGCGGCGGCGCTGCTGCGGGCCCGACAGTTGGCGGTGCGGGGCCGCCCGGGGCACGCGGCCGTGCTGGTCGGCTGCGCCACCGTCGCCGCGTCCCCGGTGTCCTGGACCCACCACCAGGTGTGGCCGGTGCTCGCCGCGATGCTGCTGATCGGCGCGTCCGGCGTCACCCGACGCGCCGCCGGCGTGGCGCTGCTCGCCGCCATGGTCGTCTCGTTGGGGGCGGTGCTCAGCCCGGTGTCCACACGCCCGGGTGTGCAGTTCCTCTTCGAGAACGCCCGCGCGATCGGGGTGTGCCTGCTGTGCCTGGTCGGCTTCGGCGGCGTCGCGGTCGCCGTCACCCGGACGTCGCGCCGGCCGGCCGGTGGGCGGGGCTGGTTGCGGGTGGGCGTCACGGCCACTGTGGCGCTCGCGTTCTTCGCCGTGCAGCCGCTGCCCGCCGGAGCGGACCCCACCTTCAAGGCGTACGCCCTCGACGACGTGGTCAACCCGCGATACTTCTTCGTCTGTCGGGGCCCGGTCGAGTGCGCCGCCTACGGCACCGACGCGCCGGTCACCTTCGGCACCCGCGCCGAGAAGACAAAGGTCCGGGTCAACGGCGTGGTCTCCCCGCAGGTGACCCGCCTGGAATATTATTCCGCGCCCGGCGGGGCGCCCCGGGTCATCCCGCTGCTCGACGCGTACCCGGGAAGCCGCACGTTCTCGTTCCGCTCGGCGAACATGGCGCAGGGGCGGCTCGTCGCGTACGCCTCCGACGGCCAGCCGATCGCCAGCTACGACGACGAACTCGCCGCCGCCCTCCGCACGGCCGCCCGGTAGGCGGTCGGGGGGAGGACGGCGGCGTCGCTCAGCGGGTCGCGGCGGCCAGGGCGGCGCGCAGCTTGTCGGCGTCGCCCGGTGCCGGGTGCTCCCAGTCGGTCGGCGTGGCGGAGTAGAGCGTGCCGTACGCCGGGGTGTCCGGCTGGTAGCGCCAGCCCTCGGCGAGCGGGCCGACGTCCACCGCGTCGTAGCCGATCCGGTCCAGGAAGGCCGTCACCTCGGCCTTCGCGGCGGCGTCGTCACCGGCGATCGCGAGGGCGCTGCGGTCGGCGGCGCCGGACGGCCGGGGGAGCGCGGCCAGGCCCTTGTAGTAGATGTTGTTGAAGACCTTGACCACCCGGGAGCCCGGCAGGTGCCGCTGGAGCAGTTCGCTGCTGGTGGTCTCGCCCGAGTCGAGTTCCGGGAAGGTCCCGTCGCGCTGCGGGTAGTAGTTGTTGGTGTCGATGACGACCTTGCCGGCCAGTGGCTCCACGGGCACCGCGCGGTACGCCTTCAGCGGCACGGTGACCACCACCAGGTCGCCAACCTGTGCCGCGTCCTGTGCCGTGCCGGCGCTCGCGTGCTCACCCAACTCGTCAACCAGGCCCTTCAGCGTCTCCGGGCCGCGCGAGTTGCTCAGCACCACGTCGTAGCCGGCGTCCACGGCCAGCCGGGCCAGGGTGCCGCCGATGTTGCCGCTGCCGATCAGTCCCACAGTTGTCATGCTCGTTCCCAACTCCGTCCACCCACGACGCATTCCCGACCAGTCCGGTGGGTTATTTCGGTGACCCGCCGACGGGTGGCCGCGCGGGCTGCTCGCGGCCTTCGCCGCCCCGCCGGCGACCTGGTCGCGCCGCGGGCCCGCCCCGCACACGGTACTGCTCACGCCTGTCGCCGACCGGCTCCCCGGAGACATCCCACTCAACGGTGACGGCGGTTCGTGCGGGCGGCCGGTCGTCCTGCGGCGGCGACCCGGCAAGGTCGCGGGTGGTGACCCGGCAGGGTCGCGCTCAATCCTGGTTGTGGTGGCATCCGGAAAGGGGGAGGCCACGACAACCAGGTTCGAGCGTGAGCAAGGTGGTGCTGTGGAGCCAGGCGCGCGCCCGGCCGCTTGGCCTTCAGGCGGGCAGGACCTTGTCGATGGCTGCCCGTAGGTCGTCGGAGTCGGGGGTGACGGTGGGGGCGAAGCGGGCGGCGACAGTGCCGTCCGGGGCCACCAGGAACTTCTCGAAGTTCCACCGGACGTCCCCGGTGTGCCCGTCGGAGTCCGGGGCGTTCACCAGCGCGGCGTAGAGCGGGTGCCGGTTGGGGCCGTTGACGTCGACCTTCTCGGTCAGCGGGAAGGTGACCCCGTAGTTGACCTGGCAGAAGTCGCTGATCTCGGCGGCGCTGCCCGGCTCCTGCCCGGCGAACTGGTTGCACGGCACGCCCAGCACCACCAGGCCGCGGTCGGCGTAGGTGTCCGCGAGCGTCTGGAGGCCGGCGTACTGCGGGGTGAGGCCGCAGCGGGAGGCCACGTTGACCACCAGCAGCGCCTTGCCGCGGTAGCGGGCCAGCTCGGCGGGGCCGCCGTTGAGGGCGTCGATCGGGATGTCGAAGACGGTCATGGCCCGAGGCTACGCGCCGGCCGCCGCAGTGGACCGGCGGCGGGTTGAGGTAGCGGCAATCCCCGCATCAGGGAAATCGAAACATGCGCATCTTGACGAAGTGATGACGCTGTGAGTACCGTCTCACCATCTCTTTTGGAAAGTTTCCTAACAGTTCGGGAGACGCCTCATGAAAAGATCGCTCCGCCGGGCCCTCTGGGCCGGTGCCGTGGTCGCCGTGACCGTCGCGGCGGTGCCGGTGACCACCGCGTTCGGCGCCGGCAGTGTCACCACCACGTTCACCAGGGCACAGGACTGGGGGACCGGTCACGAGACGAGGGTGACCGTCACCAACGGGTCGAGTGCCGCTGTCGCCACCTGGCGCGTCGAGTTCGACCTGCCGTCGGGCACCACCATCAGCAGCGCCTGGGACGCCGACGTGACGAGCAGCGGCAACCACTACGTGGCGGTCAAGAAGAGCTGGGCCGGCGGCCTCGCCCCGGGCGCCTCGTTCAGCTGGGGTTACAACGGCACGGGCGCCTTCAAGGCCCCACTGAACTGCACTGTCAACGGCGCACCCTGCGGTGGCGGCACCCCGACCAGCCCGCCGACCACGAGCGCGCCGACCACGGCCCCGCCCACCACGGCGCCGCCCACCACCGCACCGCCCACCACGGCGCCGCCGACCACCAACCCGCCCAACCCGGGCGGCAAGAAGGTCGTCGGCTACTTCGCCGAGTGGGGTGTCTACGGACGCAACTACCACGTCAAGAACATCCAGACCAGCGGGTCCGCCGCCAAGCTGACCCACATCCTGTACGCCTTCGGCAACACCACCGGCGGCCGCTGCGCCATCGGGGACAGCTACGCCGACTACGAGAAGGCGTACACGGCGGCGGAGAGTGTGGACGGCGTCGCCGACACCTGGGACCAGCCACTGCGTGGCAGCTTCAACCAGTTGCGCAAGCTCAAGCAGCTAAACCCGCACCTGAAGGTGATCTGGTCGTTCGGCGGTTGGACCTGGTCCGGCGGCTTCACCCAGGCCGCGCAGAACCCGGCCGCGTTCGCCGAGAGCTGCCACAACCTGGTCGAGGACCCGCGCTGGGCGGACGTCTTCGACGGCATCGACGTCGACTGGGAGTACCCGAACGCCTGCGGCCTGACCTGTGACACCAGCGGCCCGAACGCGTTCAAGAACGTGATCAGCGCGCTGCGGTCGCGGTTCGGCTCCAACGCCCTGGTCACCGCCGCCATCACCGCGGACGGCAGCAACGGCGGCAAGATCGACGCGACCGACTACGCCGGGGCCATCGGCAACCTCAACTGGCTGATGCCGATGACCTACGACTACTTCGGCGCCTTCGCCGCCCAGGGGCCGACGGCACCGCACTCCCCGCTCACCTCGTACACCGGCATTCCGCAGCAGGGCTTCAACTCCGACGCGGCGATCCAGAAGCTCAAGAGCAAGGGCGTCCCGGCCAACAAGCTGCTGCTCGGCATCGGCTTCTACGGTCGAGGCTGGACCGGGGTCACCCAGGCCGCTCCGGGCGGCAGCGCCACCGGTGCGGCACCGGGCACCTACGAGGCGGGCATCGAGGACTACAAGGTCCTCAAGAACACCTGCCCGGCCACCGGCACGATCGCCGGCACCGCGTACGCCAAGTGCGGCAGCAACTGGTGGAGCTACGACACCCCGTCGACAATCAACGGCAAGATGCAGTACGCGAACAACCAGGGCCTCAGTGGCGCCTTCTTCTGGGAACTCTCCGGTGACACCAGCAACGGCGAGCTCATCGGCGCCATCAAGGGCGGTCTCGGCTGAGCCGAGGGCCGACGCACCACCCACCCGGCGGGGAGGGGTGCGCACCGCCCCTCCCCGCCCGGTGACACCGCGGCCCGGTCGACGCCTTGCGTCGGCCGGGCCGCTTTCGGTGGGTTAGGCCAGGTCAATGTGGCAGACTCGCGGCTCGGTAGGTCTCGATCTCACCCTCGACGGAGGTGGTCATGCGAGCGACCCACCTGAGGCTGGCGGCCACGACTGCCACACTGCTGCTGCCGGTGACCCTGGTCGGCTGCGGGATCGTCGACGATGCCCGGGACGAGGTCAAGGACGTGCCGCCGCCGGTCACGCCCACCCGAACCCCCGCCGACGAGGCCGCCAGCCGTTCCCGTGAGCGCGTGCAGGCGTACCTCGACGCGATGACCGCCAAGGACGTCGCCGCCGGCCGGAGTCAGCTCTGCGCTCTGCTGTACGAGAGCTTCGACCAGGCTGCCACCGGCCCCAACGGCGACTTCGCCGATCACTTCCAGGTGCCGGAGGCGGCCATCACCGACGTCCGGTCCGGTCCGCTCGGGCAGGAGGTCAGCGTGTCGGTCTCGGTCGTCGCCGGCGGCCGCACTGTCGCCCGGCCGTTGGTGTTCACCGTTATCCGCGACGGAAGCGACTGGTGCATCGCCGGGGAAATGCCGGGCGGGCCACCCGCCACGCCCACGCCCGCGCCGGACGCCCTCTTCGTGCCCGCGCGGCCGGGCCAACCCACGGCGGATTGATCTCCCATCTGCCGGAACCGTCCCCCTCGCCGCCCGGTCGCCCCGACCGTCGCCGTACGCTTTCTGTCATGCGCCATGAGTGGCATCAGCTGAGCCATCCCGCGGTGAGTAACCCGGGCCTGCAGACCAGCCGACCGACAGTCGACTCCGCGGAGGACGCCGCGCTCGGCCTGGACCGCTGGCGGGAGCTGCCCCGGGAGCAGGTCCCACCGTGGTCCGACCCGGCCGCCGTCGCGGCGGTCTGCAAGGTCCTCGACACAGTGCCGTCGGTCGTCGCGCCCTACGAGGTGGACCAGCTCCGGCAGAAACTCGCACTGGTCTGCGAGGGCAAGGCGTTCCTGCTCCAGGGCGGCGACTGCGCGGAGACGTTCGTCGACAACACCGAGAGCCACCTGCTGGCCAACGCCCGCACCCTGCTCCAGATGGCGATCGTGCTCACCTACGGCGCGTCCCTGCCGGTGGTCAAGGTCGCCCGGGTGGCCGGGCAGTACACCAAGCCCCGCTCGCTGCCGACCGACGCGCGCGGTCTGCCCGCGTACCGCGGCGACATGATCAACTCGCTGGAGGCCGACCCGGCCGCCCGGGTCGCCGACCCGCAGCGCATGATCCGGGCGTACGCCAACTCGGCGGCGGCGATGAACATGCTCCGGGCGTACCTCGCCGGTGGGCTCGCCGACCTGCACGCCGTGCACGACTGGAACAAGGGCTTCGTGAAGAACTCCCCGGCGGGGGAGCGCTACGAGGCGATCGCCCGGGAGATCGACCGGGCGTTGGCCTTCATCCGGGCCTGCGGCATGACCGACGACGAGGCGCTGCGGACCGTCACGCTCTACTGCTCGCACGAGGCCCTCGCCCTGGAGTACGACCGGGCGCTCACCCGGGTCTCCGACCGTCGGGCGTACGGGCTCTCCGGGCACTTCCTCTGGATCGGCGAGCGCACCCGTCAGATCAGCGGCGCGCACATCGACTTCATCTCCCGCATCGCCAACCCGATCGGCGTCAAGCTCGGCCCGACCACGTCTCCGGACGAGGCGATCGAGCTGTGCGAGAAGCTCAACCCGGACAACATCCCCGGTCGGCTCACCCTGATCAGCCGGATGGGCAACCACCGGGTGCGCGACGCCCTGCCGCCGATCGTCGCCAAGGTCACCGCCGCCGGTGCCAAGGTGGTCTGGCAGTGCGACCCGATGCACGGCAACACGCACGAGTCGTCGAACGGCTACAAGACCCGCCACTTCGACCGCATCGTCGACGAGGTGCTCGGCTACTTCGAGGTGCACCGAGGTCTGGACACCCATCCCGGTGGCCTGCACGTCGAGTTGACCGGCGAGGACGTCACCGAGTGCCTCGGCGGCGCCCAGGGCATCGAGGACCTCGACCTGCCCGACCGGTACGAGACCGCGTGCGACCCGCGACTCAACACCCAGCAGTCGTTGGAGTTGGCCTTCCTGGTGGCGGAAATGCTCCGTGGCTGACGCGAGGAGTGAGCTTGCGAGCCCCGCAGTCGGCAGCCGGAGGAAGAACAGTGGCTGACTTTGTGGACCTGCGGTCGGACACTGTCACCCGACCCACCGCCGGGATGCGGGAGGCGATGGCCACCGCCGAGGTCGGTGACGACGTCTACGGCGAGGACCCGACCGTCAACGCGCTGGAGGCCGAGGCCGCCGCGCTGTTCGGGCACGAGGCGGCGCTGTTCGCCCCGAGCGGGTCGATGACCAATCAGATCGCCCTGCAACTGCTGGTGTCGCCCGGCGACGAGGTGCTCGCCGACGCCGACGCGCACGTGGTCACGTACGAGATCGGTGCCGCGGCCGCGTACGGCGGTATTTCCTCGCGGACCTGGCCCGCGGTCGGCGCGGACGTCGACCCGGAGCAGGTGGCCCGGATGATCCGGCCGGACGGTTACTTCGCCGTCCCCACCCGTGCGATCGCCGTGGAGCAGACCTACGGCCGTGGCGGCGGGGTGATACCACTCGCCACCCTGCGGGAGCTGCGGGGGGTCGCCGACGACGCGGGCGTCGCGACGCACTGCGACGGCGCGCGGATCTGGCACGCACATGTCGCCGACGGGGTGCCCCTGGTCGAGTACGGCCGGCTCTTCGACACGCTGTCGGTGTGTCTCTCCAAGGGCCTCGGCGCGCCGGTCGGCTCGCTGGTGGTGGGCAGCGCGGAGAAGATCGAGCGGGCGCGGATGATCCGTAAGCGGATGGGCGGCGGCATGCGTCAGGCTGGCATCCTCGCCGCCGCCGGCCGGTACGCGCTCGCGCACCACATCGACCGGCTGGCCGACGACCACGCCCGGGCGGCCCGGCTCGCCGAGGCCGTCGCGCCGTTCGGGGTGCTCGCTTCCCCGGTGCGTACCAATATCGTCGCGTTGGACCTGACGAAGCACGACCTGGACGCGCGTGCCCTGGCCGCCGCCGCGCGGGCCGAGGGTGTGCTCGTCTCGGTGCTCGGCCCCCGCACCGCCCGCCTGGTCACCCACCTGGGCCTGGACGACGCGGACATCGACCGCGCGGTAGCAGCCCTACCCCGCGCCCTCGCCGCAGCCTGACCGCGCCCCGCCCCGCCTTACCCCTGTTGATCATGAGGTTATTGCCACTCGGATCGGCGTGTCGTGGCTATAACTCCATGATCACCGGGGTGGGGTTAGGCGGGTTAGGGTTGTGATGTCGGCGGCGTGGCCGAGGCTTTTCTCGCTTGGGGTTTCCACGACGATCGGGACGCCCGCGGTGGCGGGGTGGGCCATCAGCTCGGCGAAGGCCGGCTCGCCGATGGTGCCCTTGCCGATGTTCTCGTGCCGATCCCGGGTGGAGCCGCACAGATCCTTCGAGTCGTTGGCGTGGACCAGCCGCAGCCGGTCCGCACCGACAGTGGCCACCAGAGTGTCCAGGGTCGCCGTCATGCCGCCCTCGGCCGCCAGGTCATGCCCGGCCGCCCAGGCGTGGCAGGTGTCGAAGCAGACGCCGAGCATGGGGTGTCGGTCCACCGCGTCCAGGTAGGGGCCGAGCTGCTGCACGCGGGAGGCCAGTGACCGGCCGCCGCCGGCGCTCGGCTCGACCAGCAACATCGGCCCGCCGGCGTCGGCGGCCCAGTCGAGCAGCGGCAGCAACTCCCGGCGGACCTGTCGCATCGCCGCCTCGGCGTACGTCTCGTCGACCGAGCTGCCCGCGTGGAACACCACCGCCTGAGCGCCGATCGCCATGCCCCGACGAAGGGCGTGGGCCAGCGTCTGCGCCGACTTCTCGACAGTGGCCGGGGTGGGCGAGCCGAGGTTGACCAACAGTGAGGCGTGGATGAAGGCCGGAATGCCCCGCTCGGCGCAGCCGTCGCGGAACAGGGCGTCCTGGACCGGATCACCGCTGGGCAGCGCCCAACCCCGGGAGTTGGAGACGTAGACCTGCACCACCTGGGCGCCTGTCGCGTCGGCGTACGGCAGGGCGGCCTTGGCCAGCCCTCCCGAGGTCGGAGTGTGCGCGCCCACCGGACGCGAGGTGACAGTCGACATCAGAAGCACGTGAGGGTGACCGGGGTGCCCGGCGGCACCTGCGAATTCTCACCGGGGGCCTGGATCCGGACCGTGGCGTTCGGGTTGATGAGCGCCGTCACCGGGAAGCCCTGGCCCTCCAGGGCCTGCTTGGCCTGCTGGCAGGGCAGGTCGATCACCCGGGGCACGACGATCGCCGGCGGGCCCTTGCTGACGTCCACCTTGACCTGGGTGCCCTTCTCCACGCCGGCGCCGTCGGCCGGGCTCTGCCCGAGGATCTCGTCCTTGGGCTTGTCGGAGTCCTTGTAGGTCTCCACCAGCACCAGGTTGAGCTGGGCCAGGGCGGCCCGAGCGTCGTTGAGGTTCTTACCGACCAGGTTCGGCACCGTCACCGGCGCCCGGCCCCGGCTCAGGATGAGGGTGATCGTCGCACCGGGTTTGACCTCGGTGCCCACCTTGGGGGAGGTTTCCAGTACGACCCCGGCCGGCAGGCTGTCGTCGTAGCGGGGTGCACCCTTCGCCACCACCAGCTTCACGTTGAGCAGGTCCGCCTCGGCGAGCTCGAACTCCTTGCCGATCACGTCCGGCACGGGGAAGCGCTCCGGGCCGAGGGAGAGGGTCAGGGTGATCGTGCCACCCTTGACGATCTTGGTGGCGGACGCCGGGCTCTGCCCCAGCACGCTGTCCTTCGGTGCCTTCTCGTCGAAGCGCGGCTCACCGTACTTCAGGGTGAGGCCGGCGCGGCTGGCCTGCGCCTGCGCCTCGGCCTTGCTCAAACTCACCAGCTGCGGGGCATCCGTGTAACGGCCGACGCCGAACCACCAACCCCCGATCGCGGCCACCAGGCCCAGCGTCACCACCACGGCCGCGACGGCCAACCGGCCGCGCGGGCTCGCCAGCAATGTGGCACGCAGCGCCGCGAGCCGGGACCCGAGACCCTCCGCGGACTCCGGGGCGGCCCGTCGTCGCCCCGGCCCCTGGCTGGCGCCCTCGGGCAGCCGTGCCCAGGCCGGGCGGTCGGTCGGGCGGACCGTCGCGACCACCATGGTCGGCTGAGAGAGTGGCGCATCGTCGCTCACCGCGCGGAGCACGGCGGTGCGGGTGTTGGCGTCACCGAGGCGATCCCGGGCGACCTGGACCTCGGCCAGCAGCGCGCCGGCGTCGGCAGGCCGCGCCGCCGGATCGCGCCGAGTGGCCCGCTGCACCAGGTCGTCGAGGACCGGTGGCAGGCCGGGCACCAGCATCGAGGGCGCCGGTACGTCCCGGTCGACGTGCTGCCAGGCGACGTCCACCGGGCGGTCCCCGTCGTACGGCACGCGGCCGGTGAGCATCTCGAACAGCACGATGCCGGCCGAGTAGACGTCGGTGCGGGGATCGGCCCGGCCCTCGGTGACCAGCTCCGGGGCGACGTACGCCACGGTGGCCATCAGCTGGTTGCCCTGCTCCTCGTCGGCGCTCGCCTCGACCGCCCGGGCCAGGCCGAAGTCGGCCACCTTGACGACGCTGTCGACCAGATTGGCGACACCGCCGGTGGGCGCCTCGGCGACCAGCACGTTTTCCGGCTTGACGTCGCGGTGCACAAGACCGGACCGGTGCGCGGCGGCGATCGCGGCGAGCATCTGCTCGATGATGGCCAGCGCCTCGTCCGGGTTGAGCCGGCGCCGCTCGGCCAGCACGTCACGCAGCGTGCGACCGCGCACGTACTCCATCACCAGGTACGGCAGGCCGGCGTGCGTGCCCTGGTCGTAGACCGCCACCACGTTCGGGTGGGTCAGCCGCGCGATGGTCTTCGCCTCGTCGGTGAACCGGGCCACGAAGTTGGCGGTCCCGACCCGCGCCTCGGGCGCCTGGGTCGGATGAATGATCTTGACAGCGACGGTGCGCTCAAGGCGTTCGTCGGTGGCGGTGTACACGGTCGCCATGCCACCACGGGCCACGCGACCGCGGATGCGGTAGCGCCCGTCGATCAGCGAGCCCAGCAACGTGTCGGCGACCTGAGTGTCCATCGGCAGGCAGTCTATGTGTCCAGGGGGTGAAGGTTGAACAGGATGCTACAGCCGGCCGCCTAACGGGTCTGTCCCGCCGCACTCCTCGTGCCCGTGCCCGCAGGTCAGCGGCGCCACGAGAGCGGCCGCTCGGGGTGCCGGTGGCCCGTCGCGACGGCGGCGTGGCAGGGTGGTCGGGTGACCGAACCCGTACCCGACCAGGCCGTGCCCAGCCTGGAGCTCGCCGGCCCCGCCGACCCGGCCGGCTGGCTGACCCTGCCCGACGTCGCCGAGCGCCTCGACGTGTCGATCAGCAAGGTGCACCAGATGATCCGTGACCGGGAGTTGCTGGCGGTCCGCCGCGACGGCGTCCGCCGGATCCCGGCGGACCTGGTTGCCAACCAGACCGTGCTCAAGCACCTGCCCGGCGTGCTCAACCTGCTCACCGACAACGGCTACGACGACGAGGCCGCCCTGCGCTGGCTGTACGAGCCGGACGAGACCCTCCCCGGCAACACCCCAGCCGCCGCCCTCTCCGGCGACCAGGCCCGCGAAGTAAAACGCCGAGCCCAAGCCCTAGGCTTCTAACCCGACCCCCACCCCCGTCCCCCCACCCCCCTTTTCCCGCGTCGATCATGAAGTTATTGCCACGACACGCCGAGGTGAATGGCGATAACTCCATGATCAACGCACGGAAGTGGGGGAGGGCGGGGGCAGGGTGGGGGTGGTTAGTCGGCTCGGCGGGTTGCGGCTATGGCCAGGTCGACGAGGGTTTGGCGGGCTTCGGTGTCCAGGTCGACGTTGGTCAGCGCGGCCAGCGCGGTGTCGGTGAGCGTGACGATCCGCTGCTCGGTGCGGGCCAACGCCCCGCTCGCGGAGATCAGCTCGCGCAGCCGAGCCACACCCCGCTCGTCCAGCTCCGGGTCGCCGAGCTGGCTGAGCAGCAGCTCGCGGCCCGCGTCGTCGGTGGTCTCCACGGCCGCCGCCACCAGGTAGGTGCGCTTGCCCTCGCGCAGGTCGTCCCCGGCCGGCTTGCCGGTCAGCGCCGGGTCACCGAAGACACCCAGCACGTCGTCGCGGAGCTGGAACGCCTCGCCCAGCGGCAGCCCGTACGCCGAGTAGGCCGTCCGTACGTCGGCCGTCGCGTCGGCCAGCGCGGCACCGAGCAGCATCGGACGCTCGACGGTGTATTTCGCCGACTTGTACCGGGCGACCTTGCTGGCCCGTTCCACCGAGGTGTCGCCGGTGACCTGCGTGAGCACGTCGAGGTATTGCCCGACGGTGACCTCGGTGCGCATCTCGTCGAAGACCGGCCGGGCCCGGGCCAACGACCACAGGTCCAGGCCGGCGGAGTGCAGCAGCTCGTCGGACCAGACCAGGCAGAGGTCGCCGAGCAGGATGGCGGCGGCGTCGCCGAAGCCGTCCGGGTCACCGCCCCAGCCGGCCTCCCGGTGCCGTGCGGCGAACCGCCGGTGCACGGCGGGCTCGCCGCGTCGGGTGTCGGAGCGGTCCATCAGGTCGTCATGGATCAGGGCGCTGGCCTGGACGAACTCCAGCGCGGCCAGGGCGGTGAGCACCTGGTCGCCGTCGACCCCGCCCGCGCCCCGAAACCCCCAGTACGCGAAGGCCGGGCGCAGTCGCTTGCCGCCACCGAGCACGAAAGCCTCGATCGCCTCGGCCACCGGGGCCAGGGCGTCATCCACGGCGGCGAGCCGAACCCGTTGGCCGGTCAGGAACTCGGTGAGGGCCTTGTCGACCCGCTGCCGTAGGCCGGCGCGGTCGACGGGTGAGACGGGGGCAGCGTGGGTCACGCCCCGACGCTAGCGGGTCGCCGCGCTCCGCGCCCTACCGCCACGCGTAGTCCCGTCGGTGCGGCCGGGGCCGCCGCGCCCCGCCGGCCGCACACCGGCCACCGCCGCTCGGCCCGGTCCGGGGGGCCGCGTCGAGCCGGTTCGGCGGGTGGCCGTGGCAGCCTCGGTGAGGGTCACCAGCGGCACGTCCAGGACGACGGCGAGCCAGCCGAGCCAGAACCCGCCGGGAACACGACGCTGTCGTTCCCACCGGGACACCTCGTGCCGGCTCAACGTCGGCACCCCGGCGGCGGCGCACAACTCGGCGGCGGTGCGTTGTTGGCTCCAGCCACGGGCCAGCCGGCACCGGGCCAGCAGCGGGCCGAGCTGCGTCGGGCGCGGCGATCGGGGCGGGGTCATGCGTCCTCCTGGCGGGCGTCGGCGCGGTGACGGCCCACCCGCCCCGACCGGGCGGGACCGGTGTCACCGCGTGGTTGCTGACCCCCGCGCGGGACCCCGGGCGTCGCCCCCGTCGCCCTCCCACGCCCCCCATTGCTACCCCGGGGGTACGACGCCTTCCGCCCGCCGGGACCGCGTCCGGCAGGCGGTATCGGACGCCGAGGTGGAAAGCGTCTGGGCCGTGGTGGCGTCGCCCGCTAGAGTCGGATCGTGGCGCTCGGTCTTCCCTCGGTACTCCCCAACCCGCAGCCGGCGATCGGGGAGCTCATTCGTGAGCGCCAGCCGACCTTCTCGTTCGAGTTCTTCCCGCCCAAGACGGATGCGGGGGAGCGGCTGCTCTGGCAGGCCATCCGCGAGCTGGAGTCGCTGCGCCCGTCGTTCGTGTCGATCACCTACGGCGCGGGCGGCTCGACCCGGGACACCACAGTGGCGGTGACCGAGCGCATCGCCACCGAGACCACCCTGCTGCCGATGGCCCACCTGACCGCGGTCAACCACTCCGTCGCCGAGCTGCGGCACGTGGTCGGCCGGCTCGCCGGGGTAGGGGTGCGCAACGTGTTGGCGGTGCGCGGTGACCCGCCCGGCAACCCGAGCGGCGAGTGGGTCCGGCACCCCGAGGGCGTCGACTACGCCGAGGACCTGGTCCGGCTGGTGCGTGACGCCGGTGACTTCAGCGTCGGCGTGGCCGCCTTCCCGTACAAGCACCCCCGCTCGCCCGACGTGGCAAGCGACACCGCGCAGTTCGTCCGCAAGTGTCGGGCCGGCGCCGAGTTCGCCATCACGCAGATGTTCTTCGAGGCCGACGACTACCTGCGGCTGCGCGACCGGGTGGCCGCCGCCGGCTGCGACACCCCGATCCTGGCCGGGGTGATGCCGGTGACCCAGATCGGCACCATCGAGCGATCCGTGCAGCTGTCCGGTGCGCCGTTCCCGTCAGCGCTGGCGGCCCGCTTCGAACGCGTCGCCGACGACCCGGAGGCCGTCCGCCGGCTCGGTGTCGAGCAGGCCAGCGAGATGTGCCGCCGCCTGCTGGACGAGGGTGTGCCGGGAATCCACTTCATCACCCTCAACCGGTCCACCGCGACCCGCGAGGTCTGGCAGAACCTGAAGGCCGGCGCGCGGGTGTGAATGCGGAGCCTGCGCTACCTGATGCCCGGCACGACGGTTGATCAGTGGTGGGCACACAGCTGAACTGGGACCAGTACGCCACGGCCTGGGCGCGGTTGCACGGCGGGTTCGACCCCCGGGTCGCGGCCCCTGTGGTACGCGCCTGGTTGCGGTTCGCCTACCACGTCGGGTACGTGCTGGGGCGGCTACGGGTCAGCCCCACCGCCGTCACCGTGGCCGGGGTGCTGCTCTGTTTCTGCGTACCGTTGCTTGTCACCCGGCCGGGGGACGGGCCCTTCCTGGGCGCGTTGTTCGTGCTGCTCGCCGCCGTGGCCGACAGCGTGGACGGTGCGGTGGCGGTCGCCACCGGTCGCACCACCCGGCTCGGCTACGTCTACGACTCGGTCGCCGACCGGCTCGGTGAGGTGGCCTGGCTGCTGGCGTTCTGGCTGGTCGGCGCGCCGGGCGCGTTGATCGTCGCGGGCGGCGCGTTGTCCTGGCTGCACGAGTACGTGCGGGCTCGGGCGGTCGCCGCCGGCATGCGCGACATCGGTGCGGTCACCGTGGGGGAACGCCCCACCCGGGTCTCGGTCGCCCTGGCGGGCCTGGTGGTCGCCGGGCTGGCCGGGCTGATCGAGCCGGACCTGGCCGCCGGCACCATCACCATGGCGACCGCGGTGTGGGTGCTGCTTGCCGGCTTCGGCCTCGGGCAACTGCTCTCCACCATCCGCCGCGCCCTGCTCGACGCCGGCTGAGGATCGGGCCTGCTCGACGCCGGCTGAGGCACCCCGGGCCTACCAGGCGGGGCCGATCTCGTCGGCGACGATCTGTGCGGAGAGGGTCACCATCGGCAGCCCGCCGCCCGGGTGGGTGGAGCCGCCGACCAGCCACAACCCGTTCGCCGGGCCCCGGTTGGCGGGGCGCAGCAGCCCACCGGCGGTGCCGTAGATCGAGCCACCCGGCGTGCCGGTCGCCGCACCCAGGTCGGCCGGGGTGCGGATCTCGCGGAACAGCAGCCGGTCGCGTACGTCCACACCGCGCTCCGCCAGCACCTCCAGGATCCGGTCGGCGTACGCGTCGGCCAGCCCCGGCCGTCGCCAGTCGACAGCACCCGCCGCGGTGCCGTGGCGGGGTGCGTTGACAAGTACGAACCACGCCTCGTGCCCGGCCGGGCGGACCATCGGGTCGTCGGCCACTGTGACGAACACCGTCGGGTCGACCGCCGGCCGGGCCCGTACGCCGCGCCCGGGGTTCCCGAAGACCGCGTCGAACTCCGCGTCGTAGTCGCGCGGGAAGAAGACGGTGTGGTGGGCCAGCCCGGTGCTGCCGGAGACACCGAGCAGCAACACGAAGCCGGCGAGGCTGCGGTCGGTCAGCCCGGCCAGCCGACGCGGGTGCGGCAGCAGGTCACGGTAGACGGTGAGCGCGTCGACGTTGGCCACCACGACGTCGGCGGGCACCGGGGCGGTGACGCCGGCGAGGCGTACCCCGTGCACCCGGCCGCCGGTGGCGTCGATCCGGGTGACAGTGGTGTCGGTCTGCACGACCACGCCGAGGTCCAGGCAGCGCGTCAGCAGCGCGTCGGCGAGCGTGCCCAACCCGCCGCGCAGGTACCAGCCGCCGAAGGCCAACTCGGCGTAGGGGACCGCGACCAACGCCGCCGGCGCCCGGCGCGGGTCGGCGCCGGTGTAGGTGGCGTACCGGTCCAGCAGCATCCGCAGCCGCGGGTCGGACAGATGCTGGTGGCCCAGCCCGCGCAGGGTGCGGCCCGGGGCGATGGCGGCCAGGTCGCCGAGCCGCCAGGCCAGCGACGCGAGATCGCGGGGGGAGTCGACGGTGCGGCGCAGGATGTCGCGCTCGGAGGCCCGCCACACCCGTTCGGCGCGGCGCCACAGCCGCTGCCAGTCGGTAGCGGCCCGGTCACCGAGGGCGGCCCCGATCCGGGCGGTGAACTCCACCGGGTCGGCGCACGAGTCCAGGGTCGGGCCGCCGCCGGGAAAGACGTGCCGGACGATCGGGTCCAGGGCGACCAGGTCCAGGTATTCGTCGAGCTTCGCCCCGGTCGCCTCGAACAGGTCGTGGAAGACCTGGGGCAGGGTGAGCAGGCTCGGCCCGGTGTCGAAGTGGAACGACCCGGCCGGGGTGTCGTGCGCGTACCGGCCGAGTTTGCCACCGACCGCGTCGGCGGCCTCGAAGACGGTCACCTGGTGCCCGGTGGCGGCCAACCGGGCGGCGGTGGCGAGGCCACCCACCCCGGCGCCGACGACAACGATCCGCGCCATGCCGCGCCCTCCTAGCTGACCGAGCGGCCCCGCCAGGTCAGGCGGTGTCGCTTTCGCAGATGGTACGACCGCAGTGTCAACCAACCGAGGACCACGACCGACACGGGGTGTGCGAGCGCGTCGGGCCACCACCGGCCCCCGGTCGCCCGCGCGGTGAGCACCCGGCCGGCCACCCCCAGCAGGTAACCGGCCAGGGCCACGGCGGCCAACCCCGGCGCGCCGGCGAGCAGGGCGATGACCGCTACCAGCGGCGGGGCCGTGTAGAGCAGGAGCAGCAGCGCCACCACGACCGCCGCCGCGCCCGGGTGCCCGAACGACGCCCAGAGCGACTTCGAGTACCCGTCGCGCAGTTGCGGCCAGTCGTCGTACATGCGACAGGTGGCCAGCCGGGAACCGTCGGCCAGGGCGATCCGCCCACCGGCCCGCTTGACCGCCCGAGCCAGCTCGACGTCCTCCAGGATCTTGTCGGCGACCTCGACGTGCCCGCCGGCGGCGGTGTAGCCGGCCCGGTCCACCACCAGGAACTGTCCGCCGGCCGCGGCCAGCGCCGGCCGCGGCGAGCGTTCCATCGCGCGCAGCGGCAGGAACGTCAGCCACAACCACTGCAACAGCGGCTGCACCAGCCGGTCGGCCGCCGTCGCCACCACGATCCGGGGGTACGGCGACAGCAGCGTCACGCGGGCGGCGCGTAGCTCGGTGACGGCCGCCGCGACCGCGTGCGGGGCGAGCACCACGTCGGCGTCGACGAAGACCAGCGCTGTGGCGTCCGGGTCGGCTCCGGTGGCCAACTGCCAGCAGGCGTGCGGTTTGCCCAGCCAGCCCGGCGGCGGGGCGACCCCGGTGCGCAGCGTGACCCGGGGGTCGTCGCCGGCCACCGCGCGGACCACCTCGGCGGTGCCGTCGGTGGACCCGTCGTCGAGGACCACGACGCGCAGCCCTGGCACGCCGCGCTGGGCGAGCAGGGCGCGCAGGCAGGGCGTGACCCGGGCGGCCTCGTCGCGAAGCGGCAGCAGCACGGCGACCCGCTCGTCCAGCTCGTCGGGTCGGTCGGTGGGGCGGCGCAGCCAGTGGGCGGCGTTGAGCCAGGTGTGCCCGGTCAACGCGGCGACGCCGACCAGCAGGGCGAGCAGGACGATCATCGGGTCGCGTCGACGCCGGGCCGGTGCGGCTGGTCGGCCTCCCGGCGGGTGGCGCCGCCCCGGCGGGTGGCGCCGCCCCGGCGGGCACGCAGCAGGGTCACCGCCAGCGGGACGGCGGTCACCGACATGCCGGCCGCCCCCCAGAGCGCCGACGCGGGCAGGTCGAGGAAGACCGCGTGGGCCAGGATGCTGGAGAAGTACGTCCACAGGTAGAGCGTGACCATCGGGTCGTCGCGCCGGTCGGTGTGCTCGGCAGCCGACCCGGCCAGCGGACGCAACGCGCTCATCAGCAGCACCGCGAAGAGCAGCCAGCCCAGATAGTTGCTGACCGGGATGCCGGCCAGGCCGGGCAAGGCGGGGGTGGCGTCGCGCCAGACCCAGTAGCCCTCGGCCACCATCTGCGGGTCGAGGAAGAGGTCCCAGGCGGCCAACCCCACAGTGGCCAGCACGATCCGCCGTACCCACAGCCCGGCCGCCGACCCGCCGCGGCCGGGCTGCGATGCGCGGCCGGTCCACGATGCCTTGCCGGCCCGCGATGTGCTGTCGCCGGTGTCGGCGGCCCGCGATGTGCTGTCGCCGGTGTCGGCGGCCCGCGATGCGCCGCCGCCGGTCAGCCGGACCGCCGCCAGCCAGGCCGGCCAGGCCATCCAGGTCCAGGCCAGCGGAATGATCAATGGCACTCCGGCCAGCTTGGGGCCCAACTCGCCGGCGTAGTCGTAGCTGCCGAACGGCACGCCGGTGGCCACCCCGACCGCCTCGATCGCGAACCCGCCGAAGGTGGCCACCGCGACAAGCGCCGCCGCGACCCGCGGGCCCCGGCTGAGCAGCGCGTGGCCGACCGAGAGCAGCCACCCGAGCACGACGGTGGCCACGGTGAGCCCGGCCCGGGTGGCGCCGGTGGTGAGCGGGTAGCAGATCTGGGCGAGCACCAGGACGGCGAGTAGCGTCCAGGAGAACCGCCAGGTCATGACGCCGGTGGATCGAGCGGCAGATCCCGACCGAGGACGCCGAACGGCCGCTCGTCGCCGGGGAAGTGGAAGTTACGCAGCACGTCGACGAAGCCGAACCGCCGGTACAACCGCCAGGCCCGCGAGGTCTGTTCGTCGGCCTCCGGGGTGGACAGCAGCGTGGTGTCGCCCTCGGCCATGCCGAGCAGCGCGCGCAGTTGGCCGGTGCCCAGGCCGTGGCCCTGCGCCGGTGGCCGGACATGAAGCTCGACGACCTCGAAGCAGTGGGTGAGCCAGCGCGCCCGGCTCGGGGCGTCCAGCGCGCGGTGCACCTGGTCGTGCCACCACTGGCCGGAGGCGCCCAGGTAGCCGTAGCCGAAGCCGGCTAGGTGACCTTCGCTGGTCAGGCTGGCGACCGCCCGGAAACCCGGCCGGCGGACGTGGGTGGCGATGTAGCCGCGCCGGGCCTCCAACAGGTCGGTGCGGTATCCCATCGCCTCGCCGTAGACGGCCACCACGTCGTCCAGCCGCCGGACCAGATCGTCCGGCGTCCAGCGCACCAACCTCATGCCCGTCCACCCTTCACCGTTTCGGGGCCGCCGTCGGCGACCCACCCGAGCACCGTCCGGTCGCCGACCACGTCGCGCACCTCGAACCGGGCAAACAGCTCCTCGGCGTACCAGCCCGCGGTGGGGGTTCGCATGATCGCCGCCCGGTGCTCCGGGTGACGGTACGCGAACGCCACCAGGTCTGTCGGGTCGCGCCACACGCTCACCGTGCCCTGCCAACCCAGCGGTGCCTCCCCGACCCCGAACCGGGCCAGCAACCCGGGCGCGTCCCGCAGGGCGGCGGCCACCGGCGGGACCGCCCGCCAGAAGGTGGCCGCCCGGCGGGCCCGCAACCGGGCCCGGGTCAGCGCCAGCACCGGGCCGGTCACCCGGCCGCCCGCGGGCTCGCCGAACGGTCGTTGGCCGGACCACTCGCCCCGACTGGTCAGCGGACGCAGGTCGACCCGGGCCTGGGCGCGGGCGATGCGGGCCCAGGCACGCCCGACCGGCGAGTCGTCGAAGCCGGCCGCCGAGGCGGGGGAGTCCCAGACGGTCAGCGCCGCCCACCGGGTCAGGTCGGCGTCACCCGGCCCGAAGCCGGTGCCGGTCCCGGTGCCCAGCAGCTTGCCGAACCGGACGCCGGGCAGGGCCCGCAGCCGGCGCGGGTCCACCGCCATCCGGGTCAGCGCCCGGGGCAACGCGCCGCGGGAGATCCGCCAGACGTGCAGGGTGACCAGCTCCGGCGCCGCGCGTACGCTGCCGCTCGGCGGCGGCGGCGCGAGCGTCTCGCGGCTGCCCTCGCTGGTCCGCTCGCTCACGCCACCTCGGCCGGGCTGCCGGCGGTGACCCGCAGCAGCTCGGCGTAGGTGGTCGGGAAGACCGCCTGCGGTACGCCGCCCGCGGCCCAGATCTCGGGGTACGTCGCCAGCGCCGTGTCCACCAGGGTGCGCAGCGGGTGCGGGTGCCCGAGCGGGGCGACCCCGCCGATCGGCTGCCCGGTGTGCGCCCGGACGAACTCCGGGGTGGCCCGGCGCAGTCGGGTGACCCCGATCGACGCGGCCAGGCCGGCGGTGTCCACCCGGTGCGCGCCGGAGGTGAGCACGAGCAGCGGCGTGTCGTCCGCGTCGAAGACCAGCGAGTTGGCGATCTGGCCGACCTCGATGTCGAGCGCCTCGGCGGCGGCCGCCGCGGTGGGCACCGCGTCGGGCAGCAGGCGGATCGTGCTGGGCTCACCGGCGCCGTCGAGCGTGCCGGCGGCGGTGAGCGCGTCCTGCACCGCTCGTACGTTCGGGTGTGGCTGCATGTCGTCATTCTTCCCGGTTCGGCAGGTGTCGGTTCACCCGGTTCGCGCGGCTGGCACGGCCGGCGCGTCACACGTTGCATTTTCGTCGGTGGGGAGGTGTACTGTCAGCAGCAGTTAGAACGAGTGTTCGATTGCCTCGAACGCCCGTTCCAACCAGCCGGAGCGCGGCGTTTCGCGGCGCCAGCTCCGGGCGGTGTGGCTCCGCGGGCCGCACCTGGGTTTCCGGGCAGTCGCGAGCCTGGTCCCGACAGGCAGGAGCGTCGCCCGCTGCCCACGACCCCCGGGCAGCGGGCGACGCACCCGCCGGTACGCCGGCCGGGTGTGGTGTGGGGAAGCGTCCACACCCGGCCGGCCACACCCGGTGCGTCTTCCTCCGCACCACCCGACCTCGGCGTCTCGTCGGCGGCACCAACGCGCCGAGGCGACGCCCGGCCACGTGGAGGAGACACCCATGCCGACCAATCCGGCTCAGGCACCGACCGTGCCGGCGCACGTGCTGCCGCACCGCACCCCCGCCCAACTCCTCACGTTGGCCCGGCGCGGGCTGGTCGAGGCCGGCCAGACCCGACCCGACGGCCTGCGCTACGCGGCTGCCCACCTGGCGGCGCTGCGTGCGGCGGCTGCCCTGCTCGCCGCCCGGGCCCGGCCCGCGCCGAGTCGGCGCAACCGGATCACCAGCGTCTGGGTCCTCCTCTGCGCCGTCGCTCCGGAGCTCGACGAGTGGTCCCGGTTCTTCGCCGCCGGGGCCAGCAAACGCGCCGCCGCCGAGGCGGGCATCCCCCGGGTGGTCAGCGCCCGGGAGGCCGACGATCTGCTCCGCGCCGCCGAACAGTTCGTCACGGTGGTGGAGACCGCGCTCGGTGTGTCCCACCAACCGGCCCTGGACGGCCTCGCCGCATGATCCCGCCGTGCCACCGACCGCCCCGCGGGGGGAGCCGGGCGGCCGGTGGCACGGCGGGTCGGTCCGGAATGTGATCCACAGCAGCAGCAACGACGGGGGGTTGGTCCAATGGCGGGCCGCATGGTGGTCGGTTCCGCCGCACTTGCCGATCTGGTGCGCCCCGCGAGCGCACCCGACCAGGTCGGCGGCCACCGGGTGCTGCCGGTGGCACCCGAGCTGACCGGTCTGCTGCCCAACCGGGGCCTACGCCGGGGGAGCACCATCGCGGTTGCCGCCGGCCAGCCCCAGCGCAGCGGCGGCACCTCGCTGATGCTGGCCCTGCTCGCCGAGGCGTCCCGGGCCGGCTCGTGGTGCGCCGTGGTCGGTGTGCCGACGTTCGGTGCGGGGGCGGCCGCCGAGTTGGGCATCGCCCTGGACCGGTTGGCCCTGGTTCCGAATCCCGGCCCCGAGTGGGCCACCGTGGTCGCCGCGCTGATCGACGGGGTGGACGTCGTGGTCACCACAGTGCCGGCCACGGTCTCCGCCTCGGTCGCCACCCGGTTGGCCGCCCGGGCCCGGCAGCGCGGCAGCGTGCTCGTCCCGTACGGCCGGTGGGACGGCGCGGACGTGACACTTCAGGTGGTCCGTGGAGTGTGGGAAGGGCTCGGGCAGGGCCGGGGGCGGCTGCGCCGCCGGGAGGTCACCGTCTCGGCGCGCGGGCGCGGGGCGGCCGCCCGACCCAAGGAGATCAAGGTCTGGCTCCCGGGGGACGAGCTGACCCGGGTCATTCCCCGCACGGTGTCGTCGACAGTGGGCCGACCTGCCACGCCGCTTGCCCTGGTCGGTCGGGGGTGACCGGTTCTCCGGCACGCACCCTGCTGCTGTGGTGCCCGGACTGGCCGGTGCTCGCCGCCGAGATCGTCGACCGGGTGCCGGCGACCGGCCCGGTCGCCGTGCTGCACGCCAACCGGGTGGTCGCCTGCTCCGAGCGGGCCCGCGCCGAGGGGGTACGCCGAGGTCTGCGCAAGCGGGAGGCGCAGGGTCGCTGCCCGCAACTCACCGTCGTGGAGTACGACCCGGGCCGTGACGCCCGGGCGTTCGAGCCGGTGGTCGCCGCGGTGGAGGAACTGGTCGCCGGCGTGGAGGTGGTCCGTCCGGGCGCCTGCGCGGTGGCCGCCCGGGGGCCGGGCCGTTACCTCGGCGGCGAGGAGGCGGCCGCCGAGCGGATCATCGAGCACGTCGCCCAGTCGTGCCTGGTGGAGAGCCAGGTCGGCATCGCCGACGGGGTGTTCGCGGCCGGGTTGGCCGCCCGCGCCGGTCGGGTGGTGGCACCGGGCGGGACACCGGAGTTCCTGGCCGGGTTGCCGGTCGAGGCGCTCGGTCGGTCGGCGTTGGCCGACCTGCTGCGCCGCCTGGGGGTGCGTAGTCTCGGCGACTTCGCCGCGTTGCCCGCCGGCGACGTGTTGGCCCGGTTCGGGTTCGACGGTGCGCTGGCCCACCGGCTCGCGGCCGGGCGCGACCACCGCCCGCTCGCCGTCCGCCAACCACCGGCGGACCTGACGGTGACCGCCGACTACGACGAGCCGATCGACCGGGTCGACGCGGCGGCGTTCGCGGGTCGCGCGCTGGCCGAGCAGTTGCACGAGGGGCTGGCCGGGCACGGGCTGGCCTGCACCCGGCTCGGCATCGAGGCGGTCACCGAGCACGGTCAGGAGCTACACCGGGTGTGGCGCCACGATGGCCTGCTCACCGCCGCTGCCATCGCCGACCGGGTGCGCTGGCAGCTCGACGGTTGGCTCTCCGGCAGCAGCGGGCGTACCGGCGCCCGACCGGCCCGGCCGACGGCCGGCATCATCCGGTTGCGGCTGGTCCCGGACGGGGTGATCGCCCAGGCCGGTCTGCAAGCCGGTCTGTGGGGGGAGACCGGCGAGGAACGGGAACGGGCACACCGGGCGTTGAGCCGCGTGCAGGGCATCCTCGGCCCGGAGGCGGTGGTCACCGCGGTGCTCGGCGGTGGGCGTTCCCCGGCCGACCAGGTCCGACTGGTGCCGTGGGGCGACGAACGTCTGCCCGCCCGCCCCGGCCCGGCACCGCTGGCCGGTGAGTCGGTCGGGCGTTCTGGTTCGGTGTCGTTGTCGGGGGAGTCGGTCGCGTCGGTGCCGCTGGCCGGTGAGTCGAGCGCCAGCGGCGGTGCCCGGGCCGTGGGTGCCGGTCGGCCTGCTGCCCGCGACACGGGTGGGGTTCCGCCGTGGCCCGGACGACTCCCGGCGCCGGCGCCGGCTGTGGTGCTGCCCAGCCCACTCGCCGCGACAGTGCACGACGCCGCCGGCGAGCCGGTGGTGATCAGCGCACGGTTGGCGGTGAGCGCTCCGCCGGCCCGGCTGGTGGTCGGCACCGGCCGGCCAGCGGAGATCGTCGGCTGGGTCGGCCCGTGGCCGGTGGACGAGCGGTGGTGGGCCCCGGCCGAGGCCCGCCGTCGGGCCCGGTTCCAGGTCGGCCTCGCCGACGGCACCGCTCTGCTGCTCGCCGTCGAGGCCGGGCAGTGGCTGGTGGAGGCGATCTATGACTGAGCACACGCTCTGGCCGGGCGAGGTGGCGGCCAGGTGAGCTTCCACAACCCCAAGATGCCCTGGTCGGAGCTGGAGCGGGTGCTCTCCGGGCGGGCCGACGGCAGCTCGGGGCGGGCCGACGGCAGCTCCGGCGGGCGGTCGCGCGAGGAGCGGCACCTGCACGTGGTGGACCCGCTCGCCGTGGACGCCGACGGGGGAGACTCCCCGGCCTGGAGCCGCCACCGCGAGCGGTACCAACCACCGGAGCTGACCCGCCCCGACGGTGTGGTGCCCTACGCGGAGCTGCACGCGCACACCAACTTCAGCTTCCTCGACGGCGCCAGCCACCCGGAGGAGTTGGCCGAGGAGGCGGCCCGGCTGGGGCTCACCGCGCTCGCCGTCACCGACCACGACGGCTTCTACGGGGTGGTCCGGTTCGCCGAGGCGGCCCGCACGCTGGGCCTGCCGACCATCTTCGGCGCGGAGCTGTCCCTCGGGCTGCCCGGCCCGCAGAACGGCGAACCCGACCCGCACGGCGCGCACCTGTTGGTGCTCGCGCACGGCCACGAGGGGTACGCCCGGCTGGCCACCACCATCGCCCGCGCCCAACTGCGCGGCGGGGAGAAGGGCCGCCCGGTCTACGGGGACCTGGAGGAGGTCGCCGCCGAGCTGAAGGACCACGTGCTGGTGCTGACCGGCTGCCGCAAGGGGCACGTGCCGGGGGCGCTGCTCACCGAGGGGGTGGACGCGGCGGCCCGCGAGTTGGACCGGCTGACCGCGCTCTTCGGTGCCGAGACGGTCGCGGTGGAGCTGACCGACCACGGCCATCCGATCGACGCCGACCGCAACGACGCGCTCGCCGAGCTGGCCGCCGCGGCCGGGCTGCCGACGGTGGCCAGCAACAACGTGCACTACGCCAGCCCCGGCCGGCGTCGGCTGGCCACCACCGTCGCCGCCGTGCGGGCCCGCCGCAGCCTGGACGAGATCGACGGTTGGCTGCCCGCGGCGGCCACCGCCCACCTGCGCAGCGGCGCGGAGATGGCCGCCCGGTTCGCCGCGTACCCGGGTGCGGTGGCGCGGGCCGCCGAGTTCGGCGCCGAGTTGGCCTTCGACCTCCAACTGGTCGCGCCGCAGTTGCCGGCGTACCCGGTGCCGCCGGGGCACACCGAGATGAGCTGGCTGCGCAAGCTGACCGCCGACGGGGCACACGAGCGTTACGGGCCGCCGCAGGCGCACCCGGCGGCGTACGCGCAGCTCGACCACGAACTCAACATGATCGAGGAGCTGGGTTTTCCCGGCTACTTCCTGGTGGTCTACGACATCGTCGCGTTCTGCCGCGAGCAGGACATCTACTGCCAGGGTCGGGGGTCGGCGGCCAACTCGGCGGTCTGCTACGCGTTGCGGATCACCAATGTGGACGCGGTCCGGCACCGGCTGCTCTTCGAGCGGTTCCTCGCCCCGGAACGGGACGGCCCGCCGGACATCGACGTGGACATCGAGTCCGACCGCCGGGAGGAGGTGATCCAGCACGTCTACTCCCGCTACGGCCGGGAACACGCCGCCCAGGTCGCCAACGTCATCTCCTACCGGCCCCGGTCGGCGGTGCGGGACGTGGCCAAGGCGTTCGGCTTCTCACCCGGGCAGCAGGACGCCTGGAGCAAGCAGATCGACAGGTGGGGCTCGGTCGCCACTGTCGACGTCGAGGGCATCCCCGAGCAGGTGGTGGAGTACGCCAACGAGTTGCAGACGTTCCCCCGGCACCTGGGCATCCACTCCGGCGGCATGGTGATCTGCGACCGGCCGGTGATCGAGGTCTGCCCGGTGGAGTGGGGGCGGATGCCCGGGCGCAGCGTGCTCCAGTGGGACAAGGACGACTGCGCCGCGGTCGGCCTGGTCAAGTTCGACCTGCTCGGGCTGGGCATGCTCTCCGCCCTGCACTACGGCTACGACATGATCGGCGAGAGCCTCGACCTGGGTGACATGACGCTTGACGACCCGGAGGTCTACGACATGCTCTGCCGGGCCGACTCGGTGGGGGTGTTCCAGGTGGAGAGCCGCGCCCAGATGGCCACCCTGCCCCGGCTCAAGCCCCGCGAGTTCTACGACCTGGTGGTGGAGGTGGCGCTGATCCGGCCCGGCCCGATCCAGGGCGGTTCGGTGCACCCGTTCATCCGGCGTAAGAACGGCCAGGAGCCGGTGACGTTCGCGCACCCGCTGATGCGCAACGCCCTGGAGAAGACCCTGGGGGTGCCGCTGTTCCAGGAGCAGTTGATGCAGCTCGCCATCGACCTGGCCGGCTTCGACGCGGCCGAGGCCGACCAGCTGCGCCGGGCGATGGGCGCCAAACGGTCGGTCGAGCGGATGACCCGCATCGCCGACCGGCTCTACGCCGGGATGGCCGAGCGGGGCATCACCGGCGAGCTGGCCGACGACGTCTACCGCAAGCTCACCGCGTTCGCCAGCTACGGCTTCCCGGAGAGTCACGCGATGAGCTTCGCCTACCTGGTGTACGTCAGTTCCTGGCTCAAGCGCTACCACCCGGCGCCGTTCCTGGCCGCGCTGCTCAACGCCCAGCCGATGGGCTTCTACTCCCCGCAGACACTTGTCGACGACGCGCGTCGGCACGGGGTGGAGGTTCGCCGCCCGGACATCAACGCCAGCGGGGCCGTGGCGGTGTTGGAGTCCACCCCGGACACCCGGTGGGGCAGCGGGCCGGGGGAGCCGCCGCACGCGTGGGGGCTGGGCGGCCCGGCCGTCCGGCTGGGGCTGTCCGGTGTGCGTACCCTCGGCGCCGACGTGGCCGAGCGGATCGCGGCCGAGCGGGCGGCCGGCGGGGCGTACCACGACATGTCTGATCTGGCCCGGCGGGTCGGTCTCAGCGCGGCGCAGCTGGAGGCGCTGGCCACCGCGGACGCCTTCGCCTGTTTCGGGCTGACCCGGCGCGAGGCGCTCTGGGCCGCCGGCGCGGCGGCCCAGGACCGGCCGGGCCGGCTGCCCGGCACGGTGACCGGCGCGGCGGCGCCCACGTTGCCCGGGATGGAGGCGGTGGACCGGCTGGTCGCCGACGTGTGGGCCACCGGGTTGTCGCCGGAGAGCCATCCGGCCCGGTTCATCAGGGGTCAGCTCGACGTGCTCGGCGCGGTGCCGATCGCCCGGCTCGGCCGGGTGGAGCCCGGCCAGCGGATCCGGGTCGGTGGCATCGTCACCCACCGGCAACGCCCGGCGACGGCGGGCGGGGTCACCTTCCTCAACCTGGAGGACGAGACGGGGATGCTCAACGTCACCTGCTCGCCGGGGCTGTGGCAGCGCTACCGGCGGGTGGCCCGCACCAGCGCCGCGCTCGTGGTCCGGGGGCGGTTGCAGCGGCACGAGGGGGTGACCAACCTGGTCGCCGACCGGCTGGACGCCATCGAACCGCCGGTCAGCCCCGCCTCCCGCGACTTCCGTTAGGAGAGTGATCCACATTACGGTTTCTCGCGCCGTCGAGCGGGAGACTCGTCCTGAGCGGGCAGAGCGGCCCGTGATCCGTGAGGGGGAACGACAGTGACGGGAAATCACGCGTACACCGGTGGAATCGCCAACGCCCGGCGGACCCGGCTCGGCACCGGCTGGGTGCCGGGGCACCTCGCCGACCCTCGCGAGTACGAGGTGACAAACGGCCCGGTGGCCAACGAACGCCGGTCCCGCGCCGAGGACGAGGCCGAGGGCACCGACTCCTGACCCACTAGGCTCGACCGGGTGGAGCAGACCCGAGGCCGGTTCGCCGAGCCGCCGCTGACACCCCGTACCGCAGTGATCTGGTCGGTGCTCCGCGCCGAACTGGACCGGCGCGGCGACGCCGAGCTGACAGTGCTGGACGTGGGCGGCGGCACCGGCGGTTTCGCCGTCCCGCTGGCCCGCGCCGGGCACCGGGTCACGGTTGTCGACGCCAGCCCCGACGCCCTCGCGGCGCTCACCCGCCGCGCCGCCGAGGCCGGGGTGGCCGACCGGATCGCCGCGGTGCAGGGCGACGGCGACGCCCTCGCCGGGCTGGTCGAGCCGGCCGGCGTCGACCTGGTGCTCTGCCACGCCGTGCTGGAGGTGGTCGACGACCCGACACCGGTGGTGGCCGCGCTGGCCACCGCGCTGCGTCCCGGCGGGGCGGCCAGTGTCCTGGTGGCCGGCCGGGCCGCCGCAGTGCTCGGCCGGGCCATGAACGGGCACCTGGACGTCGCGACCGCCCTGGCCGCCGATCCGGCCGGCACCGCCGGGCCGCGCGACACACTGCGCCGACGCTACGACGCCCCGGGCGCCGCCGCGCTGCTCGGCGCCGCCGGGCTGGTGGTCGAGGAGATCCACGGGGTACGCGTGCTGGCCGACCTGCTGCCGGCCGCTGTCGCCGACGGGCAGCAGGCCGCGGTGGTGGAGTTGGAACGCGTACTGGCCGCGCAACCGCCGTACCGGGACCTGGCCGCCCAACTGCACCTGTTCGCCCGCCGGCCGGCATGAGCGAATCACCGACCCCGGCGCCGCTGGCGATCCTCGGGCCGGAGCACGGCGGCGGCCGTCTCGCCGAGGTGCTGCCCAGCGCGCTCGCCGTGCTGGGCGTGCCCGGCTCGGCCGACCCGCTCGGGCTGGCGCCCGCGTTGGCCGGGGTGCGCCGGATCGCCGTGCTGCTCGTCGACGGGCTCGGCTGGTACCAGTTGCCCACCGCCGCCCCGTACGCGCCGACGCTCGCCGGGCTCGCCGCGACGGTGGGCCGTCCGCTCATCGCCGGTTTCCCGTCCACCACCCCGACCAGCCTGGTGTCGCTGGGCACGGGCGTACCGGCCGGCGCGCACGGGGTGCTCGGCTTCACAGTGCGGGTGCCCGGCACCGACCGGGTGCTCACCCACACCGACTGGGCCGGGGATCCGTCGCCGCTGAGCTGGCAGCCGGTGACCACCCAACTGGAGCGCGCCCGCGCCGCCGGGGTGACGACGACAGTGGTGAGTCGGCCGGAGTTCGGCGGCAGCGGGTTGACAGTGGCCGCCAACCGGGGCGGCGACTTCCGGGGCGCCGCCGGTGGGGCCGCGGTGGCCGCCGCGATGCTGGCCGCGCTGGCCGCCGGGTCGGGGCCGACCCTGGTCTCCGGCTACCACGCCGACCTGGACCGGCACGGCCATCTCAGCGGCGTCGACTCGGTGCCCTGGCGCGACGCCGCCACCGAGGTGGACGCACTCGTCGCCCGACTTGTCGACGGGCTGCCGCCGGACGCGGCCCTGCTGGTGACCGCCGACCACGGCCAGCTCGACATTCCCGCCACGCACCGCTTCGACCTGGACACCGATCCCCGACTGCGCGACGGGATCCGGGTGGTCGCCGGCGAGGCCCGGGTGCGCTACCTGCACGTCGCGCCGGGCGCACTCGACGACGTGGTGGCCGCCTGGTCCACGGTGCTCGGCGACGCCGCGCGGGTACGCACCCGCGACGAGGTGGTGGCCACCGGCTGGTTCGGGCCGGTACCCGAGGAACACCTCGCCCGCATCGGCGACGTGGTGGTGACCTGCAACGACACCTACGCGGTCATGGCCAGCCGCACCGAGCGGCCGATGGCGTCGAAGCTGGTGGCGTACCACGGCTCGGACACCGCCGCCGAGCTGACAGTGCCACTGCTGGTCGTACGCGGCTGACCGCTGGCCTCCGCTGCTGTCCTGCGGCCCGGTGGCTGCTGGTTGCCCGGTGGTTGCCGTGGTCCGGTGGTTGCCGCGGTCCGCTGGCTCGCCGGCCGTTGCGGATGTCCTCCGGCTCGCTGGCCGCCGGGGATGTCGTACCTCCGGGTTAACCTGCCGGGATGGGCCGCAGTCAGTCGTTGCCCCGGGGCGGCGATCCGCGCTTCGGGCCGGATGCCGACGACGCCGGCAGCCCGATCCTGCACGTCGACATGGACGCCTTCTTCGCTGCCGTCGAGGTGCGCCGCCGGCCCGAGTTGCGCGGCCGGCCGGTGATCGTCGGCGGTGTGGGGCCGCGCGGGGTGGTCAGCTCGGCCAGCTACGAGGCCCGCCGTTACGGCGTACGCAGCGCGATGCCGACCAGCCAGGCCAGGGCGCGCTGCCCCCACGCGGTCTACCTGCCACCGGAGTTCAGCGCCTACACGGCCGCCTCCCGCGCGGTGATGCAGATCTTCCGGGACGTCACCCCGCTGGTCGAGCCGCTCTCCCTGGACGAGGCGTTCCTCGACGTGAGCGGCGCCCGTCGACTCTTCGGCTCCCCGGCCACCATCGCCCGGCTGATCCGCCGACGGGTCGCTGACGAGCAGGCGCTGACCTGTTCGGTCGGGGTGGCGCCGAGCAAGTTCGTGGCCAAGCTCGGCTCCACCCGGGCCAAGCCCGACGGTCTGCTGGTGGTGCCCTCGGGGCAGGTGCTCGACTTCCTGCACCCGCTGCCGGTGGACGCGCTCTGGGGCGTGGGGGAGCGCGCCGCCGAGGCGCTGCGCAGGCTCGGCCTGACCACCGTGGGCGACCTCGCCGAAGCCCCGCTGGGCATGCTCCGCAAGGCGGTCGGCGCGGCGTCGGCGACCCACCTGCACGAGCTGGCCTGGGGCCGGGATCCGCGCCGGGTCAGCCCCGAGCACGTCGACAAGTCGATCGGCGCCGAGGTGACGTTCGACGTCGACGTGGCCGACCCGTCGGAGATCCGCCGCGCGTTGCTCGCGCTCAGCGCCAAGGTCGGCATCCGGTTGCGAGGCTCCGGGCAGGTCGGGCGCACCGTCGCGCTCAAGGTGCGGCTGGCCGACTTCCGGACCGTCAGCCGCTCCCGCACCCTCGACGTTCCCACCGACACCGCCCGCGAGATGTTCGACACGGTCTGGGCGCTCTACACCGCACTGGACCCGGGCGAGCGGATCCGGCTCGTCGGTGTCCGGGTGGAGGGGCTCAGCGCGGCGCACGGCGCGCCCCGGCAACTCACCCTCGGCGCGCCCGAGCGTGGTTGGCGGGAGGCGGAAGCTGCCGCCGACGCCGCCGCTGCCCGATTCGGGCGGTCCGTCATAGGTCCGGCCAGTCTGATGGGCGACCGTGACGCCCAACGAAAGGAAAATCCACCCCACCCGTAGGTCGTCCCGCTTTCCGACGCGCGACCCCCCTCGTAGACTTGCGGGTAAGCAGCCGGATGGCTGCCACGGTCTGTCGGCCCGAGTGGGCCCGACCAACGTGACCGGGGAGGAGTGCCGTGCCGCTCTCGGAGCACGAGCAGCGGCTGTTCGAGCAGATCGAGCGGTCGCTTGCCGAGGACCCCAAATTCGCCTCGGCCGTGCGCGCCAGCGATCCGCGCTTTCACGCGCGGCGTCGCCTGCTCGTCGCCGCCGGCGTCGTCATCGCTGGCTTGGCTCTACTGGTCTATGGCGCGGTGATCAAGACTCCACCGCTGGCGGTGGCGGGCTTTGTCGTCATGCTGGCGTCGGCCGCGTACGCGGTGCAGTCGCACCGGCGGGCGCAGTCACCCGACCTGCACGTGGTGGGCGGCACGACGAGTCGTCGCCGTCCGCGTGGTGGCCGATCCGGTCGCCGGTCGTCGATCCTGGACCGCATGGAGGACAGGTGGCGGCAGCGCCCGGAGGGGCACCGCTGAGCCAGTCCCGCCGCTGAGGCGGGCCGTACGCCGCGACGAGCGGGTCGCCGGGCACAGCGCCGGCGACCTCCGTCGTATCCGCGCGCCCTCATCCGTTGATCGGTGTCACCGCATGATCGTGCTCGATCTTGCGTCAACCAGCACTGCCTCGCCGATCATGGAGTTGTGGTGGGTAACAAAACGCCCGTAAAACCCCCAAAGTCGGCACCACAACTCCATGATCGCCAAGCCGGGCCGTAACGCAACGGGGTTTTGCG